>JAZQWK010000053.1:0-3115 GCA_045632325.1 Eubacteriales bacterium
TTGTTTTCCAGGAATGCGATCAGCATACGGGGCGGTGCAACGACGGTATTGTTGAGCGTGTGCGGCAGATACATCTTGCCGTCAGCGCCCTTGACGCGCATCTTCAGTCTGCGTGCCTGTGCATCACCCATGTTGGTGCAGGAGCATACTTCGAAATACTTCTGCTGTCTGGGGCTCCACGCCTCGATATCGCAGGACTTGACCTTCAGGTCAGCGAGGTCACCGGAGCAGCATTCCAACTGTCTGACGGGAATGTCGAGCGAACGGAACAGTTCAACGGAATACTTCCACATCTTTTCATACCAGTCCATAGAATCTTCCGGCTTACAGATGACGATCATTTCCTGCTTTTCGAACTGGTGGATACGGTAAACGCCGCGTTCCTCGATGCCGTGTGCGCCCTTTTCCTTGCGGAAGCAGGGAGAATAGGAGGTCAGCGTGTGGGGGAGGGTGTCTTCTGCGATGATTTGGTCGATGTACTTACCGATCATGGAGTGCTCGGAGGTACCGATGAGGTACAGGTCTTCGCCTTCGATCTTGTACATCATCGCATCCATATCGGTCTGGCTCATAACGCCTTCAACGACGTTGCCGTGGATCATGAACGGCGGGATGCAGAAAATAAAGCCCTTTTCGATCATGAAGTCACGCGCATAAGCGAGAACTGCTTCATGCAGACGCGCAATATCGCCCATCAGATAGTAGAAGCCGTTACCGGAAACGCGTCCTGCAGCATCCATATCGATGCCGTTGAACTTTTCCATGATTTCGGTGTGGTAGGGAATATCAAAGTCGGGAGTAACAGGTTCGCCGAAGCGTTCGAGTTCCACGTTTGCGGAATCATCGGGACCGATCGGAACGGAAGGATCGATGATGTTCGGGATGACCATCATGATGGAGCGGATCTTTTCGGAAAGCTCGCCTTCCTTGACTTCCAGTTCTGCCAGACGGTCCGCGTTTGCTTTGACCTGTGCCTTGACAGCTTCTGCTTCCTCTGCCTTGGACGGATCCTTCTTTGCCTGACCCATCAGCATACCGATCTGCTTGGACAGCGCGTTGCGGGATGCGCGGAGGTCGTTTGCTTCCTTGATGGCGGCACGAAGCTCCTCGTCCAGTGCGATGACTTCATCAACGAGCGGAAGCTTGTGATCCTGGAACTTATTGCGGATGTTCTGTTTGACAATTTCGGGGTTTTCTCTTAAAAAGCGAATATCGATCATGATGTGATCCCTTTCTGTATTTCTGTATGTGAATTTCTGTTGTTGTCAGATATTGTTTTCAAAAAACGTATCGCCGCAAAGGAGCTTGAGCAGTGCCTCGAGATCCTCGCTGTTTTCGTAGGAAATCTCGATTTTTTTCTGTTTTCCGTCCTGTGCGTCGAGGATGCGAAACTTGCGTCCGAGGTTTTCGGTGACGCGCTGCTCCAGTGACCGCAGATAGCTCTGTGCCATTTTCGCGGCGTGATCGTCGGCGGGCGGCGCTTTCTCGGCTGCCTGCGCTTCTGCTTTTGCGATCTCGTTGAGTGCTTTTGCCGCGGCTTCTGCTTCACGGACGGACATGGAGCGCTCGATGATACGCTGTGCAAGCGTAAGCTTGTCCTCCTCGCGGATCAGAGACAGAATCGCGCGTGCATGACCTGCGGAGAGATCACCGTTTGCGACCATCGTCACGACGGCATCGGGAAGATCGAGCAGACGGAGGGAATTGGCGACGGCGGAACGGCTCTTGCCGATCTGATTTGCACATTCCTCCTGCGTCATGTCGTAATCGTCGATGAGGGAGCGGAATGCAAGTGCTTCTTCAATGGGGTTTAAGTCTTCACGCTGAAGATTTTCAATCAGCGCAAGCTCTGCCGCTTTCTTGTCATCCATATCGTAGATGATCGCGGGGATTTCAATCAGACCTGCCATTTTTGCGGCACGCCAACGGCGTTCACCTGCGATGATACGATAAAAACCGCACTCGTTGGTGCGCACGGCAATCGGCTGCAGAAGCCCGTGACGGGAAATGGAGTCGGCAAGCTGTGCCAGAGCCTCGTTGTCAAATGTTTTTCTCGGCTGGAGCGGGTTGGGTTCGATATCCGAAACACGGAGCATGGAAACCGAACCGGTATCCGGCTCGTCGTTATCCAAAAAGAGTGATTCCAAACCGCGGCCGAGCGATTGTTTTTTTGCCATTGTGAGGTAATGATCCTTTCTGAATGATGAAGGACGCTGCTGCGATCGTCAGATCTTTTGCATCAGTTCCTTTGCGACCTCATGGTACAGTGAGGCACCCTTGGAGAATTTATCGTAGTACCAAACGGGCTGACCGAAGCTGGGCGCTTCCGAAAGCTTGACGTTGCGGGAAATTGCGGTATTGAAAATTTTTCCTGCGTAGTATTTTTTCAGCTCGTCCATGACCTGTGTGGACAGATTCAGACGGCCGTTGTACATGGTAATCAAAATACCCGTCAGCTGCAGCTTGGGATTGAAACGCTTTTTGATCTGTTTCACACTGAGCATCAGCTGGGACAGACCCTCCAGCGAATAATATTCACACTGCATCGGGACGACGAGACCGTCGGCGCAGACAAGTGCGTTGATGGTAAGAATCCCAAGGGAAGGAGGACAGTCGATCAGAATATAATCATACTGTTCAGCAAGCGGTTCCAGCGCAGTTTTGAGGCGGGATTCTCTGTTGTCTGCCATGACGAGTTCGAATTCCGCGCCTGCAAGGGAAATGTTTGCAGGGAGGACGGAAATGTTCTCAAATTCCGTTTTCTGTACAGCGTCTGCGGCATCCGTTCTGCCGATCAGAACGTCGTACACGGTACCTGCTGAGGATTTCTTACTGATGCCGAAGCCGGAGGTGGTGTTGCCCTGCGGGTCAACGTCAACGACGAGAACGCGCTTGCCGAGAACGCCGAGAGATGCGGCTATATTCACTACAGATGTAGATTTACCAACGCCGCCCTTTTGGTTTGCAAAGGTGACGATTTTTGCGTTTGCCATAGCGAAATTTCGCCGCGGATCAAGGGAAGCTGTTCCGGGCAACTCCTTTCTGACGATTTCTGAAATAAAAAATCATATATATAATATTATAGCACTTTCATGCTTCTGCGTCAAGAAGTGTG
>JAZQWK010000054.1:0-2700 GCA_045632325.1 Eubacteriales bacterium
CTGGATTACGGACGGGGATTTGACGCGGCACTGTCTGCGGCTTCCGCATCGTCGATTCTGGCGTTTGAGGTTTACAGACAGAATCGCCCCTACAGATGTTGAGAAATCGTCATCTGTAAGTTATCAAAGAAAAATTCCCAAATCCCTTTACAAACCGCGATTTTTATGGTACAATGATTATGAATGATAGATGCGGTTATCCCGACATCTTCAAATAGAACACAATATCGAAAGGAACGGTATTTTATCATGAAAACAAGTGTCAGCACTTACAGCTTCGGCAAGTACGTCGAATCCCTGGGCATTTACGGTGTCATCGACAAGGCAGCAGAAATGGGCTTTGACGGCATCGAATTCGTAGAATCCGGCTGGTCTAACGTCGAGCTTTCCGAGCTTGAAAAGATCGGTGCATACGCGGCAGAAAAGGGTCTTGCTCGTCCCTCCTTCTGCATCGGCGCAGACTTCATCAACGGCTCCGGCGGCGACACCAAGGCAGAAATCGAACGCGTTAAGGCTATGGTTGACAAGGCAGCAGCACTCGGCGTTGCAAATATGCGTCACGACGTTGCTTCCCAGCCCCGCGGCAGAAAGATCAACATCGGCTACGACGATTGCCTCCCGATCATGGCAGAAGCAATCCGCGAAGTTGCAATCTACGCTGAATCCAAGGGCGTCGGCACGATGACCGAAAACCACGGCTACTTCTCTCAGGACGCAAACCGCGTTGAAAAGCTCATCAACACCGTTGCTCACCCGAACTTCGGCGCACTCGTCGACCTCGGTAACTTCATGTGCGCAGACGAAGATCCCTGGAAGTCCGTCGCAATCATGGCTCCCTACGCAAAGCACGTCCATGCAAAGGACTTCTTCAAGAAGAGCGGCATGGAAATCGCTCCCGGCGCAGGCTGGTTCCAGACCCGTGCAGGTGACTACCTCCGCGGTACCATCGTCGGTCACGGTGACGCACACATCTGCCAGAGCATCCAGACGCTGAAGAAGAACGGCTACGACGGATTCGTTTCCATCGAATTCGAAGGCTGCGAAGACAACCTCCTCGGCATCTCCTGGGGTCTCGAAAATCTGAAGAAATACATCGCTCTCTAATTGATTCGATACAGATGAGGGACTGCCGCACGACAGTCCCTCTTTGTTTTCTCGTATCGGAAAGGATATCACGTCTTGCAAGCACCAACGAACAACACAAAGAAGACCAAAGGTCAGACAAAGAAGCCGCTGACGCCGCGCAAAAAGATCCTCATCGGCTTTCTCATCATCGCGGGCATTATGATCGCATCCGTCGTGGTCTCGGTCATTTTCGAGGTATCCGTCAACGGCGACTACTACACCGCGTTTTATTCCGGCGGATCGGGATATGAACCGCTCGATATTCTGTTTGCACCCGCAGATTATGAAACCGATATTTTTGAGGACGCGGCGTACCTTTCGATGAACCGCGACATCAAGTATATCGACGGTGCACAATCCACCGAGGTGGCACTGGACGAGGACGGCGCCTACTTCGGCGAAGGGCTCGTCTTTTTCCAGAACTATTTCAATTGCGTCATCGGCGGCGATTACGAAACCTATCAGACGTTCATCTCCGACGATTACGACGAGAAGAACGGCTATCCCGTTCCCGAAAAGTTTACGATGCAGAAGATTCATTCCATCTCCGTGGAACACCGTGGAGATGCAGACACCATCGTTTCGCAGAACGAGGTTCGCCGCTACTACGTCGTCAAATATCAGATCTATCAGAACAACGGCACGTTCCGCGACGATATCCGACCGACCGACGTGCTTCCCCTGCTCTTTGAGCTGACGACGGTCGGTGAAGAAACGAAAATCACGAAGATCGTCAAGTTCCCGGGTGCATAAATCCGACCGAAAGGAGATACCCTCATGATTGATTTCATGCTTTATATTTGGATCGGCTTTTTCATTCTGTCCGTCGTTGTCGAAGTCAACACGATGAATCTGATCGCAATCTGGTTCATGCCGGGAACGCTCGTCGCCATCGTGCTTTCCCTGCTCGCCGTCCCCGTGTGGGTGCAGGTGCTCGTTTGGCTTCTGATTACGGTCACCGTCTTCGCGGCAACGTGGCGGCTCTCCGCTCGTCTGCGCCACCCAAGACACCAGCCGACCAACGCCGACCGCGTCATCGGTCAGACTGCGATCGTCACCGAAACGATCTCCGACCGTACGCAGACCGGTCAGGCGCGCGTCATGGGACAGGTCTGGTCGGCACGTTCCGATGAGACCACCGACGAAATCCCCGTCGGCACCGAAGTGCGTGTTCTGCGCATCGAAGGTGTCAAGCTCATCGTAACACCCATTGTTTAAATCACGAAAGGAGAACTCTCATGGATCCCATTGTCATTTTGGCACTCGTTGCCGTCTTTTTCATTCTGATCATTTCCAACATTCACATCGTCACGCAAGCGCATGCGTTTGTCGTCGAGCGTCTCGGCGCATTCCATACCGTCTGGGCAACGGGTCTTCACTTCAAGATTCCGTTCATTAAGTCGGAGGCCAAGCGGTCTTAGGAAGACAACACCCACAGCCAACTCCTTGGCCCACAGAACGACATGGCTACGATCCGACTTAACATTCACATCGTCACGCAAGCGCATGCGTTTGTCGTCGAGCGTCTCGGCGCATTCCATACCGTCTGGGCAACGGGTCTTCACTTCAAGATTC
>JAZQWK010000055.1:0-1590 GCA_045632325.1 Eubacteriales bacterium
GCAGCGTTGTTGAGGTTATGGGCAGAAATGCAGGTCATATCGCACTTCGTACCGCTGTTGCATGCGGCGCATCCGCTGTCTGCATCAACGAGCTTCCCTTCGATGAAGAAGCATGCTTTGCTCGCCTGATCGAAGAAAAGAACTCCGGCAAGCACTGCTTTATCGTCATTGTTGCAGAAGGCAACGGTGACTACGGCGAACAGCTCACCAAGCGCATCGAGGCTGCTACCGGCATCGAATCCCGCTTCACCCGTCTCGGTCACGTCCAGCGCGGCGGCAGACCGACCCTCGAAGACCGTCTCGCTGCATCCAGAATGGGTCAGAAGGCCGTTGAATGTCTGCTCGCAGGTGAAAGCAACATCGTCGTTTGCCAGCGCGGCTACGATATCGTTACCTACGATATCAACTACGCACAGAACATCGACCGTATGTACAAGAAGAAGCTGTCCGACGAACAGATCGCTGCTCTCGATCCCAAGGTTCGTGAGGAAATGGAAGCGTTCTGCGCAATGCGCGAAGCACAGATCAAGGATCTGTACGAGCTCGTCTACGAGATGGCAAGATAATCACACAAAAAACGATCCTGTCACGGAATTTTCCGCGGCAGGATTTTTTTATCTCTGAAGTTTCAGCCAAAAAGATCGGGTCCGCAGTATGTTATACCGCAGACCCTGTTTTTATTCCGTTCAGTCAACGTATTCCTTGAGCACCTTTTCCAGCGACTTGTTCGCTGCCTTGATGTTCTTTTCATACCAGGAAGTGAAGTTTCTGCCGAGGCTGGGCGTGTCGATGAAGTTGACAAACTCATTGTTGAACGCCATCGAAGTATCGTAGTTATGATAACCGAGGTCGTAAATACGCGCGGACTTGATGATGTCGAGCATTTCCGCGGAATCGTTGTCACGGGACGCCTTGGTCTGCAGCGCGACTTCATAGTACGCAGGGAGAACCTTGTCGTAACCGATGGCACTCATGGCCTCGAGAATGATCGACGTACGCTCGGGATCGCTTGCCGTCATCGGCACGATACACATATTGGTACCTGCGTCGACGTTGGTGCAGTATTCCGACGATTCGTCGTACTTCGGCCACGGAACGATACCGAAGTCGGTGTCCATGTCACGCATGGTTTCGACGTCGTGCATATTCATATCGATAAACAGCGAGCGTCCTTCTTCAAAGATCTTGATAAAGTCCGCAGAATAGGAAAGATCGTTGGTATCGACGAACGCATTGTCCGATTCGATCAGATCAAAGTAACGGTTGAAGACCTCGACCGTCTTGTCGGACATGATCGAGATATAGGGAATGTCGTTCTCATCCTTGGAAACGACGCGCAGACCGCTCGTTGCAAACGCCTGAACGGGACCGACCCACTTCTGCGTGACGTAGCCGTAACGGTCGTAGTCCTTGTCCATGCTGCCGTCACCGTTGAGGTCCATTGCTGCACCCTTTGCCATGGCTTCCCACGTTTCGTACGTCCACTTGCCGTCCTTGACGAGCTGATAAGGGTATTCAAGATCGAGCTCCTGGAACATCTGCTTGTTGAACAGCATCAGATTTGCCGCGCCCATCGAGCAGTAGGAAAGG
>JAZQWK010000056.1:0-10280 GCA_045632325.1 Eubacteriales bacterium
TATCGGGTACGAAGTGCGCGATACTTTCGGCGCGTTCAATCGTGGATTCGATTCTGGGTCCTTCGGTGATCTCGTTCAGCGGCTCAATAGCGTCGAGTCCTCGCTCGGAGCGGTACAGAAGGAAACGACCACAACCGAAAAAACTGTGACGAGTGCCGGTCGTGCCGCTGCAAAAGCCGGTGGATTCTTCTCTCAATTCGGTCGGTCCATTGCAAGAATCGCATACTACCGTTTGCTCCGTACCGCATTAAAGGAAGTTGGTGCAGCTTTCAAGGAAGGTCTTGAAGCGGCATATCAATGGTCGAAACTGAACGGTGGTCCGCTTGCTGCCTCGATGGATAAAGTCACATCGGCAAGTAAAGTCATGAAGAACCAACTCGGTGCTGCATTTGGTGGTCTGCTTACCGCGATCGCACCGGCAATCAATGCGGCAATCAGTTTGCTCACTCGGTTCGCAAGCGTACTGACGCAGATTTTCGCGTTGCTGAACGGACAGAACTCTTGGATGCAAGCCGTACCTGGCGCGCTTGACGACGTATCGAATTCTGCCGGCGGAGCAAGCAAGAAGGTCAAGGGTCTGCTCGCACAATTTGACGAACTCACCGTTATCGGTCAAGAAAAAGGCGGAGGCGGTGGTGGTGGATCAAGTCAGGACTTCGGCGGAATGTTCCAGAACGCTCCGATTAGCGAGTATCTGCAAAATCTGTTCGATGAGTCTGGAATCAAGGAATCTGTCGAGAATCTCAAAACGGCATGGAAAGAACTCGTTGACGCATTCAACAACGAAGAACTCTCGTTTGGTATCAATACGTTTCTTCTCGATCCGCTCCGGACCGTTACGGATACGTTGAAGGGTATTGTGGACCTTCTGCGTGGCATCATGTCGGGCGACCTTTGGTTGACCGGTCTGTCCATCCTTGAACTCGCGTTCGACAGCATCTTGAACACGGTTGTTCTTCCGTTCACGCGCACTATTGACGCGATCTTCGGCACGAACCTCACCGAAAGCGTTCTTGAATTCAAGAACAAAGGTGACGAAGCATTCCGAACCATGATGAGTCCAGAAGTCGCTGCCGATATGAAGTCCAGATTCACCAAACCGTTCGCAGAAGCATGGGAGAAAATCAAGGAAACGTTCGCGCCGGTCGCGCAATGGTTCAAGACTCTGTTTAATGCAGTTTCGCAGATTATCCGAGCGGTATGGAAAGCAGCATGGCAGACACTCAAAGAGCCGGTGTTGAGTTTGCTTCTGTGGATTGTCGACAAACTGGAACCGTTCGCAATTTGGGTTGCGGAAGTGTTCGATTCGGTTTATTCCGCCGTCATGAAGGTTGTGAACTCGATTAAGATTGCGATTCAAATCGTGTTCAATTGGGTTATAAACAACATCCTGAACCCGATCATCGGATGGATAAACAAACTCGGCTCCGCTTGCGCGAAATTCCTTGGCGAAACATACGAAGACATTGCGGAAATCAAGCCGATTGCGGTTGACTCGTTCGACACTCTCACAAAGAAGTCTACGGCAGCAGCGGACGCCACTCGTCAAGCGTTTGACGGAATGCACGACTACCTGACGAAAGAACTCTCCGCAAACCCGGTCATCAAGTATTCGTACCAGAACGCTCCGAGCGGAGCAACGGGTGGCAAACCGAACGGAAACCTTGGAAACATCACGGTGCAAGCATACGCATCGGGCGGATTTGTCGACCAAGGGCAGCTTTTCCTCTCAAGGGAATCCGGACCGGAACTTGTCGGCACCATCGGTGGCAATACTGCGGTCGCATCGAACGACCAAATCGTTGCCGGCATCCAGAGTGGCGTCGCGCAAGCAAACTCGGAACAGAACGATCTGCTCCGTCAGCAGAACTCCATCCTGATGCGGATCCTCGGCAAAGAACTCGTCATCTCGCCGTCCGTTCAGCTTGGTCAGGTCGTCGCGCGGTCGAACGCGTTGTACGCTCGGAGTTAAAAGAGGTATCACATGGCATTTAGTGGCTATTTAATCAAAGTCGGCGCGTCCGGTAGTGAAGTTGAGATTCCGCTCAAATACATGAGAGCAGAAACCTACAACGTCACCCCGGACCAACGCATGGAGTTGTCCGCAGAGCGCGATTCGAACGGTTATCTGCACCGCGAAACGGTCGATAATATGCCGCCGAAAATCGAATTCAATACACCGTGCATGACCAACTCGGACATTGCGACGCTGAACGGCATCTTCGCTGCGGCCTACTCGGTTGTTTCCGAGCGGAAACTGCGCGTTACGTACTACGACCCCGAAACCGATTCATATAAGGTGCATGATTGCTATATGCCAGATGTGAAGTATGAGGTCCGAAACGTAGACGCGGTAAAAAACATCATAAACTACAACGAATTGCGATACGCGTTTATCGGATATTAAGGGGTGTGACATGGTAAACGTCCCCGAAATTTTTCATACCGCTTGCAAAGAGCCGTCCCCGAAAACACGAATCCGCATCTATTTCATCGGTGATTCCGTCAACTGTTGGGACGATAACGATGTGCAGACGAACGGCACGTTGCTCAAATACAACGTAGCTGACACGAACAGCAACGGACGCATCAATGTGACGCAAGCGCCTGTCACTATCCAAGAATACTACAACCCCGATTCCAATCCGCAGATCGGGCGGTGTGTGTCGAACACGTTCTCGGCGGTGTTCGTCAACAACGACGGCGGTCTGAACTCGTTCGCGTTCGGGCGGTGTAAAGTGTACATCGATGTGTACAAGAACAACACATGGAACGCTTGCCCTATGGGTGTGTACATCATCGACACGCCCGTGCGTCGGCTTGTGGCGAACATCTCCGTCAGCGCATACGATCAGATGCAACTGCTTGACACGGACGCTTCGGAATGGTTTGCGGCGCTCGATTTCTCAAGCGGTTTGGATTCTTGGGACATCTTTTCTTCAATGTGTACCGAACTCGGTGTACACATCGCTTCCGGCACGACGAATTCCGTCATGTGCCAATCGTTCGAGTACATCGCAACGCCGTTCGACGCGGCGAACATGACGTACCGCGACATCCTGTCGCATCTCTGCGAGATGAACGGCTGTAACGCGGTATTCGACCGTGACGGTTCGCTTTCGCTTATCCCGATTTGGAACGACGCGACATCTTACGGCTATACGAACGCCGAGGGCTATTTCGATTTCGACAAAGCCGAGTACGATGTCAGCGCCGTCGGCGGCATGTCCGTTAAGTCCTCGAACGATGACGTTGGCGTAGAAACGGGAAGCGGCAATATGTATCTCGTTACGGAGAACGCTTTCTTCAATGCTCTGCCGACCGTCGAGGACGCACAGGACGCTTGCGACGCGCTGTACGGGCAGTTCGGCGGCAACTACATCTCGTTCGTTCCCGTATCGTTCCGCACGATTGCAGACTGGTCTCTGTGTGCAGGCGATAAGATCACGATCTCGTTCAAGGGATGGTCGGGCGTGATCCCGATCATGCAACAGACCTTGAAATGGTCGGGTTCGTCCGTCGAAACGACAATCTCTGCACGGGGCGATGCGGAGTTCCCTGCCGTTCCGAACCGTGTCGTGCGGCAACAGCTTCAAACCGCGCACACCATCCACGAGCTGCGCGTCACATCCGAAGAACTGCTGTCGCGCATCGCCAGTTCGGACGCGAACTATTCCGAACTCGTTCAGCTTTACAACGAAATCGTTGCGACGGTTGCCTCGATGGACGAATCGCTTACGACCGTTATCGACAGCAACAGCCAACTGTGGTCTTTCGCGCAGACGATACGCGGCGATCTCGACACAGAAACCGAAACACGCGAAACGTACATTCGCTTTACGAACGAGCCTGCCATTATCCTCGGCGTAAACACGGGCGATGAAATCAAGCTGAAACTCATCAATAACGTCATCTATTTCTTCAACGGCGCGGACACGAGCACGGATATTTCCGATGCGTTCGGTTTCTTCAACAACGAGGGCTTGCAGACAGGATGGGTCAAAGCCGAACAGCGCTTGCAGATAGGCACGGACGATAGCAATAACTGGCTGTGGCATAAGACGAGCAAAGGCAACCTCGCGCTCGACCGAATTTAAGGGGGAACAATATGGCATCTACTGTAAACGGTTCTTACACCATATCGTTCAACGCGAACGGCGGCTCGGGTGCGCCATCGACGCTTTCCGGCACGTATTCGGCGCTTGCAGGCGATCAAGTTCCCGTCACTCTCCCCTCTACCACGCCGTCGAAAAGCGGGTACAGCTTTAAGGGATGGTCTACGGACAGCGGCGCGTCAACCGCCTCATACTTCGCAGGCGGCACGTTCTCGTTCTCGGCGATACCGAGTACACCGAACAGATCGTTCACGATGTACGCGGTCTACGGCGCGTCTGCGTCAAGCATCAGCGTGTCGGGTGACGGCATCTTGAACCACTCGCAAGGCATTACGATCAACCGCGCCAATTCGAGTTTCAAGCATACGGTCACGTATTCGTGGGCCGGCGCTACTGGCACGATTGCGGATAAAACGTCGAGCACGACGATTTCGTGGACACCGCCGCTTTCTCTTGCAACGAATCTTCCGAACGCTTCGAGCGCGGTCTGTACGCTTACGTGCAAGACCTACGACGGCGGCACGTACATCGGGCAGAAAACCACAACTATCACGCTGTGGGTGGCAGGTTATCAAAAGCTGAAAATCGACACCGTTACGGTGTCCGATACTGTCGCGGCCGTCTACAACAACTTCGACAGCTACGTGCAAGGGCGTTCGAAGGTCAAGTTTGTTACGACGCTCGACAGCGACGATGCCTACGGCGCGACGCTTCAAAGCTGCGTCGTATCTTTCAACAACCAATCGTTAAGCGGCACGACCGTCACAAGCAATATCGTACAGAACTACGGTAACGTGCCATACACGGTCACGATTACGGACAGCAGAGGCAGAACAGACACCTCTTCGGGTACTCTTTCCGTCTATCAGTATTCCGCGCCCGTCGCGTCGATTTCGACACTTACACGTGTTGACGGTACGCCGACTTCCGCGACCGTTTCATACGCTTGGAGTATTTCGTCTGTCGGCGATCAGAACACGAAGCAAGTCAAGGTCAAGTACAAACTCGTCAGCGCCGCGTCGTATACGACGGCAACGACCGCAACGCCCGACGATTACATCGGCAACGACACGTACACGATAACAGGGCTTGCCTCATCCGAAGCATACGATGTGCTCGTCGAGGTCAAGGATGTGTTCGCTACGGTTACGTATGCCGCGCAGATTCTTGCAGAGGGCAACCGCTACATCGAGTGTTCGGCAGACGATGGCACGATTTCGTTCAACGGCGCGAACCCCGAGGACGGTTGGAATCACTTCTACAAGCCGACATGGTTCAACGAGGACGTACATCTCGAAATCCCGATTGCGACTTCGACGGTTTCCGGTGGTCTGCTGTTCGATTGCGGCACGGTATCGGAGCGCTCTGTCGCGTCAGCATCTTACGATTCTGTCAGCGTCCTGTTCACAACAGCGTTCCCTGTCGTTCCTGTTGTTATCCTAACACTCTCGTCCTCACTCATGCCGAACGTCGGAAACTGCACGGCATCGCTTGTGTCGGTGTCCGAAAGCGGTTTTACCGTCAAGCTGAACAACGCCGCAAGCGCCGCGAGAACAATCGGGGCGCATTGGTTTGCGGTAGCAAACGGCAGAAACAGCAACCTCGTCGGTTACGGTGTCGTAGGCACGATGTCCGTAGGTTAATCGACTTTACATATTATTCTATTTTTACAGAAAGGAAAAAATATGGCATACACCAAAACTACTTGGGTAACAGGCGATACCGTAACCGCTACGAAACTCAATCACGCCGAGGACGGCATCGCTAACGCGCAGAGCACGGCAGACGGTGCGGTATCCTCGATCAACACTCTTTCTGCCAACGGCGCAATCGGTACGGCAAATCTCGCGGACGGCGCGGTAACAACCGCTAAACTCGCGGCAAACTCGGTAACATCCGCAAAGATCGCCAACAACAGCATCACCGAGGACGAACTATCGGACGGTGCGGTTGTGACTTCAAAGATTGAGGACGGCGCGGTCACGAACTTAAAAATTGCGAACGGTGCGGTTGGCGAAGATCAGCTTGACAACGACAGTATTACGGAAAGCAAATTTCAGGACGGTTGCGTTTCGGCAAGAGCATTGTCATCCGCCCTTGACGCGACCCTTGCCAAAGTGGACGGTTCGTATGAACTGCTTACTTCGGGCAACACATATCAGCTTATCTCAACCGTGGGTGTAGAAAACAACGCGCCGTATGTGTTCCGCACGACTGGCGGCTCGGCAGATGTCGGTGACCGAATGAACCTCAAAGCGGTCGTTGGTGGAACGGTTGCGTGGAATCAAGTTTGGAGTACAAGCAAAATTCCGAGCAGTTCTGTCATTTATAGCAGTAGCACATATACGCTGAATGGTGTCACCTTCACAAAGAATAACGACAACTCGATTTCGATTCAAACTGATGCGAACGGCGCAACTGGGTATGTCGAAATCAAAATTGGCAATGAAATCACATTACCCGAAGTCAGAAACCACACACACATGGTTCGGTGCAACGGTGGTACGGCTACCACATATTACATCGTCTACTCATCGACAAAGAAAGCTATTCCCGATGCAATCTTCGCGCCGAATAACGGTGGATTCAATATGTGGCTTGCGGTCAAATCGGGTACGATTATTACAACGCCAGTAAAGGTCTATCCGCAAATCCACGACCTTACCGTGATGTTTGGTTCTACTATTGCCGACTACGCAAAAACGCTCGATTCCGCAACACTCGGTAGCGGTATCGCGTGGCTGAAATCGTACGGATTCTTCACCAAACCGTACTATCCCTACGCGGCGGCACCTCTGCAATCGGTCAAGACGAGCGCACATATCACATACGGCTTCAACGCATACAATCCGTCTACTGGCAAAGCAAAGGTAGTCGGTGGCATGGTGTATCAGATTACTGGTGCATACACCGCATTGTCGCTTGACGGAACGAGCATCACGCCCGATGCAAACGGCTATTTCACGCCGAGTGCGAACGGCGAACTGACCGTAACTGGCGGAAACAGCACGACCACTTGCATCCACTTGAAGTGGGACGGCGAGCGTGACGGCGAATACGAACCCTACGAAGCGCACACCTACGCGCTCGATGATGTGGAACTGCGCGGCATCCCGAAACTCGATGCGTCCAACAATCTGTACTATGACGGCGATGAATATACGCCCGATGGCACGGTGACGAGAAGGTACGGCGTGGTCGATTTGGGGACGCTGACGTGGACAGTTAATTCTGGCAGAATGCTGTCGCAGAATCTTTCACCGCAAGCGAAGAATATCGGAACATCTACTGTGCCGAAAGCCGTTACGCCCAAGTATACGCCGAGAAAGTGGACAGAGATTTCCGTCGCGAACGACATGACCTTCTGCGTGACGGCGAATCAGGTTATGATTATGGATTCCGCTTACTCCGATAAAGACACCTTCAAGACCGCCATGAACGGCGTTTATCTCGTCTATGAACTCGCAACGCCGACCACCGAATCCGCAGATGCGTACACCGAACTGCAAATCTGCTCGGATTGGGGCGTTGAAGAATTCGTTGACGCGGCAACACGCGACTTTGATATGCCATGCGGCTCGAACGCGGTGTACCAACCTAATCTCCGTTCGAAACTCGAAATGAGCCCGAATAGTCCTTCGAACGGTGACGGTGACTACATCGTTCGCCAAACCGATGGCTTGAACGAATACGTTGCGCTTTCGTCCAACAGCACCATTTCGGGGTTGACAACGCGGTGTCCTGCGTGTTCGACAGACACGAACGGCACGTTTGTACTGAAAGCAACCGTGTCGGGCGGCGCGGTCACATACTCTTGGGTATCGGAATAAGGGGGTATCAGCATGGTTAGACTTATCGCACCCGATGGTTACAAATTAAAGGACACTCGCACCGACACGCTTCATTCCGAAGTGGTAACGGACGAAAAGAACAGAAAGTATTTCGAACTCGTTCCCGATGAATCGGGCGAAATCGTTGAATACACAGAATACTAATATGGGGGTTATCAAAACATGACTTATTACGCAATTCGCAGAAGCATCAAGGGCGGTGTGGCATCGTCCAACGAACGTACTGGTGACAAAGCGCAGATGGAGCGTCAGTTCCACCTCTACTGCGCCTCTGCCGCGACCAACGCGGACGGTAACGAATTCGATGCGGTAGAGTGGGGTACGCTCGAAGGCGGTAAACTCGACCGTAAGGTGTGGAACAACGTTCCGAGCGCAGAGTAATGGCTACGGTATCCGACCTCTATAAACAAGCAGAACTGCAAGTCCTGAATCACTCCATCTTTGTGTGGGGTGGTTCGGGGCAGTTATGCAAAAACGTCAACGAAGCGTGGATTCGCAAGAAAGAAGCGAATAACGAAGGTGGCAAACACGCAGACGATGCTGTCGCGGCGTGGAAAGCGGTTATGGCATCTCCGTATGCGGATGTCGCACGGTGCTTCGATTGTAGTGGGTATGTTTCGTATTGCCTAAAGCAGATTGGCGCGTTGAAAGACCGCACAAATTGTGACGGTCTGTATGAAAAGTGCGAACCGACCGAAACTGTCGAAAACGGTACGTTACTGTTCCGAGTGAATCCGAAAGACCCGAATGATGAAACCCATGTCGGTATGTACTTTGACGGCAAGCAGTATCATGCGAAGGGCAGAGCGGACGGTGTCGTTGCCGAAACGTACAAGTCGAGTTTTTGGGCAAAGACGGCATGGTTCAAGGCGTTGGAACATGATGCCCCCACACCGGAACCAACCCCCACACCGGAACCGGATCCCCCTGAACCGATTCCGAGCGGATGGTACGTCAAGGTGCTCGGCAGATCCGTCCGAGTCCGTAAAGGCGGATCGGTGCTATACCATGCAATCGGTATCGCGCATCGTGGCGAACAGTATCCTCTGCTCGGAACTGCCGACTCCGGTTGGTACATGATCGGTTTTGAAGATCAGGTCGGATATATCACAAACAAACCGAAGTACACCGAGGTAATCGAATATGGAGAATAGCGAACTGGTCAAAACGATATTATTGCTCGGTTCCGTCTGCGGTGCCATCGCGGCAATCATTGCGCTCGGAGTCAAAATTGTCGGAGTTATCAAAAAGGTGAAACAGTATTTCAAGGAACTAAAAGAATCTGTAGACACTCTGCTTGCTAACGATACGGAACAACAGAAGTCCATACTGAAACTTACCGTCATGCAAGAGAATATGCCGTTGTCCGAGCGAATTGCAGCTGCAAAGAAATATATCGATCTCGGCGGAAACGGTGACGTAAAGAAATACTACGAAGAGCATCTCAAACCATATGACCACGCACCGGAAGGAGAAGTAAAATGAAACTCGATAACAAACTGTACGATATCCTCAACAAGATCCAGAGATGGCTGCCGGCACTCGGTATTCTGTATCTCGCGTTGTGCCAGATTTGGAATCTGCCGTATGGTCAGGCCATCAATAACACGATCGTCGCGGTCGCTGCATTCCTCGCAACGACACTTGAAATCAGCACCGGCATCTACCACAAAGACGTTTCGATGAATGTCGTTACGGAATATCTTTCCGATATCTTTCCGAGCGAAGACGAACCGTCCGAACCGAGCGACTCCGAACCGGACGGCGAATAACCAGGATGCAGAAAAGAGGAGAGCATATGTATCCTGAAACCAAGCCGATCATATTCAAGTGTCCGAAGGATCTCGATACTGTCGAAATCTATCCGATTCACGACCTTCATGTAGGAAACGAATGCTTCGATGTAAAGCGGTATATGCGGCTCAAACAGCACATACTGTCCGCTCGGAACCGATACGTCATATGGGTTGGCGACTTACTGGAAGACGCACTCTGTGGCAGCCGGTCCGATCCGCTCAAACAGACGATGGCACCAATCGATCAGCAAGAATTCGTGACCGAGCAATTCAAAGATCTCCGCGACAGAACGATATGTTGTGTAGACGGCAACCATGAAGGACGAAGCATCCGTCAGGGGATGTACCCATTATACAACGCTGCTGCCATCGCGCAGATTTCCGAGCGGTATCGGTCCGCGTATGCCGTTGTAGACATTGCGGTCGGCAGCGGAGCAGACGGTCATGAAAGCAGACAGCAAAGATATATCGGTTTCTGCTGTCACAAAGCGAAGGATCTCAAGTCATTTGGAATGGTC
>JAZQWK010000057.1:0-4116 GCA_045632325.1 Eubacteriales bacterium
GACGAACAACGGCTATGAAATTGCCGAAAAGGACCTTGAGCTGCGCGGTCCGGGCGATTTCTTTGCGGCAAATCCCGACGGTGTTTCTTACGATGTCCGTCAGTCGGGAGGACTGCGCTTTGCCATGGCGTCGTTCTGCGACGATATGGAGTTTTTACAGCGTGCCTTTTCTGCCGCCGATGAAATTGCCGCGTTTGATCCGCTGCTGCAAAAGCCGGAAAACGCACTTTTGCGGCAGGCAATGGAAAGCCGATTCGGCGTTGTGGTGCTGTGAGGATGTATTACATCCTGTTCCGATAAAAATTTACAAATCCCCGTTGAAATCGCGGTAAAAACGCGGTACAATATATGTTACTATATCATTTTATAAAGGAAAATGAATGACAATGAAACTGACCAAACTTCTTTCTTTACTTTTGGCGTGTATGATGCTCTCCCTGTCCGTCATCTCCTGCTCTCCTTCTGTCACGGAAGCGGGCATTGCGATTCCCAATGATATGCAGGCAATCGCAGGTGAAGCGGGCGACTATGACCTCGTGGTTCCGTCAAACTGGCTTGTCGAAACGACCGTCGGTATGACCAGTGCCTACGTCGAGGATGCCGCACGCTCGTCCGTTACCGTAACGGCAAACGAACTGACGGCAGAGCTTACCTCCATTGAAGCGTACTGGGATATGTTCGCAGAAGAATTTGCGGCAACCTTTGCGGATTTCGCAATGGTCGATGCAGAACCGTCCGACGTCGTTGTCGGCTCTGCGTATGAGGATACCACCCGTCATACCGATGCACTCAAGTACCGCTATACCGCAACGGTCGGCGGCGTCAAGTACCAGTGGATGCAGGTACTCTGTCTGCGCGGTGCTACGATGTATATCATCACTTATACGTCCACCGCAGAAAGCTATGAATCCAACCTTGAGGACGTCAATGAGATTCTGTCTCATCTCTACTTCCGCTGATCGTGGAGCTTCACAGCATGCAGACCATCTATTTTGACAACAGCGCAACGACGGCTCTATGCCCCGAGGCAAGGGATGCCATGCTGCACGTCATGGACGAGGCGTGGGGCAACCCGTCCTCCCGCCATGCCGTCGGCGTTGCGGCGCACAGCGTTCTGAAAAAAGCCCGTGAGCAGGTTCTCTCCGCTCTCGGTGTCCGCGGCGCAAAGGAAGAAAATCTGATCTTTACAGCATCGGGAACGGAGGCGGATAACCTTGCCGTCACCGGTGTCGCACACGCCAAAAAAGCGCTTGCGGGCGGTAAGATCATCACCTCAGATTCCGAGCATCCTGCCGTTTTGCGTACGGTTGAAGCATTGGAGGCAGAGGGCTTCCGTGCGGCATATATTCCGACAAAGCACGGCGTATTTGATATGGATGTATTCCGCCGTGAGATGACGCGCGATACGTTTCTCGTCACCGTCATGCTTGTCAACAATGAAACGGGTGCCGTCAACGACATCCGCGCCATTTCCGATTATGCAAAAAGTGTCAACCCCGACTGTATTGTTCATACCGATGCAGTGCAGGGATTTCTGAAGTTTCCCTTTACGCCGACTTCGCTCGGTGCTGACCTTGTGACCGTATCGGCACACAAGATTCACGGTCCCAAAGGCGTAGGTGCGCTGTATATCTCCCCCTACATGATCAAGCGCCGTGCCGTTTCGCCGATCATTTTCGGCGGCGGACAGGAGTTTTCCTTCCGTTCGGGTACGGAAAATCTGCCGGGAATTGCAGGCTTCGGTGCTGCTGCCGCGGCAGGATACGCGTCGCTGGAGCAGGATATCGCCGCAATGACGGCCCTGCGCGACAGGCTTCCCGCGCTCCTTGCGGAGGATCCGATTCTCTCCACGGTTGCGGTCAACGTCCCGCAATCCAAGGAACGTGCACCGCATATCGTTTCTCTGCGTATGCCGAAGATCAAGAGCG
The DNA here is from genome assembly GCA_045632325.1 of Eubacteriales bacterium. GTDB lineage: Bacteria > Bacillota > Clostridia > Oscillospirales > CAG-272 > RGIG3925. Next base: position 1,929 of record JAZQWK010000057.1, read on the forward strand.
AAACGATGCTGAATTTCCTGTCTGGAAAAGGCATTGCCGTTTCCTCGGGTTCTGCGTGTTCGGCACAGAGCGGACGGATTTCGAGTGCGCTTCTGTGCTTCGGTCTGTCCGAGGCTGAGGCAGACACGACGCTGCGCATCAGCCTGTGTTCGGACAACACCGAGGAGGAGTTGAACGCGCTTTGCGATGCGCTGAAGGTTGGCATCAAGATGCTGGCAAGAATGAAACGGTAATCATGACAAACGGGGTTATCCAAGTTGGAGAATCCGCGCGTCAAAGATAACTCCCTCAGTCAAAAAAAGACGCCGAAGCGTCTTTTTTTGACAGCTCCCTTGGCGAGGGAGCCTTTTTTGTTATTCCCATTCGACTGCAATGACAATCGGCTCTGCCGGATAATCGTCCACGGGAATTTCGCGGATGGAGTAATACGTCTTTCGTGCAACGGCCTCGCCGTCCACCTTCGACGGAAGTGTTCCATGACGGATGGGCAATTCTTCTCCGGAATTGAGCAGTATCGCGCGGAGCGGTGTTGGGATATCGTCGTCAAGGAACGTCACGCCGGAGCTGTGAAGTCCCTTGTAGAAGTGGAAGTATGTCACGCCGTCTTTTTCCACAGCGATGTGGGGAGTTCCGCCCGACAACGTATAGGAACGTACGGCGGGAGCGGTGTTCTCAAGGGAGATTTGTGCTTTTTTGTACCATGCACCGATGCGGCGGAGCAGTGCTTCCGACGGTGCGGGAATGGTTCCGTCTGCCATTGGACCGACGTTGAGCAGATAACTGCCGCCCATTGCCATGATCTTGTCGATGGACTCCATTAGATGACGTGCGGAGAAATAATCTTCTTCCGCGCGGTAGCCCCAGCTGTGCTCACCGACCGATTGACACGCTTCCGTCATCGTCGGGAATCGGTCGCCGTCGGGAACGGAGCGCTCGGGCGTTGCAAAGTCACCCGCATCAAAACCGCGGTTGTTGATCAGAATCTGCGGCTGCAGGCTCCGTACCAATTCGTTGATGCTTCTGTCCTCAATGTGCGGCGGGATGTCCCAGAAGAGGGTGTAAATCGCGCCGTAGCCCGTAAGAAGCTCCGTTATCTGTGCTTTGATGTAAGCAACGTAGGCATCCATATCGGATAATTCCGGATCTTTTGCCTTCCATTGATGGGTGGAGGCGGGATTATATGCATTTGGATGATGCCAGTCGGGATTGGAGTAGTACAGCGACAGCTTCACGTTATACTTTTTGCAGGCGTCGGAAAGCTGCTTCAGCACGTCCTTGCCGTAGGGCGTGTTCATGATGTTATAATCGGTTTCTTTGGTGTCCCACATACAGAAGCCGTCGTGGTGCTTCGTTGTAAAGCAAAGATAGGACATACCGCTGTCGTGTGCCATCTTTACCCATGCTTCGGGGTTATATTGAATCGGATTGAAGCGATGCATTAAGGCTTCATAGTCGTCATGGTTCCAATCGCCGCGTGCCAGCACCTGTTCATGAACGGCGGGAATGGCGTACAGTCCCCAGTGGACAAACATACCGAATCGGTTTTGCATAACAAAAATCCTCCGTTTTGTTGTTCTGCCGTTATTATAGCACAGCCGCCCTGATTTTGCAAGAGGGTAACATTGCAGAGGTACAGCCGATGAGCCGTACCTCTGCGATTTGTTTTGTGAAGCGTTCAGATAGTGCCCGTTACGCGGACAACGGCAACACCGGGCGTGGTTGTGATGATGCCCGTCGTGGGATCCTGCGAATACGTCGCCGCAGGAACCGTGATGACACCGGGAACCGTTGCAAAGTCGCCCGTAGCCGCATCATAGGTGTAAAACGCGGGAGACGATACGGGATCGCCGTTATAGGTGACGGTGATCGGGTCGAGAATCGGATCAAAGATATCACGCAGAACGACACCGTCGGTCGCATCGGCAGCAGTATTGCCCATATTCTGAATGACGAAGGTGTAGGTGATCTGTCCGTTTTCTGCGACGGTTTCGGGACAGAGGGACTTGGAGATGGTCAGGGACGCTTCCGATGCCGCGGTGATCTGTGCGGTATCGGTAATGGCTGTGGACAGACCGCCGCCTGTCACTGTGGCTGTATTGAGAATCGTGCCGCCGATATCCGCCGGAGCAAATGCGTTGACAGATGCTTCATATACCAGCAGAACGTTGCTGCCGGCAGGAACGGTAAT
>JAZQWK010000058.1:0-3129 GCA_045632325.1 Eubacteriales bacterium
GGACAGACCTGCCGCAAACGTCACGGCATGCTCCTCTGCAATGCCGACGTCGTAAAGATATTCAGGCTTTGCTTCCGCAACGCAGCGAAGTCCTGTGCCGACTGCCATCGCCGCCGTGATGACGCGCAGATCGTCGCGTTCACTCATATAACGCAGCAGCGTTTTTCCGAACACGTCGGAATAATTGAGAGACGTATCGGGGCAAAATTCCTTTTTGTGATAATACTGCTCTTTGGGAACCGCATGGAACACGTCCGGTGCCGTTTCCGCAGGAGCGTATCCTTTTCCTTTCTGCGTTTTGACGTGAAGAAGCACGCTCTGTCCGGCTTCCTTTGCAACGCGGAGCATCGTTTCCGCCGTTTCGACGTCGTTTCCGTCGATCGGACCGAGGTAGTAAAGCCCCATGTTCTCAAAATAGTTGGACTGATAGAGCATATTTTTGAGTGCCTGCTTGACGTCGCGCACACCGTCAACGATGGCGTCACCGACGACGGGAAGGGAAGACAGCAGATGGCGCGTACTGTTTTTGATGCCGTGATAGCCTGCCGACGCGCGCATGACGGACAGATAATCTGCAAACCGTCCCTGGTTGGGCGAGATCGACATTTCGTTTTCGTTTAAGATGATAATCAGATGACGGTCCGGTCGGACGTTGTTGAGCGCTTCGTGTATCATGCCGCCGGTAAACGCGCCGTCACCGACGATGCAGACGGTATACGCATCAGAGCCGCGTGCCGCTTCCGCCTCAGCCATGCCGAGTGCCGCCGAGAGGGACGTTGACGCGTGTCCTGCGCCGAATGGGTCGTGCTCGCTTTCGTCGCGTTTGGTGAAGCCCGAAAGACCGCCGTTTTTGCGCAGGGTCGGAAAATCGCATGCGCGTCCCGTCAGAATTTTATGAACGTACGATTGATGTCCGACGTCAAAAATGATATGATCGCGCGGCGAGTCAAACACACGGTGGATCGCCATTGTCAACTCAACAATGCCGAGATTGGACGCCAGATGACCGCCTTGTTTTGTGACGTGCTCGACGAGAAATGCGCGGATCTCACGTGCCAGCTGCGGCAGGGAAGCGGCGTCAAGCGCACGGAGATCGGCAGGAGATTGTATTTTCGGGAGTATTTGCAGTTTCATAAAATCAAATCCGTTTCTGTTCCGTTGGTTTCGCATCGCCGTAACGGTCGATGCAAAGAATCGTTTTTGTCATTATACCATAAAAATATGAATGATACAAGAACAAAATCAAAAAAACGCCGCTGCAAGCGAAAAACTTGCGGCAGCGTTTCCGATATCAATCGTTTTTGGCGTTTTCCATATTGAGATACATACGGACGAGCAGGGAATGGAGCTGTTCCTTTTCTGCGTCGGTAAAATCAGCCATAGCGGCATCCTCGGTGTCGCAGACGGCACGGTGGGTGTCGGCGTTGACGGCTTTTCCGCGCTCCGTCAGATAAACGCGGGTCATACGCATATCAAGATCGTCAGCCTTGCGCGAGATCAGTCCGTCATGCTCCATTTTTTGGACGATCAGACTGATGGTCGGAGCCTTGAGATGGGTAGCGTGGATCAGATCGAGCTGGGAAACACCGTCACGGACGGAAAGAAGGGCAAGAATACGGCGTGCGCCTGCCTGCAGCTTGTGTTCTTCCGTTCTCTTTGCAACGCGGTCATCCATCAGCTTTGCCGTATCGGCAACAAGTGCGTATGTGGTTTTGGATGCAATCGAGGTGTTGTCGTACGCACCCTCTGCTCTGATATCTTTTTTCAATATCGATATCTCCTTTCGATATATAAACATGAATCGTCAATTTCTAACTATATGCTAATATTATATCAGAAATTCAAAAAAATGTCAAGTAACACGCGATTCTTTTCAAACAACCATCACATACCAATCGCATGAACCGATTGATTTGAAAAATTTACAGTTTCACCGTTGATTTTTTGGAAAAAATCTGATATAATACAGAAAAGTTCAAGAAAGGAAATTTTAGTAATGAAAACGATCATGAAACAACTTTTGTTATGGATCCTCGTGCTTCTTCTGACGCTGTGCTCGGTCGGCTGCTCCGCGGAGGCGAGATCCTACGAAAACGACGCCGCTTACGGTCATCTGTACGAAGACGGTGACAGCGAAGACGCAAAGCAGCTCAAGCACGTGCTGATCGCGCATCTGGATGCTTACAATCAAGGAGATGCCGAAGGGTATTACGCGCTGTTCAACATGGAAAAGGAAGACCTCAATTTCAATATCGCACAGTTTCAAGCGATGCGGCAGAACGCGACTCTGACGTATCAGCCGGAATCGATTGTCACCGCATTCGTTGACGAAAACAATGCACAGGCGCTGATTACGATGACGTGCCGCGCAGAGGATAAGACCACGGGCGAGGTGCTTTACTATTACCGCACGGACATGACGTACACGATGGTGCGCGACGGAAAATGGAAGATCACGCTCCAGACACCGGGTTCAGAAGAAGATCTGACGTACACGCTGACGGCAGACGAAACGACAGCTGAATAACCAAAATACGGGAGTACCCAAAGAAAAGGGTGCTCCCGTAAATATTTGGAATCAGATTTCTTCCAGCAGCGCTTCCAGCTCGTCCAGCGTGTCTGCGAAGACGGAGAGCGCGTTTTTGACGGTATCGGGCTTGGTCAGGTCAATACCTGCGATCTGCAGCTCCTCGATCGGATAATCGGAGCCGCCCGTGGAGAGGAACTTCAGATAACCCGAAGCGTCTCCCGTCGTCAGAATGTGGTTGGCAATCGCAACGGCAGAGCAGAAGCCGGTTGCATACTGGTAGACGTAGAACGCATTGTAGAAGTGCGGAATACGCGCCCATTCAATATCCTGCAGCTCGTTGACGGTTGCGCCCTCGTAATAAAGCTCGTTGAGCTCACGGTAGACGCGGTTCATCGTTTCAGCCGTCAGCGGGATACCCTGCTTGTACATATCGTGTGCCTTGCGCTCAAACTCTGCAAACAGGGTCTGGCGGAAGACGGTGGTACGGAAGCCTTCCAAGAGATGGTTGAGGATATACGCGCGCTTCTTCTTGTCGGTTTCCGTTGCAAGCAGATACTTGGAAAGGAGCACTTCGTTGACCGTCGATGCAACCTCGGCAA
>JAZQWK010000059.1:0-8788 GCA_045632325.1 Eubacteriales bacterium
CGCCGTCGATCTCGTGATTGAAGCCGCAGTCGTCGGGAACGAAATGCTCGCGCATCGCCATGCAGATCTTGCCGTAGCCGTCAAGGACGTTGGCACACCAGCCCGTATGCATATGTCCCACGCTCTGAAGCTGCTTCCACGCAACGCTTCCGTCGGGATGGAACGTCACAACGCGCGGCTCGCCCGGCCGTTCTCCGCCCTCTCGGCAGGTATAGATGTACCACTTTCCCGTTTCGGGATGGCGGTACGGCAGAATGATATCGGAATGACCGTCGTAATCGGGCGCCAGACAAATGACCTCGTGTCCGTCGTCAACGGAGATCAGCCGCTCACCCCAAAACAGCTCGTCTACGCCGTCCTCGTTGATGTCGAGCACGGGCGTGACGTGCGACGCCTTCGGACCGAACGCGTCGGCAGGAATCTTGATCTCCCAGCGCGGCTCCATATCGCCCGACCAGCCCTGCAGATACATATCGCCGTAGGTGCCCTGACAGGTAATCAGCACGGGCTCTCCGTATGCATATCCCGCAACGAGGTAGAAGCGGTAGCACAGCGACATGCGGTCGTTGAACGTATTCCACGGCCACGGCCACGAGCCGGTCAGCTCACCCGTCCGCGCATCCAGACGCTGGAGCTTGCGGTGCATAAACGAAAACGGCGCGCCCGTATTGTTGATAAAGTAGATTTCGTCGTATCCGTCACCGTCCATGTCAAGCGCCACGGCACAGCGGAACCAAATGCCCGGTAAAACGCCGTCGGGAAGCTCCCGTTCCCACAGCTTGTTGCCGTCCATGTCAAACATGACAAGCCACGTGTTTTCAATGCCCTTATAGTGGAACAGCTCTTCACCGGGGTCAACGCCGACGCCCGGTGTCGTCAGAAACAGCATACCCTCTCGGTCACCAAGCTTGACCGTTGCGGAATGAGAATAGCCGATATTGCGTCCGATATCAAAGCGGTGAGTGGTTTTTAGTTTCATGATGGTAAAACTCCTTCGCTGAAATTGAATTTGTTATCATCATTATAATACGATGGGTGGGGTTTGTCAAGACACAATATCATTCTTTTTTCGGTATATCAAAAACAGCACCTCTGCCGCAGTTGACAGAGGTGCCGGGTGATGCAATTTATTGGGGATAGCCATGAAGGTGTCCGTTTGTGTCGATGTACGGCGGCAATGTGGTTTCCACCGATGCTTCATGCTGTTCTGTATTCGCTTCAATCTCCTTGCACAAACGACAGACTCTTTGAACCTTACGAACATTTTTCCCGTTCTCTTTCACGGTTACAAGGTTGCTTGTCAACACATGAACATGATCCATTTCTTCCGCATTTATCCATGTCGGTTCAAAATCTGCTGGAAGCGTGGTTTCTACCGTACCGCATACAGAACATTCCTTCCATATATGCCGTTCTAAAGCCATTGTATCTTCTTCACTCGGAATTTCTATCAGCGTAGTTTTCCATGCATGGATATGATCGGTATCGGCACGGCAAAGAGATTCGATCATCGCAAGTGCAATTTCCTCATCGGCAACACGGAACTCGTATACATGGTCATAATCTATGTAGACGGACAGACGGTAGACGTCACCTTCGTAAACACTGTTATATTCCAACAGCAAATATTCCGGACTGTTGATCCAATATTGCAGATAATCCGTCTCATAACCGCTTTCTTTTGCCGCCGCATTTTTTTCGCTGGACCATGAGAAAACCGAAATACTGTACGGTGTATCACCAAAGCCAATCGTTGTACAGATATCTTCTCCATCCTCTGTGACGACAACCGACGTCGGTTCAATTCCCTCGGGAAATACCGTCGGGTAATAAAGATCCGGCAACTCCTGATTCATGCAAGCGGCGAGATCGTCATACCGTGCCACACGGTCTCCGTGCAGGAACGTCACACCGCCAAAGACTTCTGCTGCTTCTGTTGTCGCCGTATCATCTTCCGTCGACGGTACATTGTCTGCCAATCCCCGATTGCCGCCGCGCAGAAGCAGCACCGATAGCGGAAGCAGCAAAAGACACATAAACACCGCCAAAACACCGACCAATGCTTTGCGCACCGTCATCGGCTTCACTGTCACCATCGCGTTTGCTTTGGGGATGTAGTCAATCTCCTCCGCAAGACGCGCAAGCTCTCTTTGCATACGCAGATTGCCCGGCTGACAGCTTCCGTGCTCCAATGCATCCAGCAGTGCCCTGCATAGATCAACGGTGTCCATATCGGGTTCTTTTGCATCGAGTGCCGCGTCGATCTTTTGAATCAGCGCATTTCGCATCGCCTGTCGCTTTTCTTCATTTTCATAAATTGCGTTCTTTTTCATAAGAGCAACACCTCCGTTCAATCAATAAGTCGGAACTTTCTTGGGTTTGTGACCGACTTTCCAAAAATTTTTTCAGTATGCTTCATTTCACATTGCACAATAGGAAAAACAACAGCTTTGCATATTTCACCAGTTTTTTGTGCATCCGTGAGCACCGTTTCCGCACGGCTGACGGCGTGGTTTTCTGCTGATCTGCAAGCACGTCATAGGATAACCCTCTCTGAAACCGATCAACGAACAACGCTCGCTCCTCATCTGTCAGCTTTTCCAAAAGTTCGGTCAGCGCATCCAAAAATTCCACTTGCCCCATAGCAGCATCCGTTTGGAATAAGAGATCCTCGCACTGCTCGACGGGAATATCCGTGCTCCATTCCCGGTCTCTGTATTCTGCACGATAATGATCGGCGCAGACGTTTTTTGCCACACGATACAGCCACGCCCGTACCGTCTCACGCGCAACCGTCCGATACTGTTCGCAAAACCGCAGAAATACCGTCTGCGTTAATTCATACGCCGTATCCTCGGTTTTCACGTGTCTGCGGCAGTAGCAGTAGATTTCTTTATAGTATTTCGCCGTTGTATCGCTGATCCACCGATGATCCGTCATGCTTCGTCACCTCCATTTTCATCTTCAATCAATAAGTCGGAAAAAAACGGAATTTGTGACCGCTTTTTTCAAAAAATGATAAATTTTTCGTAACCGAATCAAGAATAAGAAACCATAGCCTTCTACGGTCAGTATATCACGACGAGATACGGCTGTCAATGATTATTTTTCAAATCCTCTTGCGAAATGAAGGAAAATATGTTATACTAATACCAACCAAATTATAAACCGAAAGGAAACATACCATGGGAAAAATTACATTTATGGGCGCCGGCTCGACCGTTTTTGCAAAGAACGTCCTCGGTGACTCCATGCTCTCTCCGGCACTGCGTGATTTTGAAATCGCGCTTTACGACATCGACGCAGAGCGTCTGGAAGAATCCTACATCATGATCAACGCGCTGAACAAGAACATCAACGAAGGCCGCGCAACGATCACCAAGTTCCTCGGCGTTGAAAACCGCAAGGACGCACTCCGCGACGCAAACTTCGTCGTCAACGCGATCCAGGTCGGCGGCTACGAGCCCTGCACCGTCATCGACTTTGAGATCCCCAAGAAGTACGGTCTGCGTCAGACGATCGCTGATACCATGGGCATCGGCGGTATCTTCCGCGCGCTCCGTACCATCCCCGTTCTCGAAGACTTCGCAAACGATATGGCAGAGGTCTGCCCGCGCGCGTGGTTCTTAAACTACACCAACCCGATGGCAATGCTCGCAGGCTACATGCAGCGCTTCACGCCCATCAACACCATTGGTCTGTGCCACTCCACGCAGGTCTGCTCCCGCGGCATCCTCGACGGTCTGGGCATCCCGTACACCGAACCGATCCGTGAACGCATCGCAGGTATCAACCACATGGCTTGGCTGCTTGAGATCGAAGACGCAGACGGTACCGACCTGTATCCCGCCATCAAGGAAAAGGCATTTGCAAAGCTGGCAGAAGCCGATGCAGGCAAGTCCGATTGCTATGACCTCGTCCGCTATGAGTACATCCGCCGCCTTGGCTACTACTGTACCGAATCCTCCGAGCACAATGCGGAATATAACAACCTCTTCATCAAGTCCAAGTATCCCGAACTGATCGACCGCTACAACATTCCGCTGGATGAATATCCGCGCCGCTGCGTCAATCAGATCGCAGGCTGGAAGAACGACCGCGAAAAGTATCTCACGGGCGACGTCTCCCACACCAGAACCCACGAATTTGCATCCTACATCATGGAAGCCATGACGACCAACGTACCGATCAAGATCTGCGCAAACGTCTCAAACGCAGGCGGTGTCATTGAAAACCTGCCGCGTGAAGCGTGCGTCGAGGTCAACTGTCTCGTCGACAAGACCGGTATCGAACCATGCTGGCAGGGCAAGCTCCCGACCCAGCTGGCAGCAATGAATATGACCAACATCAACGTACAGCTGCTCACCATCGAAGCTGCCGTCACCAAGAAGAAGGAAGCCATCTATCAGGCTGCCATGCTCGACCCGCACTGCTCCTCCGAGCTTTCCATCGACGAAATCGTCCATATGTGTGACGATCTGATCGAAGCGCACCACGGTTGGCTGCCTGAATACAAGTAATCAAAAGCGAGAAACAGCGCATTCTCTGCGCTGTTTTTTCCATAAAGGAAAGGAAACTCCCATGAAATATCAAGTGATCCATCTCCGGGACGACGATCCCGATATTACGCTGACAGCGTACGTCGCCGATGAAACCTGGAAAACGCGCGATGCGATGCTCGTCATTCCCGGCGGCGGCTACGGCTGTGTCTGCGATGACAGAGAAGGCGAACCGATCGCTCTTGCCTATTTGGCACGCGGTGTCAACGCGTTCGTTCTGAAGTATTCCGTCGGCAAAAAGGCAGTCTTCCCGCGTCCGCTTGCCGATGCATCCCTTGCCATGGCTTATATCAAAGACCATGCGGAAGAGTTCTGCATCGATCCCGACCGTGTCTTCTGTGTCGGCTTTTCCGCAGGCGGTCATTTATCCGCTTCGCTCGGTACGCTCTGGCATTTAGACAGCGTCGACGCGATGACGGGTCTTCCTCACGGAAAGAACAAACCTGCGGGTATGGTACTCTGCTATGCCGTTCTCTCCGCCGGTCAGATGGCACACAAGGGCTCGTTCTACAACATCCTTGGCACGACCGAACCGACCGACGAGCAGCTTGACCTTTACTCTATCGAAAAGCACATTGACGAAAACACCGTTCCCGCGTTCTTGATGCACACGGCTGAAGATCAGGTCGTTCCCGTCGAAAATGCGCTTTACATGGCAGAAGCACTTTCTGCAAAGAAGGTTCCGTTTGAGATGCACGTCTATCCGCGCGGCCCGCACGGTGTGGCACTCGGCAACTGGCTGACCTCCCGCGGCAATCCCGGTTACGACGATGCGGCGGTAGAGCGCTGGGTCGACGATTCGGTCTACTGGATGAAGCATCTGAAATAATCGCATAAATCACAGGAAGCAGTACCTCACCCGTACTGCTTCTCTGCATTTTAGTGACTGTGATGATGATGGTGATGATGTTCCGCGCTATCTTCCGTCCTGACCCGACATTCCCGTGCGTGACAGTGTTCCCAAGCAGCTTCCGTCTCAATCGTCGCGTGTCCGATACCGTGCTCTGATAGTTGCCGGCGGACGCGTTCTTTGACGGTGTGCGCGTCCGCATCCGTGACAACGTGCAAGACAGCGTCATGATGATACCCGTCAAGCGTGCGGATATGCAGATGATGAATCTCCGCAACGCCGTCGATTGCCGCCAGTTGACGGGTTAGTTCTGCGATATCGATCTCACGCGGCGTTTTATCAAGAAATACATCGAATACCGCTGTCAGATTCCGCACCGCATGAATGAGAATGAACAGCGACACACCAATCGATAACATCGGATCAAGATACGAAAGTTCGGCAAAGCGCATCAGTATCGCACCGATCAGAACAACGAGCCATCCGAAGACATCCTCAAGCATATGAAGATTAACCGCCCTTTGATTCAGCGAGCCTTCCCCACGCGTAAAGACCGCCGCACATCCGTTGACGCAGACACCGACAACCGCAAATACAATCATACCGTTATAATCGATTTCCGTCGGCGCAAGCAATCTGTGCACAGCCCCGACAATCACAGCGCCGGAACCGATCAGCAGAATCAAGGTCGTGATCAGACTTCCAAGCACGGAATACCGCATATATCCCCACGAGTGACGCACATCCTGCGGACGACTGCTCACTTTTTCCAAGGCATACGAAATACCGATACTGACGGCGTCCCCGAAATCATGTACTGCATCGGACACAATGGCCATGCTGCCGGTCATGACACCGCCGATACCTTCCAACACGGCAAAGCACAGATTCAGCAAAAACGCAATCAGAATATTTTTCTTCGCTTTCATCGTCGGTTCCATTGACTTGTTCTCCTTTTTATGATAGAATATTGATATGAAGAAAACTTGCTTCGATGACAGTATACCATGAGCGCCATAAGAAAACAACCTGCAAAATTCTCATATTGTACGTTACCGAACAAATCCGTAAAAATGTATGGAAAATCCGTATGGACAGACGTTATTACAAATCAAGAGAAGCGATTTTCAACGCTTTTGTCTCTCTGCTCTCCGAAAAAGAACTCTCCAAAATCACGGTAAACGAGATCATCGAACGGGCGGACGTGAGTCGCGCGACGTTCTATTCCCATTTTGAAACGAAGAACTATCTGCTGCGGGAGCTCTGTGAGGAGCTGTTTTGCCATCTTTTTGATGCGCTGGAGCAGCCGATGAACAAGCATCGACATATTTTCAGCTGTGATGCACCCGATTCCGTATTTCTGCATTTACTGCAGCATATTCAAAAAAACGATCAACACATCAGAACACTTTTGTCCTGCCCGAACAATGAACTGTTCCTGCGTTATTTCAAGACTGACTTGCAGCAATTGATCCGTGCACAGCTCCCGATATTTGCATCGGAAAAGACAAAGGAGCTTCCCGAGGATCTCCTGGTACGGCATATTGCCGCAGCCTTTACGGAGTCCGTTCGCTATTGGACGGACAACGGCATGGAGGCGTCCGCAGAAACGATCGCGTCTTACTTTTTCATGCTCGTATAACACAAACCGCACCGCCATATCTTAACCGAAGAAAGGAATCCCACCATGTCTGATCTGATGCAAGCCTGCCGTATGCAGTATCCCGAAACCATTCCCGTCGCCATCGGTATTCTTCCCGCCGCATGGCTGAAATACGGCGAGGAGCTGCAAAGACTCGTCGACGAGTATCCGCAGTTCTTCCACGGCATGAAGAAAAACTTGAACACCATCATCGAAGACCTGCCCGCAAGCTATCATAAGGGTACCTATATCGATGAGTGGAACTGCGTCTGGAGCAATCTTTGCGACGGCAACGAAGCCATCGTTACAGGACATCCGCTGAAATGTGAGGAGGATGTCTATTCCCTGCAGATTCCCGCCAACCGCGACGGTCGTCTGCCGCACGGCTTTATGTATCTGCGTCTGCTTGACCTCTGCGGCTTTGAGGATGCAATGATCTATTTTGCAGAGGAAGACAAAACCATCGAAGTCCTCATTGATAAGGTACTCGAGTATAATATGTACCAGGTTGCCTCGATTCTGCCGCGCATGGGCGATATCGTCTATTTCGGCGACGACCTCGGCATGCAGAAGGGGCTTGCCATCGGTGCAGAAAAGTGGCGCAAATATTTGGGTCCGTGCTACCGCAAGCTCTACGGCATGATCAAGGCGTACAAGCCCGAGCAGATCATCTATATGCATACCGACGGCTGTATTTATGAGATCATGCCCGATCTCGTTGCCTGCGGCGTCGATATCATCAACCCGCAGTTCCGCGCCAACGGTCTTGACAATCTCGTCCGCGTCTGCAGAAAAGAGCAGGTCATCACGATCAACCTCGACCTTGACCGCCAGCTGTTCCCGCTCGCAACCCGTTCCCGCCTGTTCGATCACGTCGGCGAATGTGTGGAATCGCTCTATCTGCCCGCAGGCGGTCTCGGTCTGAACGTCGAATTCAATTACGATATGCCGCTGGAAAATATGGCAGCCGTACTCGATGCGGTTGAAAAATACCGCCATTACAAAGGATGACCGAATGTCGGATGGCATAAAAATACTGCTGCAGATACCCGTTAAGGTAATCTGCAGCAGTTGTTTTTTCACTGATTCGGATTGGACATAGTTATTTGGGGTTCCCGCTCTCTCCGACGGCAATCTTCAGCGCCGCTTCCGCATCGAGAATCAACCAATCGTTTTCTGCCATTGCACCGGACAGTATGCATCGTATGACTTCGTCAGCGTGCAGCGCCGGACAAGCCTTCATAATACACGCAGCAGCGGCACTGACGTAGCCCGCAGCGTAAGAAGTTCCCCTGGCACCGTACGTTTTGCCGTTTCTGGAAGCAAGCCAGATATCTTCACCCGAAGCCAAAATATCTACAGTTCCGTTTCGTTGTGTAAAATCCGATACCTGCAGATCCTTGTCGTGAGAACCAACCGACAGTACGCTGTCATAGGCAGCAGGATAGTAGTATGCGTCACTTTTCCCATCGTTGCCTGCAGCAGCGATCACCAAAGCACCCTGCTCTCTTGCGTATAAGATTGCAGACCGTACGTCTTGATCGTCAACCATTATTCCAAGGCTCACGTTGATAATGCAGGCATCGTATACGTCTACACTGTCGCGGATCGCCTGAGCCAAAACCGTAGGAGCTGCCGACACGATCTCTCCGTCCGCTTTGTCCGCAATGACCAAAGGGACGGTCCACGTATTCGGTGCTGCCGCTTCACTCCCGGCACTCTCACATCCCAAAATCA
>JAZQWK010000060.1:0-2131 GCA_045632325.1 Eubacteriales bacterium
GGCGAAGTGCTGAAGGATGAAACGGGCAATCTGTTTTCCGATGCGACCTCGGACGGTATTCATATCGGAGGTTCCTTTGCGAACGTCTGGGTGGACTATCTGAAGACGCATACGGTGTCAGCACCGTAACAGAATAATAAAACGGCACTGCCGCAAGCCATTGAGACTTGGAGCAGTGCCGCTTTTTGTTTAAAAATCAGTCGTTTTTGACATGAACGTCCATCTGCGGGAACGGAATTTCAATGCCTGCTTCGAGCATTGCTTCATGAACCTGTTCAAAGACTTCAAAATTGACGGTCCAATAATCGGCGCTCTTACACCAGACACGAAGCTTGAAATCAAGAGAGCTTTCATTCTGTGCTGTAAACAGGGCTGCAGGAGCGGGATCGTCCAGAACGAGCGGATGATTTTCGGCAATCTTCAGCATCAGTTCCTTCATCTTGGTGACATCGGTACCGTAAGCAGCACCGAACTGCAGCTCGACACGACGAGTTTCGTTGGTGGAGTAGTCAACGATCGTACCGTTGGAAACGGTGCCGTTGGGAAGGGTAATGCGCTTGTTGTCGGGGGTGTTCAGAACGGTGTAGAAAACATTGATTTCCTGAACTGTACCTGCGACACCTGCCGCTTCGATGTAGTCACCGACCTTGAACGGCTTGAAGATGACGAGCATGATAGAGCCTGCGAGGTTGGAAAGGGAACCCTGCAGTGCCATACCGACAGCAAGACCGGCAGAACCGAGAATCGCAATGAACGAAGCGGACGGAACGCCGAGAACCAGTGCAGCGGAAATCAGAATGACGGCATTCAGTGCAAAGCGGAGAATGCTGAGCAGGAATTTGGAAATGCTTTCGTCGACCTTTTCAAAACCCTTGCTCTTTTCGAGCTTTTTGCAGAGAGCCGAGGAGATTTTGAAGCCGATGATCAGAAGAATGATCGCATAGATCAGCTTCATGCCGACCGACATCGCGAGTTCACCAAGCGACGTCATGATGGAAGTTAAGAATTCTAACATGAGAAATTCCTCCTGTAAAAATATATTTGACAAGCTGACAAACGCAGCCAAAGTCCGATGAATCAACCGATTGCGGGTTTTGCTGCCTCCAATAGCAGTGCATGGGTATTTTTCGTGCCTGCACAGATGCCGGAGGGGTTTGCATACTGCATCGAATTGCCGGCAGGGTCGGTAACAATGCCGCCTGCTTCCTCGACGAGCAGTGCACCTGCGGCATAGTCCCACGGGGAGATCAGCAGTTCTACATAGCCGTCCGCGCGTCCGCATGCCACAGCGGCAAGATCCAGTGCGGCAGAACCGAGACGGCGGATATCGACACCCGCTTCAAACAGAGAACGCATCATGGCAAACGTCGCGTCGCCGAGTGTCTCGCGGTAATACGGTGCCGTGCCGACGGCGTATACACCCTTGTCCGCTGCTCTGTCGGAAACATGGATCTGACGTCCGTTGCAGAAAGCACCCAGTCCGCGGCGTGCTTCAAACAGCTCCTCGCGGTACGGATCGTAGATCAAACCGAACACGGGCGTTCCGCAATACAGAAGACCGACGGAAATGGCGGACATACCGTAGTTGTGAATGAAATTGGTCGTGCCGTCGATCGGATCGATGATGAACGTATAGCCTTTTGACAGAATGGTCGGATCGTTTTCCTTTTCTTCGGCAAAAAACTGTGCCTTGGGCAGGATTTCATGAAGGGACGTCATCAGCATATTCTGCACGCGCACGTCGTATACCGTGACGAAGTTGGCAGGTCCTGCCTTTTCGTCGATGGCATCCTTCTGTGCCTCAACGTCGTGTGCAGAGCGCATAACGGCGCCTGCTCGGCGTACGGCTTCCGTGATTGCCTCCAGCACCGATACGGACGGAAGTCCGACGGCGGCATCGGTCTCCAGCAGATTCAGATTTCGCATGATACAAGCTCGCTTTCTCCACGCATAGGCGCGGCTGTGAAATTCCTCGTCCGTCATCTTGGTGAGCTCTTCTGCAGTCAGTGACGGACGCAGATGCTCACGGAAGAACGGGACGGTTGTCGGTTTGGGATCTCGGTTGAGGGGACAGGCGGTCTGGCATCGGTCACAACCCCATGCCGAGCCGAAATAACGGATATCGTTCTCA
>JAZQWK010000061.1:0-4907 GCA_045632325.1 Eubacteriales bacterium
AAGATTGATAAAGCAGAACAAAGAGAGAATCGTTGTTTTGATAACGAAAAACAACGAGAACAGATTGCAGATATATTGTGAATGATTCAATGCCAAAATTAAGTATTATTGTACCTGTTTATAACACCGAAACCTATCTGCGGGAATGTATCGACAGCATTCTCGCGCAAACCTTTACAGATTTTGAACTGATTCTGGTAAATGATGGATCCACCGACGGAAGCGGTAGTATTTGTGATGAATATGCTCGAACGGATGATAGGGTAAGGGTTGCGCATCTTGAAAAGGTCGGTGTTACTTGCGCAAGAAAGTGCGGCGTGGAAATGTCCGTCGGGGAGTATATTACTTTTGTTGACAGCGATGACTGGATCGACAGAGAGATGTATCGCACAATGCTTTCCAACGCACCTGCGGACATTTACATTTGCGGCATGGTTGCTTATACTGCAAACGGTGCTGATAAATTGGAATTTAGTATGGATGCCGGCAGCTATGATAAGCAGAAGCTGCAAGAAACGTTCTATTCGAAAATGTTGTTTGATTATGCGCATTGCGGTCCCACGATTAGTCCAAGCTTTTGCAATAAGTTGATCCGCAGAGAGATCATCCGTGGTGTGATCAACGCCGTGGATAACAGCATTACCTTCTGTGAAGATGCCTTGTGTACATACGCCTGTATGCTGGATGCGGAACGGATCTGTATCGTGGATCGTGCGTTGTATTATTATCGAAAGAATCCGACCTCGGTCTGCAATACGTATAATGAAAAACTGTTTTCCAAAATGATTCTTTTGGGATCAGAGCTTCAAAGATTATTTGCAGAACGCGGTTTTGATGCGGAGCATCAAGCATACGGATATCTTGCGCGACATTCACTGGAATGTATTCGCGGTGAACTGCTATATCATTCCAATGCTTCATATTTGGAAAAACGCAGGAAAATCATGGATTATATGAAGCATCCGCTGATTGATGGGGCATTCCGTTATGCGCTTTTGCATATTCGTGAGAGAAAAACGCGATTGAAGATGCTGCTTGCCGTAAAGGGGATGATCGGTCTGTTGTATATCCTGTACATCGGACGACGCTTTTTGAATGGAGGAAAAAAACATGACGATTGATTTCGTGATTCCGTGGGTAGACGGAAACGATCCTGCATGGCAGGAGGAACGCAGAAAATTCAGACCCGATACGGAATCTGCCGGATGTGCGGCTCGATACCGTGATATGGGCATCTTAAAATACTGGTTCCGTGCGGTAGAAGCATATGCCCCATGGGTCAATCGAATTCATTTTATCACTTGGGGACATTTGCCCCAATGGTTGAATACCGACCATCCCAAGCTGCACGTTGTCAATCACAAGGACTACATTCCCGCAGAATATCTGCCGACGTTCAGTTCGCATCCCATCGAATTGAATATGCACAGGATCGAAGGGTTAAGCGAGCATTTTGTGTACTTCTGTGATGATATGCTGTTGAACGGACCGATAGAACCCGATTTTTTCTTTCATAAGGGGTTGCCGTGCGATTTTGCGCATATCAATAATATTTATAATTCTGATACAACAGAAATATATGAGCATGGTAGAGTAAATTGCACATGGATAACCAACAATCATCATTCCTACATCAAATCCTTTTTAAAACAACCAATGAAATATGTGACGTGGAAATATCCTTTCAAAAATCTTTTAAAGAATCTTTTGAAATTAGAAAACGTTCATATATTTCAGGGATTTGAAGACCATCATTTACCAAACTCATATCTGAAAACAACCTTGGATGAAGCATGGGCGGAAAGCTTCGATATTTTACATTATACTTGCTCTAATAAGTTTCGGACACCGCTAGATGTAAGCCAAAGTGTTTTTCGGTATAAGCAGTTGGCGCAGGGCAACTTTTATCCGGTTTCTAAAAAATCTCGCGGAAAGTTGACCTTTATGAGTAGTGAAATATCATCTATTGAGCATGATATTATGGATCCGAAGCTGAAAATGCTTTGTATCAATGATTCAGTTGGCTTGCAGAATTATGAACCGATTGCTGCCCAAATCATAGCTATATATGAAAAAAAGCTCCCGAACAAAAGTATGTTTGAAAAATAATACAGAACCATGATGAAACAGACCGGCCAAACAAAATTGAATATCATTTCCTCTCTTTGGCTTCAGGTGGTATCGGGAGTATGCGGTCTGATTCTGCCTCGGTTTATCCTTTCTGCCTTTGGCTCAGAAGCAAACGGTCTCGTTGCCTCGGTTTCGCAGCTTTTGGGGTATACCGTTCTTCTTGAAGGCGGTATCGGAGGTGTCATGAAAGCGGCACTGTACAAGCCTCTTGCCAACCATGATATGGTCGGTGTGTCCGGAATCTATGACCAAATTCGCCGCAGCTTCCGCAGAATATCCTATATCTTCATCGGATTTGCCGTTGTATTGGCACTGGTGATGAAATTTTTGGTTGATACGCAGTTTGATTGGCTGTACGTTTTTTCGATGGTTATGATCCTCGGGTTCAGTACCTATTTCAGCTACTACTGTTCTGTTCCGCAAAATATTCTGCTGTCAGCCGATCAGAAGCTGTATATCATCCAGTTTACGCAGATGATTGCTTTGATTGCCAATCTTCTGATATGCCTGCTGATTATCCGCTTTTGCGGGGGCATCCACGTCGTAAAGTTTGCATCAGCATTTGTTTTTCTTTTGAGACCGATCGTGTTGCATATCTATGTCAATCGGCATTATTCATTTCAAAATTCCACCGATGCTGTCGCTGTTCCGATTCCGCAAAAACGGGATGGCTTGACGCATCATCTGTCCTATTTCATTCATCGCAATACCGATATCGTCATTCTTTCGCTGTTCGGAACTTTGGAAAATATTTCGGTATATACCATATATAATACGGTAATCAATATTTTGGAGAGCCTGCTTCTTTCCATTTCTTCCGGATTGAGCGGCGCTGTCGGAAATCTTCTTGCAAGGGATGAGATCAAACAGTTGAATCGGTTGGTTGATCGGTATGAAGCATGGAACAATGCACTTTCGACTGCCGTGGCGACGGTATGTGCCATTCTGGTTCTGCCGTTTGTTTCAATCTATACCAATGGCGTAACCGATGCACAATATTATCAGCCGTTGTTTGCGTATCTGATGATTATCGGAAGCTATGCTTACAGCATTCGTCATCCGTTCGGTTGTATCGTCTCCGCTGCCGGACACTATCGGGAGACCAGAACAGGAGCGATCGGTGAGGTTGCAATCAATCTCGGTCTGTCTCTACTGCTTGTCAAGCCTCTGGGGCTTGTCGGTGTCGCGCTGGGAACTGCTGCGGCGATGACATTTCGAACGTTCCATGCCGTATGGTATTTATCTAAACATATCCTGCACAGACCAGTTTACAAATTTCTTGTGAAATTGATTTGCAATCTTGGTATAAGCATTAGTTTGATATACGAAATTCCGCATATTTTTGATTTGACAGCTTCCACAATTCCAGAACTATTTGTCTGTGCGATTAAGGTATCTGCGGTGGTATTTCCGGTGGTTTTTATTTTGAATGCACTGATCAGTTGTAAAAATTTGTTAGACGGAAAGAAGCCGTTTTCAAAACAACAATGCGATACTGAAACAACCGACGATAACAAATAATAAGGAGAATGCGTATGTCCAAATTGAGCATTGTGGTACCGGTTTATAATACCGAAAAATATTTAAATCAATGTATAGACAGCATTCTCGGACAATCTTTTACTGATTTTGCGTTAATTATCGTTGATGACGGTTCTACAGATCGCAGTGGGAGCATTTGTGACGAGTATGCAAAAGCTGATCAAAGAGTGATTGTTATGCATACAGAAAATCATGGCGTTGTTATTGCGCGTCGAACCGGTGTGAACTGCGCACATGGAGAATATACTACGTTTGTGGACAGCGATGACTGGATTGATTCTGATTTTTACAAAAGCATATTTGAAGAAGCAGGTGAAACAAATGCGGATATCTTGATTTGCAATCGCATGGATTGCGGTGGAATCTGCGTTGAAACCACGTCATTTCAATCCGGTTATTACAATAAAGTCGAATTGGAAAACACCGTGTTCCCACAAATGATGTACGATATACAATTGGATCGATATCGTATTAATCCATCTCTATGGAATAAAGTTTTTCGCAAGGAATTACTGAAAACGGTATATAAGGATGTAGACCCCATTGTAACTTTGGGAGAAGATGCAGTTTGCTCTTTTCCATGTATCGCTCGGGCAAACAGCATATTGATTTTGGAGAATGAGGCCTGTTATCATTATCGAGAGGATCATATCTCCATGGTCAATCATTGCGATATACGGCTGCTTCAGCGGATTAGTATTCTTGCTGGCAATATGAACCGGCAATTTGCTGCATTGCCGGAAATCTTTGATCGGCAAGTACGGTGTTTTGTTGCGTACAACGGACTATATGCCGCACGACAAGTGTTACTGCTGAATCGTGAACTGACGCTTTGCCAACGGATTCGGGCTGTAAAGGACTTTTTGGAGCAGCCGGTTATAGCGCAGGCGTTTCGGGAAGCAAGCAAATCATCCGCAACGGCAAAATTAAAGTGTAAAATATTCTTCGCCAAAAAAAAGAAAGTGTATTTTTTGTTGTTATTTTGGATTGCAGTTTATATGATACGCAAATTAAAATGGTAATTACTTTCGTCTACCGATCAGGTTTATGTCGGTAACACAACCACAGCGACTTTCCTGCGCAGTCAAGCTCAAGAGTAACACCCGGGGTGCGAGGAATATGGAATGTCACATTTTTACTGCCCAGCCAATTCTGGTAGCGTTGGCAAAACTGCCGATAGTTCAGCGGACGTTTGCTGTCCACTTCACCAGCGGCATAGTACTTCTTCCACAGGT
>JAZQWK010000062.1:0-27682 GCA_045632325.1 Eubacteriales bacterium
TTCGGGAGCCTGCCACGGAGGAGTATCGCCACCGGCAGTATCAGCGTTCCAACGGAGCGCCTCCAAGAAAGTTCCGTCTTTGTCACAAACCTGATACATGAACTCTAAACCGATTGCTTGATCGTTTGTCGGAATACCATTCGGTAAATCAACAGAAAATTCAAGAACATAACCGTCTTCGTTGGTTCCAACGTTGAATTTCTTGATCATATCAGACTTTCCACCGGCATTTGTGCCTTCTCGGATAGTACCGTCGAGCGTCAGCGCAAACTGGACACAATTATTACAGTACGCAGAACCCTTACAGTTGTCTTCATCAATGTAGATTTCAAACTGGTCGCGTGCAGTGATGTCGATGGATTCGCCGAATGCAGGCGTTGCATCGGTCACTTCAACGAGGAAGTACAGGAGTTCATCGTCGTGCAAAATCTTTGCGCGTGCAGCACAAACGCTGTCCAGACTGCCGTCATATGGCAGATCGATCTGCGTCCATTCGGTTGCTGTCCAAGCTTCGTCCATAATACCGTCAATAACAGGAGTCGCTACAGGCGCTGTATAAACCAAGTCACGTGTCGCTGACACAGTTACCACAAACATCTGCAAAATCATCAAAATCGAAATCAGCAGAGCTGTGAATCTTTTTGTTTTCATAACAATATTCCTTTCGTAGTTTATTTAAGATCTCCCCATGCATCAAGGCTCCTGCCACCCAACGGAATCGCTGTACTGCGGCGCTGTCAACGACCGCTGTGTTCTCTCGTAGTTTCGCCTCCTTCGGAACTTCCGTCGGTACGTCGGGGTTACGGTTACAATGCATTTGCTTTTGTATATCCTTGCAGCTATTTGTACAAAATAAACGCAGTGTGACGCAAAAATCGACCTTGAACAGGTATCTTTATACATAAATGTTATATCACAAACCTACGGATTCGTCAAAGATATCACGATACACCAAACGACTAAATTTCGTGTTTGTTTTTTTGTGTTTTTGTGCAGTTTAACCATATGACGGTCAATACAATCTTCATTTACGGGAATCCGACGTGATATGTTTCGTTTCTGTATCCTATTATACGCATTGGGAAATATCTTTCATTATAAAAGACGCATATAAAGTGCGATTGGTTTTATCATTTTGAAAATTCCGTCATTTTCGTCCGATATTCCGTTCCGTCAGGTGCGATCCACGTCTCCTCGGTCATACCCTCCGCCGACTTTGGATAATACAGGACGATGTGATTGCAGTTCATGATCGCATCCTCCGCCCAGATCTCGGGGATCGACGATTGGAAATAAACGCCCGTCAACGCGCTGAGATTTGCCAGTGCACGGTTTTCAAGGATCCGGATATCCCCGGGAATCACGAGCGTTTTCAATATCGTATTATACGCAAACGCTTCGTGTGCAATGACGCTGACCGATTCCGGCAGAACGTAGGAGGTACCTCCGCGCTTGATCGGATAGGTATGGATCGTATCCATCGACCGATTGAACAAAACACCGTCTACGTCACGGTAGTACGGATTGCCGTCGTCCACCCGAATTGCGACCAGGGATTTGTTGCCTGCAAATGCTGCCGCGGCAATATCACTGACACTTGCGGGAATGGTGATCTCGGTCAGCGGCGCACTGTGGAAGGCTTTTTTGCTGATCGATACCGTATTTTTCCCGAGAACGACCGTGGACAATTCAGGGCAGTTATAGACCGTCGTTGACGCAATTCTGTCCATTCTCTGCGGCAGCAGCAGTGTTTTCAGCGCAGTACAATCACGGATGGCACTGCTGTCGATGACGGTGTGCTTCAGATTGGACAAATCCAAACTCTCAAGCTCCAACCAGCAAAAAGCGCCTGACATAATTTTTTCCACACTGTCCGGCAAAGTCAGTGTTTTCAAGGACGGCAGCTCACAGAATGCCGAACCGCCGATCGTCTTCAGCTTATTTCCGCGAAATTCGACGGTTTCCAATGCCGTGCAACCGGAAAGCGCTTCGCTTCCGATATAACGCGCATCCTCCGAAACCACGATCGTCTTCAGCGCCGTGCAATTCTTCAGAACGCAGTCTTCAACGTCAGCAACGCGCGGCGGAAATACAAACGCCGTCAGCGACGGACATGCGAAAAAGGCACCTGCGCCAATGCGGGTACAGCTCTCAGGGAAAGAAATCGTTTCCAGCTTCGGGGAACGTGCAAACGCACCGTATGCAATTTCCGTGATCCCGTCCTCAATGATGACGGACGTTACCGTTTCTCGGTATAATGACAGCCCTTCCACCTGAAACACCGATTGATCTTCGCCGTTCTTCAGAGCCTCCCACCGCCAGGTTTCCTCAAAACCAACGCGTCCCTCGCCGGAAATGCGCAGAACGCCATCATCGGTTACGGTATATCGAACGGTATCGCAAAGCTTTCCCTCTGCAAGCACGTTCTGAATCGGCTGCGTGGATTCCGCAATCGGATTTTCGGGGACCGCGGCAATTTCGGTGCCAACCGTCGTATTGGTTTGCACATCGGATATGCTTGCCTGCCGTTCCAGAATCCGTCCGATGAAGATAAATCCAAACGAAAGAAAAATCACAGCCGCAAGCAATGCGATCACCGTACTGCTGTGGATCCGAATGATCCAATGCTTTTCGATTGCAGAAACCAAACGGCCAAAGAATCCGCGACGTGCATGATTCTCACGTTCGTCATAGACCTGCGCAAAGGATATTCCGCCGTTCATACTTTCCGCCGCTGCAAAAACAGCCATCAGAATCCGAAGTGAGTCCGCATGAGGCAGGGGAATCTGCATCATCGGAAGCATCATCACCGAGGTCATGGCAATGACCGCCGGCGGCAGATGCATCTCACCCGTTTTCTTTTCTTCCGTTTCGATCAGCTTCTGCAGCGTATTTCTCGCATAGAACAAACGGCTCTTGACCGTGTTGATGGAGCAGTTCTGTATAGCAGCGATCTCACCGACCGTTCTGTCCTGAAAGTAAAACAGATAAACGGCTTCTCTCTGTTCTTCCGGAAGAGCCTGCACCATATCACGGATCGTCTCCTGCTTCCACGAGCGCAAGAACCATTCGTCAAAGGAAGTCTTTTGCAGCACCAAATCCTCCGCAGCAGAATTCAGGGCGTTCTGCTGCTGCATTTTCTCACGAAGGTGATCCTGACTGATATTGAAGGTGATCGAATGGAGCCAGCGAAGAAAGCTCCGATCCTCGTGCAGATCGGATAAATGCATCCAAACCCGCAGATAGACCTCCTGTACGATATCCTGTGCTTCCTGCGTATCCTGCAGCAGAGAATAGGCAATGCTGTAGGTATAATCCTTCGTATGATCGAACAGGAAGGTAAATGCTTCCCGGTCCTGCTGTTTGGCTGCGGCAACGTGCTTCGTTAAAATCTCAATACTGATCATATGTAAGTCGTATTCTCCAAAATTATTTGCCACATTTTCATACATCTATTATATACGATTAAGCACTATATTTCAAGTAATTTATTTGCAATTTCGCAAAACCTCTCCATTGATATTTCCGTCCGCGCCATTGTGGAGCGATCCCATCAACATTCATAAGGATTCTTTGGCGGTTACCTTTTTTCTCCTTGACATCATCGCCATCTCATGGTATAATCAAAACAGAAACCATTCAAAGTTACAGTTTAAAAATCATATGAAAAGTGACGGTGAAACGAAATGTCCATGGAACTGCATCATGCCCTTCGGGAGCTTGATGAATATTATGCCGCGGAGCTTGTGATCCATACCGACCGCATCCCGCTGTATCGCTATGCCTGTGCGGCGGCATCCTATTTTGAGCATGCGGCACTGACACCGTACGACGGCGGTATGCTGTACCCGTGCGGCTTATGCATCAACAAAAACGCAGAAAACGCGCATATTGCAATCAAACCCGAGTATTCCTATACCTATTCTGCAAACCTGGCACACCTTGCACAGAAAAACGCGGCTGCGGCAGAGCTGCTTGCGGCTGAATTTGCCCAAATCGTTCCGATCCGTCCGCCGCATACGGTCGGCGGCGCGGGATACACCCATTCCTTTATCAATTTCCGCCGTATTCTGGCAGAGGGATTGTCAGGCTACCGCACCCGTGTGCTGGCACTGCAGGACGGAGATTTCCGGGACGCGATGCTGCGGCTGCTCGACGGCATTGAATGTTACCGACAGCGCTGTGTCGCCCATCTGGAAGAAGTTGGCGCACCGAAGCTGCTGATTGATGCACTGAACTACGTCCCCAATCACACACCGCGCAATATCTATGAAGCGCTGGTCGCGTGGAACTTTGTATATTACGTTGACGGCTGTGACGATATCGGCGGTCTTGACCGCGGTCTGTATCCGTATTGGCATGGTGAAGACATCCGTGATTACCTGCGCGAGCTGTACCGCCATGTCGATATCAACGACGCATGGTCTCTGCCGCTCGGTCCGCATTACAACGAGCTGACCGTCCAGTGCATCGATGCGGCACACAATATCCGCCGTCCGAACATTCAGCTGCTCGTTACCGACGATATGCCCGAGGCGGTCTGGCAGGCGGCTTACGCATCGATCGGTACGAGCTGCGGTCAGCCGGCGCTTTACAACTGGGAGGCGTACAAGCGGGAGATCAACAACCGTCTTCCGCAGGTCACCGACGAGGACTTACAGTTCCTCGCATTCGGCGGCTGTACGGAAACGATGATCGAGGGTCTTTCCAACGTCGGTTCGGACGATGCTGGCATCAATACAGCGCTGATCTTCGATGAATTTTTGCGCGGAAACCTTGAAAAAATCGATACGTTTGACGCGTTTCTTGAAGCGTATGCATCTGAGGCAGAGCGCATCGTTGCCTCGGTATGTGACAATCTTGAGGAACACCGCAAATCGCGCGCGCTTTATCGTCCTCAGCCGATCCGAACGCTGTTCATCGACGATTGTATCGACCGCATGAAGGATTTCAACGCGGGCGGTGCAAGATATAACTGGAGTGTCATCAACGTCGCGGGTCTGATCAACGTCATCGACTCCATGCAGGTCGTCAAAACGCTCGTATACGACGAAAAGCGGTATACTGCCGCACAGTTCATAGCAAAACTCGACGCGCAGGATCCGCAGTTCCTTTTGGATTGCGCGCGACAACCGAAACACGGCAACGACAACGCCTCCGTCAATGCCATCGCATCTGTGCTGTCCGAGCGGATCTTCTCGGAATTTGAACGCCATACCTGTACCCCGGGCGGTCGGTATTTCCCGGTTTCCAACCAGTTCACGACCTACGAATATGCGGGAATGGGCGTCCGCGCAACACCCGACGGGCGTGCCGACGGAGAACCGTTGTGTGACTCCTGCGGTGCGATTCACGGTCGTGATGTCAACGGTCCGACGGCACTCTTATCCAGCGTTGCGGCACTGCGGCTCGACCTGGTGCTCGGCACACCGATCACCAATATCCGTATTTCCAAGCGTAATCTGCCAAACGTGCTCAAGCCGTTGACCGAAGGCTTCTTCCGCATGAACGGTATGCAGCTGCAGGTCACGTGCGCGTCCAAGGAAGAACTGCTGGATGCACTCGAGCATCCCGAACAGCATGAAAATCTGGTCGTCCGTATCGGCGGATTCTCGGAATATTTCAACCGTCTGTCGCCGACGCTGAAGCAATCGGTCATTGATCGCGCGGAATATTGACGGTTTCTGACAGACAGAGGAGGAGATACGACTATGGCACAGGAATTTTGGTATCGAAATGCATACCGCCGCAATCTTGTCGATATGCATATTGAGGATTGGGACTCGTTATTTTTGTCGGAATTTGATCCCAAAGCCTATGTGGAAAATCTGAAACGCGCCCATCTGCAGGCACCGATGGTGTATCTGCAATCGCACGTCGGTCATTGCTATTGGCCGACGAAAACGGGACATATGCACGGTGCACTTCGCGGTCGCGAGGATCTGATGCGTCAGCTGGTCGATCTCTGCCATGAGGCGGGAATGTACGTCGTCGGCTATTACAGTCTGATCTACAATACCGTTGAGGAGGACCGCCATCCCGATTGGCGCATTGTCTCAAAAGAGGGCACTTCCCAAAGGCAGCGCGGCGGACGGTACGGGCACTGCTGTCCGAACAACCCCGAATACCGCGCATTTGTCGCCGCACAAATTGAAGAAATGGCGGAATATTTTGACGTAGACGGCTTTTTCTTTGACATGACCTTCTGGCCGGAAGTCTGTCATTGTGAGCATTGCCGCGCACGCTATCTTGCGGAAATGGGAAGAACGGAACTGCCCGGAGGAACATTACCGCAGGTCAACTGGAACGATCCCGATTGGCTGGAATTTCAGAAGCTTCGCATCCGCTGGATGGGCGAGTTTGCAGCTCTCGCAACGGAAACGGCAAAGCGGTGCGTCCCTGGCGTTTCCGTTGAGCACAATTACGCAAGTGCGATTGCTGGCAGCTCGCTTGCGTGCAATACAGAGCTTGTCAACGATCAGTGCGACTATGCGGGCGGTGATCTTTACGGTGACCTTTACAATCATTCCTTTACCGCTAAATATTATTACAACGTCACAAACAATCAGCCGTTTGAATATATGACCTGCCGCTGTGACCGCAGTTTGTACGTCCATACGATGTCCAAGACGGAAGAACATCTGTCAACCGAGGTTCTTTTGACTGCAGCACATCACGGCGCGTCCTTTATCATCGATGCAATCGATCCTGTCGGTACGATGGATGCCCGCGTTTACGATCTCATCGGACGCGTATTTGAAAAGCAAATCCCGTACGAACCGTATTTTTCGGGCGAGCTTGTGCAGGATGTCGGCGTCTATTATACCACGACGGGACACTATAACAGCCGCGGTCTGCCGTATGACAACAAAACGTGTGCTGTCAGTACAACGCGTGCCTTGATAGAAGAAAATATACCCGTCGGTGTCTTCGGGAACAGACAGACGGATAGTCTGTCACGTTACCGTATGGTTTTCGCACCCCAGCTTGCGTTTATGGACGAGAAAAATCTCGATGATCTCGTACGTTACGTTGAAGAAGGCGGTATTCTCTACCTGTCGGGTGTGGAAGATACACGCGTGATCGAACGGCTGTTGGATGCACGTTTCGTTCGGTATACCGAGGACAATGCCGTTTACATGGCTCCGACGGCGCTTGGTCAGAACTATTTCGGACAGTTTACACCGAAATACCCGTTCCCGACCGAAACCTCCCTGCCCATCATTGAAGTCGAGGATGCAGACGTTCTTGCCACGATGACCATGCCGTATACGCATCCCACGGAGCGTCGGTTTGCGTCGATTCACACCAACCCGCCCGGTATCCCGACGGAGATTCCGGCACTGCTTGCCAAAAAGCGCGGCATGGGTACCGTCATTTGGTCGGCAGCTCCGATTGAAAACGATGTCAGACGCGCACATCGCCGTCTGCTGATGTCGCTGATCGGCGGTTATCTGAATCTGCACGACTTGTCCATTCGTACCAACGCGCCCAGACAGGTCGAGCTTGTGACGTTCCGCCGCGAACACGACACGCTTGTCAGTGCGGTAGACTTGCTCTGCACAGACGAGCTGCTTCCCGTTGTTGGATTTACGGTTGCGGTCAAGTGTGATGCTCCCAATCGTGTGATCCGCATTGGCGGACAGGGCAAATCGGATGAGGATATTCCGTTTACCTACGAGGATGGATACGCCGTATTCCGCGTCGAGCATCTTGTGATGTTTGAAATGTATCGGATCGAATGAAAAAGCGATAACCAAAGGAGAATCCCCCATCGGACGTGAAAAATCCGATGGGGGATTGCAATTTTGGATCCGTTTATTCCTGCGGCTTCTCTCTGTAAACCCGTACGTAGTCAACGACCATATCTGCCGGAAGTGCGTTGATACAGGCATCCGAGCCTGCACCAGCCCAATCGGCAGCTTCGACCGTCAGTTTAATATAGCCGTCCTCGGGACACGGCGCACACATATCTGATGTTGCGCGCCACGTTTCCTTGCCGTCGATGTAAAAGACGTAGGCTTCCGCCGTGCGTTCCAGCGCAAAGGTATGGAAATTGCCGTCGTAGATGTTGTAGTCATAGAACTGCCCGGGGCTGACCTGTTTATGGTCGTCGCCGTAGCCGTCCCAATGCAGTGCGTGGTTGCAGGCATTTGCTTCGTTGTTGATGGATTCGATGATGTCGATTTCCACACCGTCGGCAGCAGAGCCGTCAACGCCGCTGACGTTGCCGCACATCATCCAAAACGCACCCCAGGTACCGGGTGCTGTGGGGAATTTGATCGATGCCTCGTAGTAGCCGTAGCCCGCCGTGAAGCGACCGTTGGTACGGACAGCACCGGACTTGACGCGTCCCGCATCCGCATCCCATTCTGCGCGGAGAACGAGATGTCCTTCCCCGTCAAGGCTCGTCATATCGTTGTCCCAGACGTCCATGCCGCCTTGACGCTCCCACTCGGGACACAACTCCCATTTGTTATCATCGAGCGTATCGCCGTCGAAGTTGTCTTCAAACAGCAGATTGGGGTCGGTCGGAATGGCTTCCGTGACGGGCTCGGTCGTTTGAACGTCGGTTTCCGTCGGCTGTGTTTCAGCGGCAGTTTCGCCGTTTTCAGCGGCAGATGCACCGCCGCCGCATCCGATGAGAAGTGAGCCGCACAGCAAAAGGGGCAGAATCGAAAAAAGATGCTTTCTCATAGATCGATTTCTCCTGTGTTTCCATATTTTTCTTAATTATAACACCGCGGCTGTCGATTGTCAATCAAATCCGATAAAAAACCGAAATGCGGTTGACAATTTTCTTTTTTTGGTATATAATGAAGGAAAAAAGGATGGAGGTATTCACAGTGAATTATTCGTTCTATACACGCTTTACGGAAATGCTCGTCCGCGACGGTGCGCAGAAAACGGCGGAATATGCGCGCTCTATGGGATTTTCATCGGTGGAAATGCTGGAGAGCATCGGACGCGACACCCGGATTCCCGACACCAAAACGGCCGAGGATATCCGCCGTGTGTTTGCGGAATACGATCTCACCTTTGCCTGCTATTCCGTCGGATGTGACGTATACGGAAATCCCGCGTCGGAGGATGCGCTCGTGCGTCATGCAGAGCTTGCGGCGGCGCTCGGCTGTCCGTATCTGCATCACACGCTGAAAACGGGTTTGGCGATGACCGCAGATGCGCCTTCTGCAGATACGGTTCTTGACGAAGTCACGGCAGCGGCGATCCGTATCGCCGACCGTGCAAAGCCGCTGGGTGTAACCTGTATTTATGAAGATCAGGGGATGTACGCAAACGGTATTGCAAACTTCGGCAGATTTTACCGCGAAGTACACCGCGTCTGTGATAACACCGGCGTTTGCGGGGACTTCGGCAACATTCTGTTCGTCGATGAAGATCCCGCGGCGTTTCTGTCGGCGTTTGCATCCGACATTCTGCACGTTCACGTCAAGGACTATCTGCGCAAGTCCTTTACCGACGTCGTTCCGACGGGCGGATGGTATCCGACGAAGCACGGGCAGTATCTGCGCGATACGACCGTTGGCGCGGGCATCATCGATATTCCCGCCTGCATGAAGGTTCTGCATGATGCGGGATACCACGGTGCTTATGCACTGGAGCTGTGCCATCCCGAGCCGTTTGACGACGGGGTACGGATCGCGATGCGGTATTTGGATGCGGTTGCGGAAAAGCTGTAAATTGGAAATACATATAAAAACGCTGCTGCGGTTTTTGACCACGGCAGCGTTGTTCTTTTCCCGTATGCATAACTGCAAATCATACAATTTTAACATTCTTTCCGTTGACTTTCCGCCCATTCCATGGTACAATAATAAGATAAGAAACCTCAATCGGAAAGGACGGTCAGACGGCGATGAACGACAAGACGGACAACAAAAAAACAGAACAGCGGGAAATGCGTGATGATTTTTGGGATCTCGACAGCATGCTCCCGCAATCCGTGCGTCAGGCGCCGACCACGCTCGACGGTCCGCGTGATACCGAAGCGGTTGAAATTTCCTTTGGCGAAGAGGAACCTGACGACGCACGGGAGCTGCACATCCCGCCGATGCCCAATATGACCTCCCGTATGCAGCGTGCCGCGCAGTATAGAAACGGTGCCGCCCGCAACGTTGACCGCAGCCGTACCTCACCCATGCCCTCCCACGGCAATACTCCGGGTGACGTTTCGCCGCAGATGGCACAGCCGGTATGCAGCTATGAGCCGGAAAACAGCATGATCAATCAGGTTTCCGTCTTCCGCTGGCCCGAGCGATATCAGTATTACGAGCGGTTTACGGCAGATGCACAGCGGTATTTCAATCGCACCTCGGCAGAAGTGCCGTTTGTCAATTTCTTTGCCTATATGCCGCAATACGGACAGATGTCGCAGGATCAATTGCGCTGGTATCTCTATTGGCGTGACAACGTCCGTCACGGCGTCTATCTGTCAACCGACTACAGCTATATTTTCCTGTATATCTACGAAATTCTAAACCTGCCCGAGAAGATCAAGCCGGAGCAGGGACTTACCATCCTGTGCGATCTGTGGCTTGCTTATCGCGAGCAGTTCCCGCGGCTGGACAGATATCTTGGAGAGTGGGTCTGCGATTACTGTCTGATCCACAAGCTCCCCGCACCGCTGGAACGCCTTGCCGATATCCTGCCGACGCTGATCTCGATTTTGACGTTCCGTGAGTTTTACGTCCGTTTCAACGCCGACGGAGACTGTCCGATCACACCGCAGCTGTGCGACGTTCTGTCGACACACAACTGGCGGCAATCCAAGTATCTGACACCGGAAAACAGAGCGGTTTTTGAAACGCATATTTACGCATCGGTTCTCGGTGCTCTGCGCCATGCGTGGGCAACCGACCCCGATTTTGTCTCATTGCTCGGCTTTTCCGAGGTTCAGCAGTCCCGAAACGCGTTTTCGGGCGCACTCTGTACCTATGCGTGCAAGCGGCGCATCGACGTGCGGTATCTGTCGCTATCGCGCTCGTATCAGCTGAAATTTATCCTGTCGGATCTGTTCAAGCTCGCGGAAAACTGCATCCGCGCGCATTACGGCATCAAAGCTCGGCTGAGTGCCACGGGCGTTCCCGAGGTTCTGAAAACCTACGTCAAGGACTATTTTGCGCGTGAGCTTCCGCCGCCGCAGAAAGTACCGCGAAAGCACGCAGAACCGAAGGTATCGAAAGAAGCACAGGTACGCCGAGAAGAAGAATCTGCATATGCAGCACTGTACGAGCCGCTGTCGACCGAGCTGTCCCCCGAGGCGGCGCTTGCCCTTGAGATGACCTCTTGGGCCAATACCGAGCTTTTGGTGCCCGCAGACGGAGAGACGACGGCAGAAGCATCCGTACAGCCGGAATCCGTCACCGAACAGCCGACAGAAATCCCACAGACCGAGATTGTGTCCGCCGGCGAATCTGACAGTGCGTCTGATGACGGTGCACAGAATGGTGATGCGGATGAGGACATCACCTACGACGATCCTTACGAAAATTACGTCCGCCATCTGAATGATCTTTACTATACGGCGCTCAAGCATATCATCTGCCGCGAGGAGGAGGAATTCCGCACGCTGTGTCAGACGGCGATGCTTCTGCCTGATGCGATGATCGATGCGCTCAACGAGCTTGCGGTAACGTATACCGACGATACGATCATCGATCCCGACGGCAATTTCTGGATTCTGTCGGACTTCTATGCAAACGACGTGATGAACGCCGTCGTCGCAAGAGAAGAAGATTTATAAAAGCACAACCGTAAACGATATTACCGCAGAAAGGAGGTCATCGTATCATGCCGGGAGAAGCATCCGCAAAAAAGCAAAAAGCATCGCCTGCACGAACGAAATCACGCAAGGAAGGTGTGTTTCGTTACGTCATTCTGGCGCTCTTGTTTTTGTCGGTCATCGGTTTTTACACCGTTCGTCTGGTATCCTTGCAGCTGACGGTTCCGGAGGGAACGACGGTGACCATCGGCGGTGAAAAAATATCCGTTACGCGCAGAACGGTCACGGTGAAGGCGCGCCGCGGATCGATTCTTGATACGAACGGCACACCGCTCGTCCAGGACGTTCTGCGATATCAGCTGGAACTTGATGCGGCGTCGTTTCCAAAGGATGACGCGGCGGCCAATGCGCTGATCTACACGCTTCTGACGCTGCTTGACGAAAGCGGAGACGAAGTTCGCACGTCCACGCTTCCGATCACGTGGGGATATGCAGACGATCGGTATCTCTATTTTCTCAAGCCCGAAACGGTGACGTCTGCCGCCAGAGCGCGATTTGAGACGTATCTGTCCACGATCGGTCTGAACGGTACGGAATCGCTGAAGGCAAAGGACATTCTGGATGCGATGTACAGCCGTTACCATCTGTATGAAGAAGATGAAACCGAGGTCATCGACGTTCCTCCAACAGAAACTGCCAAGACATTGTTGTACGACAGTCACATGGCATACCGTATTGCCTGCGTCCGTTACGATCTGGAGGTTTTGACCTTTGATACGGTCAATCCGTACCGTCTTGCCGATGAGGTCGATCTTTCTCTGATCACACCGGTCAAGGAGCAAAAGCTGCGCGGCGTGAATTTCCGCGTGCAGACGGAACGCGAATACTGCTATCCCGGTTACGCATCGCACATTCTCGGACGCACAGGTCCGATTCAGGCATCCAAGGTCGATTATTATTCCGCGCTCGGCTATCCGCTTGACGCTGTCGTCGGCATTGACGGCATCGAAGGCGCGATGGAAGACGCATTGCGCGGCATTGACGGATCGATGCTGATTGAGGAGGACGCACAGGGCAATATCCTGCGGCAAACTATGCTCAAAGAAGCCGTTCCCGGAAAAGACGTCTATCTGACCATTGATATTGAACTGCAGATCAAAGCCGAGCAGGCGCTTGCCGACAACATTGCATCCATCGTCGAGACCGCGATTTCCTCCGGTGAGGAGCAGAGCGGTGAGGATGCCAACGCCGGTGCGCTGGTCGTTATGGATCCCGACAACGGCGCGATTTTGGCATCAGCCTCTTATCCGACGTTTGATCTGACGGCATACGACTATACCGCACTGTCGTCCGATCCGCTGCTTCCGCTTTATAACCGCGCGCTGATGGGAACGTATGCACCCGGCTCCGTTTTCAAGGTCGGTGTTGCGGCAGCTGCGATGGAAAACGGCATCATTGAACCCGATACGAAAATTGACACCCAAGGTGTTTACACCTATTACAGCGACTATCAGCCGCGATGCTGGCTGTTTACGAGAACGGGACTGTCCCACGGTCCGATCAACGTCATCGATGCTCTGCGCGATTCGTGCAACTACTTCTTCTTTGACGTCGGACGGCAGCTGGGCATTTCCAAGCTGTCCGCGTTCATGTCCTCGCTCGGTCTCGGTCAGAAAACGGGCGTCGAGCTTCCGGAAGCGGCGGGTATCCTGTCCGCACCTGCTTACACCGATTCGAGAGGGCTGCCGTGGGTCGGTGCCGATACGCTTCAGACTTCAATCGGTCAGGGATACAACGCTTATACGCCGATGCAGATTGCCGTTTATCTGTCTACGCTCGTCAACGGCGGTACACGCTATCAGGCGCATTACGTCAAAGGCATTGCCGAGCATGACAATCCCAAGCCGCGGTTTTCGTCAGTGGGAACGGTACTCGAAAAGATTACGCTTGACGAGGAAACGTACGACACGCTGATCGATGCGATGCATGAGGTTGCCGAAAACGGTTCCGCAACGCGCATTTTCCGCGGTTACGGCGTTTCCGTCGGTGCCAAAACAGGTACTGCCGAAGTCGGCGACGGCGGAAGCCCCAACGCCGTATTTGCAGGCTTTGCGCCGCTGAACAATCCCCAACTGCTCGCAGTATCCATCATTGAAAACGGCGCATCGGGTACGTCCGCAGGTCTTTGCGTCCGCGACGTATTTGATACGTGGTTCGGAAAATAAACAGAAAAGGGAATCTCCGCCGATTATTCGGATGGGAGATTCCCTTTTTGCGTTGTTTGGATTTGATAGTGCTAACGGTTGATAGGTATGGTGATGTGACACACACGATCACCTTCCCTCGGGAGGTAATGCTGTCAACTTGAGCGCAGACGGCTGCAAATTTTGCCGTAGGGACAGGCATCCTCGACTGTCCCGTATTACAATGCGGACACAGGGACAGTCGGGGACGCCTGTCCCTACAATCCGGAGATGCATCAGCGTCAACCATAACGACCATCAACTCAATAATATGAAGCACATATCATTTGCTTTCCCGCCCAAGATACGGCACACAGCCGATCAGCGTGCATGCGGCATCATACTGCGCCTGCAAGGCAGTTTTTTCAGCGGCAGAACGCGCTTTTTTGCGTTTGAGTGCGCGGATCATCATGTTTTTCGGCGTTTCCTCGGGATCGATCAGCTCCATCGTATGCACGTCGTAGTCGTGCAGCTCCAGCCACAGACAGCGGAGCGCATCCGTTGCCGCGTCGGCAAGCTTCTGCGACAGCATCGAATGGCGGTTGATGAATGCAAGCGCGTCCGAGTTCATCGCATGGAATACTTCATGATGACAGCAGGGCGTAGAAAGCACGGCCTTGGCTCCGAAACGGACGGCGTTTTTCAGCACAATGTCCGTTGCGATATCGCAGGCGTGCAGAGACAGTACGAGATCGGGTATCTCACCCACTGGCGGCTCATACGCATTGATGTCGCCGCAGGAGAAGGAAAGCGAGGTCATGCCAAGCGCGGATGCCGTTTCATTGCAGTAGGCGATGACATCGGGCTTGAGATCAACACCGTGCATTTTGACCGTACGCCCTTTGATTGCGGTAAAGTAATGATAGACGGCAAAGGTCAGATAGCTTTTGCCGCAGCAGAGGTCGTAGATGACGACAGTGCCGTCTTTCGGCAGTGTGTCGTAGATATCGTCGACCAGCTCCAAAAAGCGGTTGATCTGGCGGTACTTCGGGCGCTTTTTATCAAGGATGCGACCGCCCTCGTCGGTAATGCCGAGATGGAACAAAAATGCGCGTGCGCCGTCATCGGTGACAGGATCAAGCAGATACTGCTTTTTTTTGTTGTGTGCGGTCAGTGTGCGGACCGTGGGTGCAGCTTCCGCTTTGATGCGGTTGAGAATCGAGCACTGCTCCTTTTTGGAGAAGCGGATCTCACAATCGCCGTTTGCCGTGCGGACGTTGGTCTGCTTGTACTGCCGCTCAGCCATTTCGCACAGCACTTCCGCGGCTTCCTTTGCCGAAAGATTGCGGTGAAGCGCCTTGCCGTCGTCGGTAAAGGTTTCAATCTGAATATAGGCTTCTCCGCGTCTTGCAAACGGCGTGACCGAAGCGCGCAGAATATGGGTGTCGCGGCACTTGGAAAAGGTCATCTTTTCAAAGGCAAGCGATGAGCAGAGATATTCCATGATGGAACGGATGGAGTTTTCCATGACGGCTCCTTTCGATTTAAAAAATTCCGCGGCAAGCAGAGGATGCCGCCGCGGAAATATGCAGAATTACAATTTGTTTCGTGGGGTAACCTGAACATACAGTCAAAGGAAAACCGACGCAAAAAGTTCTTTTTGCATACTTTTTCTTTCACGAAAAAGTATGGATCAATATGCCTTACCCCAGTAAACGAGGTGCTTTGCGGGCTTGCCGCAGCAGACGCAGGTCTCGCCGAAGCCTTCTTCACCGAACGGCATGCAGCGGGAGGAAACTTCCGCAACTTCCTTGAGCTTCAGCTCACATTCGAGTTCACCGCACCACATTGCACGGATGAAGCCGGGCTTGTCCTTTGCGACAGCGATCATTTCGTCGAGATCGTTGACGGTATAGGTCATCGACTGACGGCGCTCAAGAGCAGCGTTGTAGAGTGCTTCGTTGAGCTCTGCGAGGATCTTCGGAATTTCGGTCTCCAGCTCGTCGAGGGAAACGAAATACTTCTGACGGTTGTCACGGCGAACGAGGACGCACTGGTTGTTTGCGATGTCCTTCGGACCGAGCTCGAGACGCAGCGGAACACCCTTCATTTCGTACTGAGCGAACTTCCAGCCGGGCGTGTTGTCGGAATCGTCGATCTTTGCACGGACGAAGGAGTTGATCTTGTTCGTGACTTCGTGAGCCTTGTCAAGAACGCCTTCCTTGTGCTGCTGAACGGGAACAACAATGACCTGAATGGGAGCGACTGCCGGCGGGAGAACGAGACCGTTGTTGTCGCCGTGAGCCATGATCAGCGCACCGATGGTACGGGTCGTGATACCCCAGGAGGTCTGGTGGCAGTACTTCAGCTGGTTGTCCTTATCAAGGTACTTGATGTCAAACGCATGTGCAAAGCCGTCACCGAAGTTGTGGGACGTTGCACCCTGCAGCGCCTTACCGTCGTGCATCATAGCCTCAACGGTGTAGGTCGCAAGTGCGCCTGCAAACTTTTCCTTTTCGGTCTTTCTGCCGCGAACGACGGGGATCGCAAGGCACTGCTCGTAGAAGTTTGCATAAACCTCGAGCATCTGCAGCGTTTCTGCTTCTGCCTCTTCCGCGGTTGCGTGCATGGTATGACCTTCCTGCCAGAGGAATTCTCTGGTGCGCAGGAACGGGCGGGTGTTCTTTTCCCAGCGGACGACGGAGCACCACTGGTTGTACAGCTTGGGCAGATCGCGCCAGGATCGGATCAGATTTGCATAGTGTTCGCAGAACAGGGTCTCGGAGGTCGGACGAACGCAAAGGCGTTCACCGAGCGGCTCGGAGCCACCGTGGGTGACCCATGCAACTTCGGGTGCGAAGCCTTCAACGTGATCCTTTTCCTTGTTGAGCAGACCTTCGGGAATGAACATCGGCATATAGACGTTTTCATGACCGAGTTCCTTGAAGCGCTTGTCAAGGATAGACTGGATGTTTTCCCAGATCGCATAACCGTAGGGGCGGATGATCATACAGCCCTTGACGGAGGAGTAGTCAATGAGGTCTGCCTTCTTGACGATGTCGGTATACCATTGAACAAAATCTTCGTCCATGGACGTGATCTGTTCAACGAGTTTCTTTTCGTTTGCCATATCTATCATATCTCCTTTTTGGAATCTTGTTTTGATGTTATATACAAATAATTATATAACATTTTTGCCGTTATGTCAAGGTTTTTTGATAAAATTCCGAATTTCATACATCGTGTGCCGCATATGCGCAGCACCAGATCAACCGCAATCGTGCGGAAATCGTTCTTGGTACTTGCAAAAAAAGCGTCGGTGTGCTATAATGATGCCATGAAAGATTTCCAAGCGAAAGGAAGAAATGATTATGGAACTTTTACGTTTTTCAGGCACCGAGATTGCAATCGACGCCGCACGCGGCTGTGTCACGGCTCTGACCGTCGGCGGTGTATCTTTGCTTGCCGCAGAATCCCCGCTGTTTACGTTCTGTGTCCGCACATCCGATGCGAAGACCGAGGAGTTTTCCTCCATTTCCGGCACACTGTGTGAGAAAAAAACTGCCGACAACGCACTGATTCTGTCCTACAATGGCTTTGGAGGTGCAGCGGCTGATCTGGTAGTCACGCTTGTGCTGGAAGCTGTCGGAGATACGCTGGAAAGCCGTGTTTTTGTACACAATGCAGGCGAGAACATGGTTGAATGGGTCGGCGTTCTGCCGCTGATTCTGCCGAAGCTGAAAGGGGAGGGTGGTGCACTTGGCGGTGAGATGCTCTATCCGTTCAACGAAGGCGCGATCGTCGATTCGATGGCGATGCGCGAGGCCTCCTGGCTGACCGATCACAATCCGCAATATCCGTCCATGGGATGTTATCCCGTATTCCCGAACATGGTCTTTGCACAGATGATGGCGTATCTTTATGAAACGGAAGGCAAAAAGAACGCGCTGTACTTCGGTGCGCACGATGAACGGCGCGGTGTCAAGGTCGTGGACTTCGCTCCGTCAGCGGACGACGAAGGCGTTGAGATCCGCTTCCGCTATTACTGCGGCGTGGATTACGGCGCTGACTACGAGGCGGGCTTCCCGCTGGTCATCAAGGCTGTCACAGGCGGCTGGGAAGCGGCGGCTGAGGTCTACCGCACATGGTTTGATACCAATCTGCCGAAGCGCCTGACGAAGATTGCAGATAACGACAATCTGCCCGATTGGTATGAGGACAACCCGTTTGTTATCTCCTATCCCGTGCGCGGCATCCACGATATGGACATCCCGATGAATCCCAACGCGCTGTATCCGTATACCAACGCACTGCCGCTGATCGATGAGATCGCTGAGAAGACCGACGCACGTCTGCTCGTGCTTCTGATGCACTGGGAAGGAACCGCACCGTGGGCACCGCCGTACGTATGGCCGCCGTTCGGTGATCCCGATAACTTTGATCAGTACCTTGAAGCACTGCACGATCGCGGACATATGCTCGGCGTGTACTGCTCCGGCTTTGGCTATACCATCAACTCCAATCTGATCGACTACAACTGCGCGGAAACCTACGAAAAAGACGGTCTGGAAGCCGCGATGTGCGCCGCACCGAACGGTGAGATCTGGATTTCGAAGATCTGCACCGGTCAGCGCTCCGGTTACGATATCTGCCCGGCATCCGAGCTTGGACGTTCGATCCTTGCCGATGCGTATCTGCCGCTGCTTACCTCCAAGGTCGACTACGCGCAGATTCTTGACCAGAACCACGGCGGCGGTCAGTATTTCTGCTACGCAAAGGATCACGGTCACGCACCCGCACCCGGTCCGTGGATGACGGAGAATATGCAGAACGTCCTCGGCGAATGGAACGATGCGGCAGGCAAGACGCTGCTCGGATGCGAATCTGCGGCGGCTGAACCGTTCATCGGCAATCTGTTGTTCTCGGACAACCGCTTTGAGCTGTGTTACTTCATCGGTCGCCCCGTACCGCTGTATGCATACGTCTACCACGAGTATGTCCGCAACTTTATGGGCAATCAGGTTTGCTGTCCGATTCCGACGGGCATGGATACGCTCCGCTACCGCATGGGTTATTCGTTCTCGATCGGCGATTGCATGACGGTCGTACTCTGTCCTGACGGCACGTTGATGCAGAACTGGGGTACCCGCGACTTTGAGCACGCGCCCGACAAGGAAAAGGCACTTGCGTTCGTTGCCAAGATGACCAAGTTCTACCGCGAGACGGCAAAGCCGTATCTGTACAACGGACGCATGATCGAAGGTCTGCCCGTTGAATGTGCGCTCGCACCGTTCGGTCACAACCTGCCCGAGATTCTGTCCTCTGCGTGGGAAGCGGACGGCAAACGTGTGCAGATTCTCGTCAATGCGTTTGATGAGGAGATCACCTGCAAGGTCGGCGGTCGTGAAGTGACTGTACCCGGCAATGATGCGGTACTTCTTTCCATCTGATTCCTTTTTACTGTATACAGCAAACGGCGTATCTGCGATTAACAGGTACGCCGTTTTCATAACATATACCGAGAATATTTCTCTCAAAATGCGTGATTGCTTTTCTGCGTTTTATGCGGTATAATGATGGCATCGATAAAACAATGCTTTGCAAGGCAGAAAAAAACAAGGAGCGAATCCGTTATGAAACTGACCATCGGTGAAAATATCCGCAATTTCAGAAAGAAGAACGATCTGACGCAGGAGGCGTTTGCAGAACGTCTCGGTGTGACCTACCAATCCGTCAGCCGCTGGGAAAACGGCACGACCTATCCCGATTTGGAGCTTTTGCCTGCCATTTCCGAGCTGCTTTCCGTCACCGTTGACGAGCTTCTCGGGATGCCGCAGATCGAAAAAGAAAAACGTGCAACAGAGGCGTATGACGAGCTTCGCCGCGAATGTGTCAAGCAGGATTACGATGCCGACAAGATCGTGGCACTTCTGCGCGATATCCGCCGCAATTATCTCGACAGCGAATCCGCATGGCGTCCTTGGGTCGAGGGCAACGGCAGAACGTTCCGCGATCCGAAGATTTTGCCGGAGGTACGCCTGCTTGCACAGGCATATCTGGACTGCCATCCGATGGACCCGCATGCGATTCAAACCGTCGTGGAAATTGAGGATGAGGAACATTTACAGGCATTTCTTGACAAATACACAACGCCGTTTGACTGCTCAGCACGCAGTCTTCTCTGTCGCCGCTATTTGAGACGGTGGGACAGTGAACACTTTGATCCGGAGCGGAGATATCAGCTGTATCAAGCGTTTGGCGTGCTGCTCTGCTCGCGTTACTTTTTGAAACTGGACAACAGCGCGGAAGATCGGGCGGCAACAGATGAATTCATGGAACATATGCTATCTCTGATTCGCTGTGATGCCGTCGATGACCGCCCCGATATGTGGATCGATGACCGCTTGGAGCAGGGCTTCAAATCGGCGGCGCGGCTTGCAAAGAACGGGCAGACCCGGGATGCTATGGCAAAGCTCGAATCCGTTGTGAAGCTGCTTGAAGATACGATGGAGATCACCGATGAGGTGCTTTTGCCGACCTCCTGCCGCTTCCTTGACGGGATGGTATGGTACGCGCATGAGGCTTGGGATAACATCGACAATCATCCCGACAGCCCGCTGGAGCGCAACATTTATCTCGCAACACAAATGAGCGGTATGTGCACCTGCTACTGTATTTTCCCAAGCCGATATCTTCCGATGATTGAGGGAGATACCTTCGCGCCGCTTCACGGAATGACGGAATATGAAGCACTCTGTGCGCGGGTAAGGGCGTTGGTTGTTAC
Source organism: Eubacteriales bacterium (assembly GCA_045632325.1). Classification (GTDB taxonomy): domain Bacteria; phylum Bacillota; class Clostridia; order Oscillospirales; family CAG-272; genus RGIG3925. Next base: position 20,711 of record JAZQWK010000062.1, read on the forward strand.
AAAAGACAGGGAAGAATAAATCTGCATTTATATGAAAATCAAAGCATCAATCAATGCATCGATCACATTTTATATCAATTTTCCATATAGTAGCTGTCATTCTTTATATTATCTATATATTATATCACAGATCTAGGATAGTGTAAAGCAGGAAAATCCGATCTTTGCTTCATGAAATCTCATCATGATTCAGTATAAATCTCCTCTCTATGCAAATACTAACTTCGCAAAAAATGAAAATCAAGGAGATTTTATATATGAAAGCAACCGGTATTGTCCGACGTATCGACGACCTCGGCAGAGTCGTGATTCCCAAAGAGATTCGCAGAACTATGAGAATTCGAGAGGGCGACCCCCTGGAAATCTACACCGACCGCGAAGGTGAAGTCATCTTCAAAAAATACTCTCCGATCGGAGAGCTGGTCGACTTTGCGGCGCAGTATGCAGAAAGCCTTTACAAAACCTGCGGCATTCCCGTTGCGGTTTGTGACCGTGACAGCGTCGTTGCTGTGTCGGGAATTCCCAAAAAAGAATTTCTGGACAAGAAGATTTCGGCATCTCTCGACGGTATCATCGAAAACCGTTCGCTTTACGCGGCAGAACGTGGTTCGGATAAACGAATTTCGCTGATTGCGGATGAGCACAGCGATATGTCTGTGGTTTGTGCGCAGCCGATCTTTGCAGAAGGCGACATCATCGGATGTGTTGCGGCAGTGTCGGGTGACGCGTCCTTTCCTGCACGTACCGAAAGCAATGCGCTGGAAACGGAGATCAAGCTGATCCGCACCGCCGCCGCGTTCCTCGGACGACAGCTGGAGTCCTGAAGCAACGAAAATCCGCATATCTGCCGTCATCAAACGGAGGTATGCGGATTTTGAACGTATTTACTGTTTGATTGCCTTGGTCTTCCACTTGCCCATGCGGTAGAACAGCACCGTCAGCACAGCGCCGAGTACCCAGGACAGAAGCAGAGAGATCTGGATACATTCCTTCTGACCGTAGGGCAGTTCTGCCGTTCTGGTCAGGAACGAAATACCGTATGCAACGGGAACACGGATTGCAACCGTCGTGATGAGGGAGATCCACATCGGCGTCATCGTATCACCTGCACCGCGCATGATACCGGAAAGGCTCTGCGTGACAGCAACGGCGATATAACCGACGGCGAGGATCGTCATCAGATGATAACTCAGATTAACCAGTTCAACGGTATCGGTGAAGATGTGCATCAGCGGCTTACCGAGGAGCAGAATGATACCCGTGATGACAGTCGACGTACCGACAGCCATCAGCGTACCCTGCTTGGCACCCTTGATGACACGGTCATACTGGTTTGCACCGACGTTCTGACCGGCATAGGTGGTCAGCGCCGTACCGAACGAGAAGTTCGGCATCATGGCAAAGCCGTCAACGCGCATGACGACGACGTTTGCAGCGATGAACTGTTCACCGAAGCAGTTGGTCAGCGACTGGACGATGATCATCGCAGAGGAGAAGATCGCCTGTGTCAGACCGGAAGGAAGACCGAGCTTGATGATGGTCTTCATGTAGCTGCCGACGGGCTTGAGATTATGCCATGCAAGGTCGTAATGCTGCTGCATCTTCGTCAGCTTGATCATACAGCAAGCGGCAGATACGATCTGCGCAATGATGGTTGCCAGCGCGACACCGGGAACGCCCATATTGCAGTAGGCAACAAAGAAAATATCAAGAGCGATATTGATAACCGTAGCAACAAGGAGATAGATCAGCGCGGAAACGGAGTCGCCGAGTCCGCGGATGATACCGGACAGGATGTTGTAATAGCCAAGACCCGCTATACCGATGACACAGATTTGCAAGTATCCCGCACAATCATTGAGAATCGATTCCGGTGTATTGAGTGCGACGAGAATCGGGCGGATGAGCGGCAGCATAACGACGATCAGCGCGATACAGGAAATGGCGGTGATGGTGATACAGTTGCCGATGGTCTGCGACAGCGCTTCACGGTTGCGTGCTCCGAAGTACTGGGAAACCATGATCGTAGCACCTGCGGAAATACCGATGAACAGAACAAGCAGCATATTGACGATCGGACCTGCCGAGCCGACGGCTGACAGTGCGTTGTCACCGATGTACTTACCGACGACGATGGTATCGACCGTATTATACAACTGCTGTGCAATATTGCCGAGCAGCATCGGGAACGTGAATGCGAGAATACTCTTCCACGGCGTTCCGACGGTCATGTCGGTCGGGGCGAATAATTTCTTGAACGAAAAACTACCTTTTACCACGATTCTCTCCTTAAAATATGATAAGATTTTGAAGCATTTTCTATTATTATATCATAAATATCTTCTGTTTGCAAGAGCTTTCGCGGAATATTATGAATTTTCGGGATGTTCTGAACATTTCAGACTTGTCTCGTAACCGAGATACGGCAAAAACGGAGTGCCTCGTATGAAGTCGGCACTCCGTTCTGTTTTATACGGTTTTCTTCGTCGTCAGTTCACATTGCCCCAGGTATCGACGAACGCCTTCATTTCCTTTTCGGCCATGGAGGCAACCTTTTCGACCTGCGATACCAGCTCGCCGCCGGCAGCCAGGACGTCGTAGAAAATGGACGGGATGCCGCCGAAATCGTAGACCTCGGCAAACGACAGATACAGGTTGTCATAGACGATATCCAGCATCTCAAGGCTTTGTTCGTCACGGGCAAGCTTGTCCTTATAAGTCAGATCAAGCGTGATTGGACGCATATTGGTATGGGACCACGCCGCGAGCGCCTCCGTAACGAAGCCGGACGTTTCGTCCATTGCGGTCATCGGAATACCGACATAGGCCGTTGACCAGATATTGACGGCGGTGCGGTATCCCTCCTGGGTTTTGTCGAATTTTGCGACGGGGAGAATCGTATAATCGCTTTCCATATCGCGCAGAAGGCTGAATGCATTTCCCGTGGTTCCTGTCAAGAACAGAGCACGGTCTTCCTTGAATGCAGAGGAAACGAAGTCGTTTCCGGAACTCTTGGGATTGGTCGGTTCAAATACGGTACGCAGCTTTTCAACGATGGTGACGGTCTGATCGGTGACCGCGGTCAGCGCAAGATTGTTTCCGTCCTCAGTGATCGTGCAGTATTCCACGTTGCACGCGGGCATCAGATAGGTCGCAAAGCAGCCAATGTTGCCGAACAGGTCGTCAACGTATGCCCACTGACCGTCCTGGTTGAGATCCTGATTGATGCCCTTGGACAGTTCTCCGACGAGATCCCACGTCCAGGTGCCGTTTTTGACTTCCTGCACGAAATCGCAGGTGATATCATAATCATCCGCCAATTTGGTATTGACATAGGTACACGCGGCGATGCGGTACATAGACGGGCAGATATCGCCTGTTGTGAAATACATGGCATTCTTCAGACGAAGATTATCGTACATCAGAGACGACCACCATTTCTGGTCAAGCGAGAGATGCTCGATGTCCAGCATATTTGCAAGCACGCCTTCCAGCGCGAGCGTGCTTAATTTGGCACCGACAGTAAAGATCAGATCACAGGGCTTTTCACCCGAAAGAACGGCGGAACGGAATTTCGCCGTATTGCCTGAAGATTCCAGCTCGTAGTCGATCTGTACGTTGTAGAGTTCCTCGATGACGGCGTCGCGTGCAATGAGCGTATCGTTGACGATCTCACCCGTCTGCTCCTCACCGGGAATATTGCTGTATGCGGCACTGTTGCAGTCAAGCGCAGTATAGACCATGCCGCCGAGATCACGCTCGCCAAGCTCTGCAAGACGGTCGCGCGTCGGTTCTGCGGTCGTTTCCGTTACGGCGGCGGTTTGCGTATCGGTCACGGAAGCGGTATCAGCCGCATCGGCTGTTTCGCTGTCACCGCAGGAGCCGAGCAGAAATGAGGTACCGACGGCAAGCAGTGCGGCAAGTGTGAGGTAGCGCTGATTGTTTTTCATAATCGGAGTCTCCTATGTATGATTGGTTGATGATATTACGGATTGCCCCAGGTATCGACGAATTCCTTCATTTCCTTTTCTGCCTTAGCGGAAATTTTTTCGATCTGCGAGACAAGCTCGCCGCCGTCTGCAAGGACGTTCCAGAAAACGGAAGAAAGACCGCCGAAGTCGTAGACGTCGGCAAACGACAGACACAGGTTATCAAATACGATATCCAGCATTTCAATGCTGCGTTCATCGCGTACGGTCTTTGCCTTGTAGGTCAGATCATAGGCGATGGGACGCATATTGGTATTCGACCATGCGGCAAGTGCTTCCGTGATGAAGCCCGTTTTTTCGTCTGCTGCGGTCTTCGGAACACCGACGAATGCCGTTGCCCAGATGTTGACACCGGTGCGGTAGCCTTCCTGTGCTTCGTCATACTTTGCAACGGGGAGGATCAGATAGTCGCTTTCCATATCGCGCAGATGAACGACGGCACATTCCGTAATGACGGTCAAAAACAGCGCACGGTCTTCCTTGAATGCGGAATCTGCAAAGTCACTGCCGACGCTCTTGGGATTGGTCGGTTCAAAAACGGCGCGCAGCTTATCAACGATGGCAACGGTATGTTCTGTGACAGCCGTCAGCGAGAGATTGTTTCCGTCCTCGGTGATCGTACAGTATTCGACGTTGCATGCCGGCATCAGATAGGTGGAGAAACAGCCGATGTTGCCGAACAGGTCGTCAAGATATGCCCATTTTCCGTCTTCGTTGAGATCCCGATTGATGCCCTTGGAAAGATCTCCGACGAGATCCCACGTCCACGTGCCGTTGCGAACCTCCTGCACAAAATCACAGGTGATATCGTAATCATCTGCAAGCTTGGTGTTGACGAACATACAAGCGGCGATCTGATACATCGTCGGATTGATGTCGCCCGTCGTGAAGTACATCGTATCCTTCAGACGGAGATTGTCATACATCAGAGACGACCACCACTTTTGATCAAGAGAAACGTGCTCCATATCCATCATGTTGGCAAGCAACCCGCCGGTAGCATGGTTTCTCAGCTCTCCGCCGGTCGCAAACACCAGATTGAAGTCGTTGTCACCAGCCAGCACGGAGGAACGGAGAATGGATGCGCCGCGCGAGGTTTCCTGTATATAGTCGATCTGTACGTTGTACAATTCTTCAACGGATGCATCACGCGTCCAAAGCGTATCGTTGATGAGCTCACCCGTTTGTGTCTCACCCGGGATGTTGATGTGCATGGCGGCGTTGGGGTTGGAGTCGAGTACGGTATAGACCATACCGCCGAGATCGCGCGCACCAAGCTCTGCCAGACGGTCGCGCTCCGTAGGCTCTGCCGTTTCCGTGACGGCAGCGGTCTGCGTATCGGCTGCAGCTGTCGTATCCGCATCGGCGGTCGTTTCACCGTCTCCGCAGGAACCGAGCAGAAACGACGTGCCGACGGCAAGCAGAGCGGCAAATGCAAAAAATCGATGATTGTTTTTCATAATGCTATTTTTTCCTATATTTTGAAATGATCGCGGTCTTATGGGTTTATCCGATATGACCGTCAAGAATTGCGGCAATGCGGTCTGCGAGCTTTTCCTTGGACTTCGGATGGATGTCGTCGTGCTCACAAACGTCCGCCGATGCAACGACGGATACGTTGCGTATGCTGCCCGACAGCGCATTCTGCGCCGTCTGCAAGGCACGCCAGCCGTCCTTATCATACGGGAAATCGTAGTCGGCAATCTGGACAACGACAAACGGCAGAATCGGATCGCCGAAATCGCGCCGCCAGATCTCAATCAGCGTGCGAAGCTCCTCGGTATAGACGGCGGCCTCGGCGGTCGTCGTGTCACTCTCGCCCTGATACCAGATCACACCCGAGAGCGGATACGGCTTGACCTGCGACAGCGCAAAGTCATAGAGCTGTCCTTCTTTGTTCCATGCACCGTAAATCTCATGTGTATGGTCGGGATGGAGATCCTCTTTTTTGACGTGGATGCCGGCAGCTTTGAGTGCGCCCTTCGGCAGCCAGCTTTCGATGACGGATGCGCCCTGATAGCAGGCGATGATACCGACGGCAATACCGGGGTTCTGTTCTGCGATGCGGCGTGCTGTCAGATACGGCAGGGCCGGCCACTTTGCAAGTGCGTCTTCCTTTGCCGTAACCCAGCCGTCCTCGGGCGTATACGGCTCACCTGCTTCGATGCGTTTGGTCGAGAACAGGCGCAGTGCGGTGTTGCTTTCGTAGTCGTACTGCGGAAAGTTCGATTCTCCAAGCTTGAACTGCATATTGGATTGTCCGGAAAATAAATAGACCTCACCGACGAAGATGTCAAAGAGAATGATTTCTTCATCCTCCGAGGATACCATCAGCATATGCGGACCGCTGTACGGCATCGGACGGAAAACGGCGAAAAACATACCGTTCTGTGCCTTGACCGTCTGCTCAAATTCCGCAAATCGAATGGTGATCTCGCCCTTGCCCTGACCCCAGATAAGGATCGGCTTGTTTGCGGCAAAGACCATATGATGATTGAAAATAGGTGCTAATTTCATGAGGACTCCTTTGGTATACGGTACGGATCGGTGGAAATCAGCCGTGTCGGTTACGCAGGACGGCAAATGCCTCGTCTGCGATCTCGACCGTTTCGCGGATCAAATCATCCGTGAGTGCGGCGTTGATAAAATGATTGTGATGATTGGTGAAGTAGACACCGCGGCGGACACATTCCGCAATCCATTCCTGGTGCAGTGTCAGCGACGGGTCATCGGCAAGCCGCAGATAGAACAGAGACGGAACGCCGGATACGCGCAGGTCATAGCCGTATTTCTTTGCGGCAGAGATCAGCCCGTCGGTCAGCGTTTTGCCCTTTTCGATCAGAATATGCGGCAGGTCAAGACGCTTCATTTTGTTGATGCACGCAATGCCTGCGGCGAACGGTACGGAGGACAGCCAGTAGCTTCCCGTATACGTCAGCGAGGACATCGCGTTTTTCAGAAATTCCTTGCCGCAGAGTGCGGA
>JAZQWK010000063.1:0-1784 GCA_045632325.1 Eubacteriales bacterium
AGAATCAATCAAAAATGGTGTCAACAAAAACCGCATCGGGATGAATTGTTCATGAATCCACAGAATTTTTTGAAAAAAACGGTCAAATATTTTCAGCGAAACGGGGTTTCGCAAAAAACACCATAAAAATCCATGCAAAAATGGTGTCAAAATGGTGTAGAACCACTACCCTCAACGCAAAAACCCCTGCAAATAAAGGATTTTTTTAAGGAGATACATACATATGAAATTAGGTATCGTCGGACTTCCCAACGTCGGCAAGTCCACTCTGTTCAACGCAATCACGGACGCAGGCGCAGAATGTGCAAACTATCCGTTCTGTACCATTGAGCCCAACGTCGGCATCGTTGCCGTTCCCGACTCCCGTCTGGACAAGCTCGCTGAAATCCACAACCCGAACAAGAAGACCCCTGCGGTCATTGAATTCGTTGACATTGCGGGTCTTGTCAAGGGTGCGGCACAGGGCGAAGGTCTTGGCAACAAGTTCCTCTCTCACATCCGCGAGGTTGACGCAATCGTTCACGTTGTCCGTTGCTTTGAGGACGCAAACATTATCCACGTCGAGGGTCGAATCGATCCCATCTCCGACGTTGAGATCATCAACATGGAGCTGATTCTCTCCGACATCGAACTGCTCGACCGCCGCATTGACCGCGTTACCAAGGCAATGAAGGGTGACAACACGCTTGCAGGTGAGCTTGATCTGCTCAACCGCATCCACGACACCCTCGCTGACGGCAAGACCGCACGCACGATGGAGCTGACCGACGATGAAATGGCAATGCTCTCCGACGTTCCGCTGCTGTCCATGAAGCCCGTCATTTACGCGGCAAATATGTCCGAAAATGACGTCGGCACCGATCCCATGGAAAACGAATTCTTTGTCAAGCTCAAGGCGTATGCCGATGAAGAACACTCCGGAATCCTGCCGATCTGCGCTTCCATCGAATCCGAAATCGCACAGCTTCCGCCGGAAGACAAGGGCGCGTTCCTTGAGGACATGGGCATTGATGAAAGCGGTCTTGATAAGCTCATCAAGGCAAGCTATGCTCTGCTTGGTCTCATCAGCTTCCTGACCGCAGGCTCCGACGAATGCCGTGCATGGACGATCACCCGCGGCACCAAGGCTCCGCAGGCTGCCGGCAAGATTCACACCGACTTTGAACGCGGCTTTATCCGTGCCGAAGTTATCAACTTTGACGAGCTTGCGCTCAACGATTTCTCCATGACCGCCGCAAAGGAAAAGGGCATGGTCCGCTCTGAAGGTAAGGAATACGTCATGAAAGACGGCGACATCGTTCTGTTCCGCTTTAACGTATAATATCAAAAAAAGATAACTGCTGTACATCGCACAAAATCGGTGTACAGCAGTTTTCTTATTCATGCAGCTCAATCGGCAGCCCATCCGGGTCCTTGACAAACGTCATCCGCTCACCCGTAAAAGTATCACGGCGAAGCGGTTCAGGCTGATATCCCGCATCGGTCAGCGCTTTCACGATCTCCTCAAGCCCATCCACCGCCAACGCCAGATGGCGCAGACCGTATGCCTCGGGATTTGACACGCGCGGCGGATTGTTCTTTGAGATAAACAACTCCAACACCATCCCGTGTCCGCGCATCATCAGAATCTCGTCACCACGCTGGGGTCTGGGATGGGACTCATACAGGTCAAAGCCGAGCGTTTCGTAAAACCGCAGAGACGCTTCCCTGTCCGAGCACAGAATCGCAATGTGATGCAGACCGCGAATCATGCGTCGTCCTCTCCGAACAAACGGCGGTAGATA
>JAZQWK010000064.1:0-6378 GCA_045632325.1 Eubacteriales bacterium
AAACGCCGGCGGTTCGAATCCGCCCGGGGACGCCATTTGCTGCCGAAATCACGTGATTTCGGCTCCTTTTTTGTCATAACCGTTTTCGTGAATACGTTCGGTTCAAAGCTCACACAGCCGCATATGCATCGGATCCGTAAAAGAGCGACGTCATTTTTTCTATCGTATTGACATTTTATATAAAAAGTGATAAAATGAAGTTACCAAAGTTCGTTTACGATCCTATTTTATTCTCGCGCACGTACGCGAGGAGATATGATCACTTTCATAATCATAGAAGGAGACGTCTGCATATGTTCACAATCACAACCGATTTCTGCGGTGGAAATGCCGTTATTCATTCCGCCACGGAAGATACCGTCGTATTTGAGCCCGATATCCGCGATACCGAGGGAAGCTGGTTTTACTGGGCATTCTGCGTCCGCGGTGCACAGGGCAAAACCGTCCGCTTCACACAGCCGAACTCTCGCTGGGTCGGTTACTTCGGCGCAGCCGTCAGCCATGACCTTTATCACTGGCACTGGAGCAACACTGCGGAAAACAACTACGCCGATTTTACCTATACGTTCGGGGAAGATGAAGATTGCGTCTATTTTGCGCACAACATGCTCTATCATCCCTCTCGTTTCCACCGTCTCTGTGAGCGGCTCGGCGTACAGGTAACGGTTCCTGTTATTGACCGCGGTGAAACGCCGATTCCCGTTGCGGTCGTCGGAGACGGAGCACATAACGTTATTTTGACCGCGCGCCACCACTGCTGTGAAGCAACGGGCGATTATATAATGGAAGGCATTTTAGAAGAATTCGCCGTCAATCCGATTCCCGGATGCCGTATCACCGCGATTCCGTTCGTCGATGCAGACGGCGTTGTCCGCGGAGACCAAGGCAAGAATCGCATCCCGCACGACCATAACCGCGACTATGTCGACGGTATCTATCCCGGTGTCCGTTACGTAAAAGAGCTGGTCGGCAAAGGTGACGTCGTCTGTGCCTTTGACCTACATTCCCCGTGGCACTTCGGCGGCAGCAACGATAAGCTTTTCATCGTCCACAACAGCAATGCGCATATGACCGACGAGTTCCTGCGCTTCGGACAGATTCTGGAAGAAGAAATGGCAAAAGATCCCGATGCCATGAAGTACGATACGAAAAACGATATGCCCATCGGCGTGGAGTGGAACGTCGGCGGTCCGATCAACAAATCCAACGGCGCGTGGTGCGGAAGCCAGCCCGGCATCAAAATCGCATTCTCCTTTGAAACAACCTATTTCGGCGAGGAAGGCAACGTCGTATCCCAAGACAAGCTGGTACACTCCGGACGGTGCTTCTGCCGCGCCATCGCTCGATACGTAAAAGAGAAAGGAATCGAATAAGATGAAAAAGACAGCCTTGACAGCCCTGCTTCTGCTTGCCGCAATGCTGACCGCGTCCTGCGGTGACAGTGCCGACACCAATACGCCGACCCCTGATACAAACGCGGATACCGCCGCAGTGACGACGGAAGCCGTTACCGAAGCCGTTCCGACGGAAATGGACGAGCATCCCCTGCCCGATGCCGATATGCACGGCCTGCCCCTCCGCTTTCTGAACTACGACCCTGTCACGCTGACATGGGCGCTCATCGATCAGGTCGTTGACGAAGAAAACGGCGAAAGCATCAACGACGAAATTTTCCGCCGCAATTCCCGCATTTCAGAAAAATATAACGTCGTCTTTGAGGAAACCGTCAACCAGGACGTCCCGTCGATCTATCGCAAAACACTGATGTCGGGCGAAGACCTTTACGAAATCGGTATGCCGTATGACAGCGCAACCGCAACGCTCTATTCCGACGGTCTGATTCGTTCCTGGGACTATCTTCCTTACGTTGATCTGGAACGCTCCTGGTGGGATCAGAACGCCAACAGCGTCTTCAACATCGGCGGCAAGCAGTTTGCGGCTGTCGGCGACTTCTATCTCGGTATGCTGACACGCGGCTTCGTCATCGTTTTCAACAAACAGCTGCTGGCATCTGCCGATCTCAACGTCAATCTCTATGACATGGTACGCGACGGCACGTGGACGCTGGATCAGTACATCGAAATTGCAAAGCAGTTCCCGCGCGATCTCAACGGTGACGGTCAGTGGGACGAAGGCGACCAATACGGTACCGCAGGCGCGATCAAGCTCCACTTCGGTTCCCTTGCCATCGGCTGCGGCGCAAAGTACTTCTCCTATGACCAGGACGGCAACCCGTACTTCTCCGTCGGAGAAGACGAGCATACCCTCAACGTCTTTGAAAAGATTTACAACCTGCACAACGGTACCAATATCTACTATCAGCATTACAAGAACACGTTCCACAGCGGTTCCAACGAATCCCGTGATATGTTCTTGGAGGGCAGAACGATCTTCCAGGGCTCCTCGACCAAGGGTATTGAATACTACCGTGACAGCGATTTTGATATCGGTATTCTGCCTTATCCGAAGTATGATGAAAAGCAGGAGGAATACCACATTCTGACCTCGGAATGCGGTGTTGCAACCATTCCCGTTACCGTTCCCGAAGAACGCCTTGCCAACGTCAGTATCGTTCTGGAAGCACTCAGCCGTGACGGTCAGCAGAATCTGATTCCAACCTATAAGGAAGTCGTTCTCAAGTCCAAGTACTCCCGTGACGAGGATTCCGCAGAAATGCTGGATATCATTTTCAATTCGAGCACCTACGACCTCGGTCTGTCCATCTGGCCCGATCAGACGCACTTCAAGTATATGACGGATTTCCAGAACTGGAAGAACAACTTCGTTTCCACCACAGAAAAGATCGAAAAGATCATCGGAAAGCAGGTCGATATTCTGCTGAATGCAATCGAGGAAAACACCTGATATGATCAAAATTTCATTCACGGGTGATATTCTGCCGAGTGAACGGATGAACCGCGTGTTGGACAGTGATTACCGCGCGTGCTTTGCGCATGCAAAAGGGCTGTCCGATTGTGATTATCTGGTCGGCAATCTCGAAACGCCGGTTGCCGGAGCTGAAATGCGATATACCCATGAGCGATATTGCTTCAATACCCCCACGGGGATTTTAGATGCGCTGAAGGATGCAGGCTTTGATATGCTGACCCTTGCCAACAACCACTGCATGGACCGCGGCGAGGAGGGTATCCGCAAAACGCTGCAAACCTGTCGGGACTACGGCTTTGACACCGTCGGTCTTTATGACAGCAGGGAAGCGCGCGACCGCATCTTCGTCCGTGATTTCGGTGAGTTAAAAGTCGCCTTCATCAATTACACCTACGGAACCAACGCCTTTGCGCACGGCAGGTTTCTCGACCATCCGTATATGGTCAATCTGCTCCAGCCGGAGGAGACCCGTCCGGGTTCCATCCATCTGCTCAACGACTATCGGCAAATTGCGGCAGACGTCAAGCGGATATACGGCGGTATGGACGAGGAATATGCGGCTGCGGAGCCGTATCTTGCACAATTGAAAGCGGATATTCGTTCCGCACGCACGCAGGCAGACTACGTCGTTGCCGTCATTCACAACGGCGGGCAGTTTATCGAAGCGGTTGATCCCTACAGCGCGTTCATCGCAGAAAAGATTCGTACGTTCGGCGCCGATCTGATCGTCGGACACCACCAGCATCTGATTCAGCCCTGCCAAACGGAAGTCGGTTTTCTGAAAATCTTCTGCCTCGGCAACTTCCTTTACGATAACCGCATTGCATACGGTGATCTGTATTTTGATAAACCGACCTACAATGCCGTTTTCCATTTGCAGCTCTCCAAAAACGAGAACGGAGCAATAGAAGCGTCGCACAGCTTCAGCCTCTATACGACGATGAGCGATGCGCGCGGCATTCCTGTGCTCTTTGATTCCGCCGAGGTCTATCGCATCAAGGATGAAACGTATCTGCGTTCCGATATCCTGCGGTATGCAAACCTGTTCGCAGGAACGGAACGGTACACACACGTACAGCCGCAATATGCGCTGGATTAAAAAACAAAGGATAAACCATATGAAGACTTATCTGGAACAAGAAAAAACGCTGCCGATTGCCGGTGAATACGACGTGATCGTCGCAGGTGCCGGTCCCGCAGGCGTCTCTGCGGCGATCATGGCAGGTCGGCTCGGTGCCAAAACGCTCCTGCTTGAATATAACAACTGTCCCGGCGGCATTTCCACCTCGGGCATGATGAGCCATTGGACGGGAACGGTAACGTCAAAGCTGTATACCGAGATTTTGACCCGACAGGCAGATAAGGTCGAGGGCGACGGTCACGGAAAGATCGTGCCGCAGATCGACCCGGAGCTGCTGAAAACAGTATACTTTGAGATGCTCGAAGAAGCAGGCGTTGATCTGCTGCTGTATACCTTCGTTGCCGACGTCATCATGGACGGAGATTGCGTTACGGGTGTTATTACCGAAAGCAAGTCCGGCCGCCGTGCTTTCACCGCACACACGGTCGTAGACGGCACGGGCGACGGTGACGTTGCAGCGTTTGCCGGTGCGGCATATACCAAGGGACGCGAATCGGACGGAAAGATGCAGCCGTGCACGCTGATGTTCAAGGTGGCAGGCGTAGATTGTGACCGCGCGGTACTGCTCGGCTCGTTTGAATCGACGTATCAAACCGAAAAAGGCGAGCTGCAGGCACTTGCAAAACAGCACATCCCTTACCCCGCAGGACATCTGCTCGTCTACCGCAGTACGCTCCCTGGCATCATCACCTGTAATATGACGAACGTCACGGATATCGACGGCACCCGTGCCGAGGATCTGACACGGGCCGAGATCACCGCACGGCGACAGATGCCTGCGATCGTGAAATATCTGCGGGAGTTCGTTCCCGGATTTGAGCACTGCTATATCATCTCTGCGGCATCCCTGATGGGTGTGCGGGAAACCCGCCATTTCAAGGGCGTCTATACCTTGTGTGAGGACGATATTCTCACGGCACGCGTCTTTGACGATTGGGTCGTGCGCGGCGCTCACTTCAACTTTGACGTGCACAATCTCACCGGTGCGGGATTGGATGAAACGGGTGTCCAGCACAAGTGGTCACAGCCCAAGGGGTATACGATCCCCTACGGCTGTCTGATTCCCGAGAAGACCGACGGTCTTCTGCTGTCAGGACGCAACATCTCCGGCACGCACATCGCTCACTCCAATTACCGCGTTATGCCCATCTGCTGCGGTATCGGTGAGGCGGCAGGTGTTGCGGCAGCCCTTGCGGCAAAGAAGAAGGTACAGCCGCGTGATATTACGGCACAAGAAATTCAAGCTTATCTTATATGATAAGGACAGCAAACAGAGATTGACGCACATCACAATATGAAATTTTGTAAATTACGGCAGGATGCTGCAATTTACGCAAAATACATATGCATAGGAGAATACAAAAATGGCAGTAAAAGTAGGTATCCTCGGTTCTGCTCACGGTCACGTCATGACCTACGGAGCGGTATGGGCCAACGATCCTTCACTCGGCATTGAAATTGCCGGGCTCTATGACCACGATGCTGCTCGCGCCGAACAGAATGCGGCAGCATTGAAGACCGTCGTAAAATCTCTTGACGAAATCCTCAGTAACAAGGATATCACTGCGGTCGTCGTTTCTTCCGAGACGGTTTACCATTGTGAGCTTGTCGAAAAAGCGGCAGCGGCAGGAAAGGCAATCATCTGCTACAAGCCGATGGCGCTCAATCTTGAGCAAGCCAACCGTATGGTTGCGGCAGTGGAAAAGTACAACGTACCGTTTACCCTCGGCTATCAGATGCGTGTCGACGACCAGAATATCCGCATGAAAAAGATCATCGACGAAGAGGAGCTTGGTCGAGTATTCCTTTATCGCCGCCGTCACTCTCTCAGCACGCATACCTGGGCGGGCTTCGATCAGTCCTGGCACACACAGCCCGCGCTCAACCGCGATATTTTCGCTGACGACTCGGCACATCCGATCGATATGCTCAACTGGATCTTCGGCGTTCCGGAAAGCGTGATGTGTGAAATGTCCACCATGACCAATATCAAAAACGACGGCGGTGTTGCGCTGTTCAAGTATCCGAACGGCATGATCGCCGAGATCAGCTGTTATTTCATGGCATCTGCCGCAGAAATTACCACCGAGATCTACTGCGCAGACGGTTCCGTTGCACAGTATTACGGTGACGCCGTATCGGCATCCAAGCCTCGTCCCGATGGATTGGTCGGTCTGAAATGGTACAAAAACGGAGATGCGGATTGGACGAATTCCGACATTCCCAGCCCGCCCGCGCACGGTGAACGTATCAAGGCGCAGGCATATCCGTTCGCAGAATTCTTAAAGGGTGAGCGCGGACCGATCTGCTCCGTATACGAAGCGCGTGATTCGCTCCGTATGGTTCTC
>JAZQWK010000065.1:0-17214 GCA_045632325.1 Eubacteriales bacterium
ATGGACGGCATCGGTCCCGACGAGCTGACCATCAGAGAACTGATCGCACGGCTGACCGACGGTGAGGTCAAGGAAATCTTGATCGCCACTAATCCCAATATTGAGGGAGAAACGACAGCCGTTTATATTTCCAAGCTCATGAAGCCGCTCGGTGTCCGGGTCAGCCGTCTTGCATACGGCGTCCCGGTCGGCGGCGATATCGACTATGCGGATGAGGTCACCCTTTTCCGCGCCATTGAAGGACGCAGAGACCTCTGAGTCTCTGCGCTTTCTGTTTTTCTCCTAAATATTTGCAAAGGAGTATATCCACCATGACCAACATTGCCATTCTCGGTTTCGGCGTTGTCGGCGGCGGCGTTGCCGATGTCATTGCAACCAATAACGAAACCATTGCCCGCAAAACAGGCGAGCATATCAATATCAAATACATTCTTGACTTACGCGAATTCCCCGACCATCCGCTTGGCGGACGCGTCGTTCATGATATCAATATCATTCTCAGCGACCCCGAGGTCACCGTCGTTGCAGAAATGATGGGCGGTTCTCATCCCGCATACGACTATACCCGTGCGGCTCTGGAAGCAGGCAAGCACGTCGTCACCTCCAACAAGGAAGTCGTTGCGACCTTCGGTGCGGAGCTTCTCCGTATTGCAAAGGAGCATCACGTCCGTTACCTGTTTGAAGCGAGCGTCGGCGGCGGTATTCCCGTCATCCGTCCGATGAGCTCCTGCCTTGCCGCAAACGAGCTCTCCGAGGTCGACGGTATTCTCAACGGTACGACCAATTACATTCTGACGCAGATGATCCGCGCAGGCAAGACCTTTGAGGAGGCACTTGCCGAAGCCCAGGAAAAGGGTTATGCGGAACGCAATCCTGCCGCTGACGTCGAGGGCACGGACGCCTGCAGAAAGATCTGTATCCTGTCCGCGCTCGCATTCGGTCGCCTCTTTGCGCCGTCTTCCGTTCATACCGAAGGCATCACCGCCGTTACCGCACAGAACGTCGCGGATGCGGAAGCCCTCGGCGGTGTCATCAAGCTGATCGGCCGCGCAGGTCGTATTGACAACAATGATCCGACATCCGATGTCTTTATGCTCGTTGCTCCGCACGTCATTCCGCACGAAAATCCGCTGTCCTGCGTCGATGATGTCTTCAATGCCATTCTCGTTCGCGGCAATGCGGTCGGTGACGTTATGTTCTACGGTCGCGGTGCCGGCAATCTTCCGACCGCATCTGCCGTTGTCGCCGATATCATTGATATTCTGACACACAAGGATGCAGAAATTTTCGTTCCCGATTGGGAAAGCGCTGACGGTGCTCCTTGCGATTACACCGCTCTGCCGTATGCGTTCCTCTGCCGCGTGCAGACCGCCGCTTCTTACGCGGATGCCGTCTGTGCACTCCGCGCAGTATATGCCGACACAGAACTTCTGACCGCAGAAGATGCGTTTGGCGGCGAGATCGCCTTCGTCACACCCATCACGACAGAAGCCGCTGTCAGAGAAGCGCTTGCACCGATCGGTACGCTCACTTCCCTTTTGCGCGTCATGCCCTGATGAAGACGTTCAGACGAAAAACTGCCCTGCGGCGCATATCAGTCTGCGTTCTGCTTCTCCTGTCCGTGCTCGTCACGCTGACCTCCTGCCGCGCGGACGTCATCACCATGTCACCCAATCAGTTTCTTGATCGGCTCAATACGCTGTGTGCCGACGATTTCGGTGCCGTGACCGAAACAGAAACGATCGACGCGGTCACGTCACTGTGCCAAATTACCGACCGCATCTCCCTGACGCTGATCTCCGATCCCGTCACGGGACTGCTGCAGCGGGCGGAATTGGTGCTGACCTTTGACCCTGACATCACAGACCTTGACTATTCGTCTTTTTCGTATTTCTTCCTCGTTATGCTCAAGGCGTACGACGAAAAAACGACGATCTCCAACATCAACTCCGTTTACGATGCCCTCGGTATCTCCTCGTACGAGTCGGGCATTGCAACGGAAATCGGTTACGGCAGCAATACCTACTGCTATACCGTCACCGATACGGAAGCCCGTTTCACAGCCCTGTATATTCAGCCGGCAGAAACGCTGGACTTCTGATTTCACAAAAACAATGACAGCCGGAGCATCCGTCCATGCGGGTGACTCCGGCTGTCGTTATGTCATTGTTCAGCGAATCGCGCGGCACTCGAGATAATAGCGCTTTTCGTCCGCTTCGCCCATCGAGAAGGTCTTTCTCGGAAGAGCGCCGTCAAAGATGACCGTGCGGAACAGATCGTCCTTTTCCATGCCGTCAAACAGGAAACCGACCGCACGCTCGCCCTGTGCAAGCTTCTTCGTGGCATCGATGCCGTGGATGTAGTCAACCTCCGCATCGGGATGGTCAGCAAGCCAAGCGTCAAGGAACACCTGCAGCGTTCCGACGGGCAGCTGTGCCATAGGTGCGGGATGCGTGACAATGCGGGTAGTACCGCCGTAGACGACCTCAAAGGTATGACCGTCGGTATCACCGTCCGTCAGCGCGGGATAGTACGCCTTCATATCTGCAAGCAGTTCCTCACCGTCCGCACCGAATACCACGCGATAGATCGGTTCAAACTCCAGCGCCTCGTCGTGCAGGTTGACAAGCTCTGCAAGCGCATAACGCGCGGGATGGGTATCATCCGCACCGTTTGCCTTGAGCTCTTCCCAGCAAGCCTTCGCGGTTGCCAGAGAGTGGTTGCCATCGCCGACCGGGAAGACCAGCGGTTCTTTTCCGTCCGCATTGCCGTTGGCAAAATACTTGTCTGCAAATGCCTTCTCACAGCCCAGCTCCAGTGCCAGTGCTTCGATCTCGTCGGCAAGCGCCCCCTCAATCAGCCAGCCCGTGATACGACCACCGTTCTGCATCAGATCAAAATCGTAGATCGGCGCAGACTTCTTGACCTTGCGCGCTGCGGAAAACAACTTCTGTTCCTTGTCGTCACACAGAATCATAACGTGCGGCGTTTCTACAGCGGCGTCACGGCGGATCTGTACGCGCGGCGGAATACGGGACAGCACGGTGCCTTCCGTTGCACGGATCGGCGTCTGGGAGTCCTTTGCATAGCTGTATGCTTCGAGGTCAAACGCACCGACGATACCGCAGCGCACCTTGCCGTTCTTCATCGCACGCTCGACGTAGATCATCGCGTCGGGATAAGCCGAAAGGACGGTTTCGCGATACGCTTTGGTCGCCGCCGCAATTGCCGCAATGCGTGCATCCTTATCGGGCGCATTCAAAAACAGCTCGGGATACGTAATACGGCGCGTCGACGGTGCATCTCCGACAACGGATTCCACCGCTTCCCAATAGTCGGGATCGCTGGTATACTGGTCACACGCGACAACGCTCCATTTGAAAAGCGCCTCCTGTGACAGATCGCGCGGAAGCAGAAGCTCGGTTCTGCCAAAAATCTTGTTGCTCATCATTTTTTGTCTCCTCCATCCCCGTTCCGTCCGTCTTATCTGTCGGAACGGATATGATATCTGCGTTCCAGCTGCTGGCGCTTACCTGCATACTGGTACGCGGTTTTATAGTCGTCGGCATCTGCCGAAAGCTGTTCCATTTTTGCAATACAGCGATAATGCAGGATCGGGTCACATTCCAATGCCGAAGCGTCCTCACTGCGCAGAAGTGCGGCAAGCGCGGTCTGAGCTCCGACGACGTCTCCGTCCGCCGCTGACAGCCAAATCCTGCGCAGCTCTGCGTACAGCGGATTGCGCAGAGGAATCGACTCGTGCTGCGTACGGTACTCCCGAATCGTTCCCTGCTCCATATCGGAGAAGAACCGCAGCAAAAGATATCGGTCCAGATCGATGGCGCGTCCGAGTGCCGTTTCATAGCTGTCCAGATAGATCTCGGGACGCTCTCCCGACAGCTCTGCCAGCATTGCCTTGCAGAGAACGGCTTCTCCGAGCACGACCTCCGTATGATACGGCGTTTCCTCCGCAAAGGACAGCGCACGGTCAAACCATTCTGCCGCTTCTGCTGTGTCGCCGCGCTCGTAGGCACCCCGTCCGAGACGAACCGCACATTCGCACAGGATCATATAGGTCTCCTCGTCCTGGAGTGCATACTGCTCACACAGTGCAAACACGCCGCTGTCGTCTCCGCGCAGATATTTCCCGCGCAGCTCCTCCTTCAGCTTGGGCAGCAGAAAGCTCAGAAGATCGTCTTCCTCCGTCAAAAGATACCCTGCTGGGACGCCGAGTCTGTCGGCAAGATATTTGAGCGTTTCCAGTGACGGATTCACGTCTCCCGATTCAATACGGCTGATCAGTATTCGCGTGACGGATTCTCCCGCCAATGCAGCCTGCGTCAGATGCAGCTCTCGCCGGCGCTGCTTGATCTTTTCGCCTAACGTCAATTTCATGATCGTATCCCATTTCAAAAACAAAAAACCCTATGGACGGAGATTCCGTTTCACAGGGTCATTTGTTGTGTAATTAGATGTTTTCCTTGATCTTAGCTGCCTTACCGACTCTGTCGCGGACATAGTACAGCTTTGCACGTCTGACCTTACCGGAACGGATGATGTCAACCTTGACAACGTTCGGGCTGTGGATCGGGAACGTCTTTTCAACGCCTACGCCGTATGCGATGCGTCTGACAGTGAAGGTTTCAGAAATGCCGCCGTTCTTCTTGGAGATAACGACGCCTTCGAACATCTGAATTCTTTCTCTGGTACCTTCCTTGATCTTGTTGTGGATGCGGACGGTGTCACCGATGTTGATAACCGGGACTTCCTTCTTTAACTGCTCATTGGTGAAAGCCTTGATCATATCCATGATTGTGCTCCTCCTGTTTCATCATCGGACGTTCGTGCAGAGCTTCGCAGAGGACTGTCCTGTATTTTGGGGATAATTTCGTGTCCCGCCCGTTTCTGTCAATGCAGAACCCGTTGTTTCGGCGTCCGAAATCTTAAATATTATAACATAAACGACGTTTTTTGGCAATGGTCTGCGCTGATTTTATTTGTAAATATTTTATGAACGCGTCATTTTCCGTCGATCCATGCAATCTGCTCGGGTGTGAGCGCGGTATCGGAGCACGCAATGACGTCGTCAAGCTGCAGGTCGTTGGAAACACTCGTGACGGGAATGACCGTCAGACGCTGTCCGTACAGATAACCGAGCGTTACCGCGGTCGGCGAAAGTCCCGTATCACGGCAAAGAACGCGAATGCGGTCAAGTCGGTGCAAATTCTCATCACTTGCGTAGCGCGAATGAATCTCCGCGTTCGGTGTATCAATGAACTTTGAAACAAAGCCGCCTGCCTGCGCGGTAAACGCCATGATCGGCATCTGCAGATCGTGATAGATCCTCGCTTCGTCGTCGGTCATCGACACGAGCGTTTCATCACCGAGCATCTTGGGCGACGGGCGCATCAGATTAAAGCAGATCTGTGACACGTCAAAGCCGCGCATACCGTGCTTGACGCAGTAGTCGTTTGCCTGATAGATGCGGGCAGCAGACCAGTTGGACGCACCGAGCAGATTCAGCGCACCGCACGATGCCTGACGGTTCAGCTCGTCCATAATGACGGAAACGGCAACCGTTTCATCATCACGGTGCAGAAAATATAAATCGATCTGCTCCGTTTTCAGATTGACAAGACTTTCGGAAACGTCACTCGCAATACAGATGGGATTGACACGCGGCGCAGACGTACCGGGCAGCGGATGCGCACCTTTCGTCGAGGTGACCGTCTTTGCACGGTTGTCACCCTGCTCCAGCCACATCCCGTATACCTTTTCACTGTAGGAGGTCTGCGTTTCGTCGACCCATTTTCCGTATACCAGTGCGGTATCAATGAAATTACCGCCCTGTGCGACGTAGCGGTCAAGCTGCGCAAAGTTCTGCTCTTTTTTATCATAGCCGCCGTATTTGGCAATGCCGAGGGAGAGGCTTGAGACATTCAGTTCACGCGCTCCTGTACCGGCAAACTGACTTTTGACGGTAAGTTGTTTCATGGGATCATTTCCTCCGTTTAATTGACTTCTTTCTGAATCCATGCACTGCGCATACGGATGGCAAGTCCGCGGTAGGCATGACGGACTCCCGTTTCGAGAATCCGAATTTCCGGAAGACGGCTCGCGTCAAGCCCAGACGTCTTACAGATATGCTGGATCAGATACGGACGGTACTGCTCCAATTTTCCGCCCGTGCAGTTTTCGATCAGAACGATATCCGGGTCAAAGAGAATCATTTCATACGCAAGCGCGCGTGCAAGCTCCGATACCGTTTCTTCGCGCAGACCGCGTCCTTCAAACAGCATCTGCAGCGTACCGTGATGCTCGGTCGGCATACGACCGATATCTCCCGCATACGCTTCTCTGCCCTGCAGAATTTCCCCGCCGGAGATCAGCGCGCCCGAAATGGTCTCGCCGATGCAGACGTAAACGACGCTTTTGACCTGTTCCTTTTCCAGATCGGCAAGATTGGACGCGGCTGCGGTCAGCACGTCTTTTTCCAGCATTTCCACAGGATGCCGCAATACGTCCTCAATGATTGCCTTGACGTGCGTCTGCGCAAGCTCGGGCACGCGGGACGATACGACGGTATCCGTTTCCGGTGCATACGTTCCCGGAAGCACAACGCCGACGCCTGCAGCATCCGCCATGTCGAGATGACGCAGAATATAGATCTTGACGTTCTTCATGAAGATATATAGATTTTCTTCATAGTAAAAATCACCGTTGTATTCGTAGACGATCTTGTCAACGATGTTAAGCGCGATATTCATGACCGTCATCGACATATTGCGCGCGGTCAGATCGATAATCATGAAAAATTTATCGGTATTCAAGCTCACAAGACCGGCACGGCGGCCTGCCATGTTTTTGATTTCCTTCGATTGAATGATCACGCGCCGTTCCAGCAAAGCGTCAACCACCTTGCCGACGGTCATCAGAGAAAGCCCCGTGATCTCTGCAATCTCCGCGCGGCTGATCTGATCTTTTCCTGTGATGGCGTTGAAGATCGCGCGCACGCTTTCTTTTTTGATACTGCTTAAATTGATGCGTTCCAATGTTTTTCCTCTCCGAAGGCAGCCAGAAGCGGATGAATCACGCCTGTACCGCACAAAAAATGCTATGCACGCATGCATAACATTTATTAAAAATTCTTGTTGTTTGTATAATAATTATACTCGCTTTCCGCGTATTTGTCAAGTGCTTTTCTAAACAGATTTGAAAAAATAAGAATTTTCCAAAATGTTTTCGATATCCTTGCAATTTTGCAAACATTCTGCTATAATAACATTGAAATTCCATCCTTATACAGAATATCCGCGCAGCAAACAGAAAGGAACGAGCCTATTTATGAAAAGACAGACAGAGCGCAGAAATCCAAACGCGCCGTTTCAATGCAGCGAAACGAAGACCAATATTTTTCTGATCGGCGACTCGATCCGCTTGGGGTATTGCAATACAGTTAAAGACGCATTGTCCGATATTGCCGAAGTATTTTATTTTTCTGACAACTGCCGAAGCACGCAGTATGCGATTTTCAACATGAGCGGTTGGGCTGATATGTTTGACGATCCGTGTGCGGTCGATATCGTCCACTTCAACTGCGGTCATTGGGATGCCGCGCATTTTCACGGTGCACAGCTGTCTTTGACGAGTCTTGACGAGTACGCCCGTAACATGGATATTCTCATCAAGCTTTTAAAGAAATTTTTCCCTAACGCCACGCTCGTATTCGCGACAACGACGCCGATGAATCCGGATACCGTCCATTTCGCGGATCCGAATCCGCGCTCGGATGAAGAACTCGACGCCTATAATCGCACAGCCGTTGCGGCAGCGGAAAAGCACGGGGTTTTGGTAAGTGATCTCAACGCATATATGCGCGATTGCGGCAGCGATGCTTATATCGATGCATGTCATTATACAGCCGACGCATTCGCACACTTGGGAGAAGAGGTTGCACGTCGCCTGAAACATATCGCACGGAGGAAACCACTATGAAAAAAAGACAGATCGTCAACATCGTCAATTTTATCCGAGCAGTCGAACCGCGTTGTCCGATCGATCTCATCGAGCCCGTTCGTGAACAGATTTTGCTGATGAAAAAGCACAGCCTGCGCGGTACGTTCCTGTTACAGTACGACGCCATGCTCGTTCCCGAGATCGTTTCCATGCTCACCGGGCTCGATTCCGCACAGTTTGAGCTTGGTGTCTGGCACGAGATCGTTCAGCCTGAAGTCGAATCCGTCGGCATCCCGTGGACAGGACGCTATCCGTGGGACTGGCACGCGCACTGCGGCTTCTCTGTCGGTTACACCAAGGAACAGAGAGAGAGCCTCTGTGATGCACTGTTTGAAAAGTTTCGCGAGCTGTTCGGCGCATATCCGCGCGTCTTCGGCTCTTGGTTCTTCGATTCGCATACCGTGCGTTATCTTTGCGACAAATACGGTCTTGACGCGCTGTGCAACTGCAAGGAGCAGTACGGTACCGACGGCTATACGCTCTGGGGCGGCTATTACGGACAGGGCTACTATCCCTCCCGCACCAACTGCTTCATGCCCGCACAGACCGAGGAGGAACAGCTCAACGCACCGCTGTTCCGCATGCTCGGCTCCGACCATGTTTATCAGTACGACTTCGGCATGAGTTTGGAAGAAGGTGCAAAATGTCAGGGCGTCATCACACTCGAGCCCGTTTATACGCAGACCACGGGCGGCGGCGGTGTTCCGAAGTGGGTTGATTGGTATCTGCGCGAAAATTACAACGGCGACTGTCTGTCCTTTGGTTATGCACAGGCAGGACAGGAAAATGCCTTTGGCTGGGACGCAATGCGTGACGGTCTGACCTATCAGTTTGCACAGTTTGAAAAGCTGCAGAACGAAGGCAAAATTGAGGTCGAACCACTCGGCGATACAGGACGCTGGTTCAAGCAGACGTATACGGAAACACCCGCATCTGCCATCACCGCGCACAACGCGTTTGACGATGATAGCAAGACCTCCGTCTGGTACTCCAACAAATACTTCCGCGTCAACGTTTATGCCGAAAACGACGCCGTCCGTATTCGTGATTTGCACGTCTTCTGCGAGAAGTATCCCGATCCGTTTGAGGAAACGGTCTGCGAGAGCAACGAAGCGGTCTATGAAACCCTGCCGCTCATCGACGGCAACCGCCATACCGGACACGGCATCCTCGCAGGCGGTTATTTCGTCGATGCCAACGGCACGGAAATTCCCTGCGCAGCCATGCAGTTTGAAGACCTCGGCGGCGGCAGTATGCGTCTGACGTATGCGCCGATCGCCGTCACCGTGACGGACAACCGTATCCGCATCGAAGGTCCCGTGGGCTTCTCGCTCGACCTGCGCCGCGGCTCTGATGACCATCTGCCGACGGTTACCGCATTGTCCGAAAAAGAGATGACCCTCTCCTACAACGGATGTACATACAAGCTCCATATGTCGGCGGGTACGATTCGTTCCGTCAGCCGCATAGAAGCGGAACGCGGCGTCATCGAAGCAGAAATCAATTTATAAAATCCGTTTACAAATAAGCGTCAATCACAATTTCCTAAACACACAGGAGAACCCCCATGTATTACGGACACGTCTATCACAAAACCACAAACAAGCCTCTTGCCGGTCTGCGCGTCAGCGACGGTATGAATATCGCTTTCACCGATGAGCACGGTGCTTTCTCCCTGCCCGGATGGGAAAAGGCACACTTGATCGCCGTTCAATGCCTGACGAAGGCGCACGACGATTGGTATTATCGGATCGAAGACCACGAGGGGGATTTCGATTTTTATATCACACCCGCCGAAGCGGATGCCGATCATCGCTTCTTCCAGATCAGCGATACGGAGATCGACTGCATCGAAGAAGCCGATATCTGGCTGCCGTTTGTCAAAAAGCAAATTGCCGCAAATCCTGCTGCATTCCTCATCCAAACGGGCGACATCTGCCGCCGAGAGGGTCTGGAGTCCCACTACCGCGCCATGAACTACGACGTGCTCGGAATTCCCGTGCGTTACTGTATGGGCAACCACGACTACGTCGACGACCGATACGGTGACTATACCTTTGAGAAATATTACGGTCCGTCGTGGTATTCCTTTGACCTTGGCAATATGCACTATATCGTCCTTCCGATGCGCGGCGGTGACGCACCGAGCGCCTATACGCAGGATGAGATCAACCGCTGGATTTACAACGACGTGCGTGCAAAGGACCCCGAAAAATCGTTGGTGCTGTTCTGCCACACGCATGCCCCCAACGAAGACGATTTCGTCTATGAACTGCAGGACGTTTCCTTCGATCTGCGCGATTACGGACTTCTTGCGTGGGTCTTCGGTCATTATCACATCAACTGGGTAACGGATCTCGGCGGATACTACAACATCTGCACGTCCCGTCCCGATTGCGGCGGCATCGATTCTTCCCCGACCGCCATCCGCTCCGTCGAAATCTTCGGCGATCATACGCTGAAAACGAAGCTGCATTACAACGATCTGACCCGAGCCGCTCCCGCCGACAACGCGCTGTGGGACGTCTCTCTGCCCGGCCACGTCATGTATGCCACGCCAATCCTCGAAAACGGCAAGCTGTACGTCTCCACCTGCTGTGACGAGATTCCTTTCGATGCAGGACTTTACTGTCTGAATCCCGAAAACGGCGAAATCCTATGGTCGTTCAAGCCCTACGCCGGCTTCAAGAACGTCCCGTCTATTGATAACGGCATCATTTTTGCCGAGGATACGTTTGGCTGGGTCTACGCGCTGAACGCCGATACGGGTGCGCTTGTTTGGAAATCACTCTCCCCTGTCAACTGGGGACACCATGCGGAAAACGGTGTTCTCGCTGCAGAAGGCAAGGTCTTCTGCGGTGCCGGCAGAAAGGTCGCTGCAATGTCGCAAAAGGACGGCTCCATTCTGTGGATCGGTGAGCGCAGCGTTTCCTCGGAAGATTGCCCCGCCCGCTTCATCCTCGCACACGACGAAACGGGCCGCTCTATCCTCCTTGCCTGCCGTCAATGGCGTCACATCTACGCACTGGACGCAGAAACCGGCGAAACGCTGTGGCGCAATGCGATTCCGCGCACGTTCTCCGGTACACCGCTCGTCGTCGGCGAATATATTTATCTGCACGCGATCAAGCATCTGTACAAGCTCCGCCTCTCCGACGGCGAGATCGTGCAGAAGCATTGTCCCGATGAAGAAGTCAACTTCAACACCGCGATGCAGAGCGTTCTGCGCGGCGGACTTCTTTACACCGCAACGGCAAATCGCGGTATGCTCGTCTCCGATTTTGAGACCTTTGAAACGGTTCGCTCCTATGCAGTCAAACCAACACTCTGCCCGATGGCACCGTATCAGCGGCATACCTCCCACGAATGTGAATCTGCACCGATCTTCGTCGGTGACAGTATCCTCTTTACATCCCCCGACGGTTATATGCATATCTGCAATACCGAAACGACGGAAGAGCTCCGAGCCGTTTCCCTCGGCGCACCGTGCTACGTTGCTCCCGTGCAGTACGGGAATACCGTCATCTGCGCCGACTTCTGCGGACACGTCCGCGCGTTTGCACTGTAATACAGCCGCATGAAAGGAGAATTCCGATGTTTACGTATCTTCACTGTTATATGCCCCAGACATGGGAAGCACAGCTCCGCGCCGGATTTATCCGTCCCGGCGACGGCATCCGCTTCTCACAGTCGCTGGATATTGATGAATCGCTGAAATTCAATAACCTTGCGGCGGTCGGCGGCGATCTTTACAACTATGTCAGAGAGCACAACTGTCCCTTTTATATCGACCGTCTGCAGGGCGGATGCTTCCTTGAGCAATATCCCTACGACATGGAACTGGTTAACGCCTACCGCACCATGCTCGGTGACAAATTCTGGGGCTTCCAGATGCACGAATGGGGCTCCAACATCCGCTCGGATTTCCACAAGATCACCTCCAACAACTGCCCCGAATGGACGGCGGAGGCAATTGAAGCAACGATCCGACGCGCGTATCCGTACGAGCACACCTTCGTGGAGGCCATGAACGTTGAAGAGTACGCCGCACTCGGCGGAATCCCAAAGACGTACGAAGCCTATCTTTCCATGATGCAAAACCTGTTTGCGAAGCGGCAGGCGTACGTCGGCGGCGATCTGCTTCCGTGCGACAGTTATTTCCAGGCACAGAAGATGGAAGTGGAAAACGGCGCCAAGCGGCTGATGCCCGAGATCGGTGCGCAGACGCCGAATACCCGTATTCAGGTTGCGTATGCGCGTGGTATGGCGCGTGCGGCAGGCATCCCGTTCGGTACCTACTATGAACCGTGGGGCGGCAGTCCCTTCTCTGCATGCTGCTATCAGCGCGACGGGCTGAACGAGTGGGGTATCGGAAACGAGGATTTCCCGTACCACACGGCAGGCGGCAACGGCGGTTCCTCACGCTCTTTGCAATGGCGGATGCATCTGTACTCCTATATGGCAGGCGCATCGTTCATGGCAGAGGAATGGGGTATGTGCAACACGTTCTACGATTGGGAGAACTTCGAGATCACCCCGTACGGACAGATCAAAAAGGATTTCCTTGATTTCGTCGATCGATATCCCGATATCGGCGAACCGATCGTTCCCGTCGCCATCGTCTTGCCAAAGGATATGCCCGTGCTTGACATGGCGCTGTCGCCGAATACTTACCTCGGCTATCCCGTGGAAGGCAAATTTGCAGAAAAGCTGGCACTCGTCGTCGATGCGATCAACCATCTGCTCGTCGATTCCGCACCGATGTGCGGTACAGAAAAAACAAATCTGCGCAACTATATGACGCCGGATGCCATCGATATCATCCACGAGGACAGCCCGACCGTCGGTCAGTATGCGATTCTCGTTGATTGCACGTGCAATCCCGATTTTGCGGCGGCACACAAACGCTCCATCGAAACGCCGCGTGATACCCGTATGATGATGCACGAGCTTCTGCCGATCCGTCTGCACGGCGGTGCATCGATGCAGATCACAAGAAACCGCACAACGGGTGAGCATTACGTTCTGTTGATGAACAACAGCGGCGTTTCGCGCTCCGTTGCAAACGGCGAGCAGCTTTTGCCCGAGGGAGACGTCTGCGTCGGTCTGACGCTCAAAGGAGAAAAGACGCTCTGCAAGCTCGACGGAAACGGTACCGCCGTTATGGGCGATGCCGATATGTATCACGTCTCCATTCCGTCCGGCGGATGGTTCTTTGCAAAATTTTGATATATTATACAAACAATGATATGAAACCTCGGAATTTATGCTTTACAATTCCGGGGTTTTGTGTTATAATGAATTCAACAGAACCGTCTGCGCACGACGGTTCAACAGAATCGTTACAAAGGAGATTCACCATGAACAAACGCAAGACTTTGATCCGCACTGCATCCGGTCTGCTCGCCCTGCTGATGACCGGCTCTGCTCTGCTTGCCTGTGGCTCTGATGCCGATACCAAAAACCCGACGGAAACCGCCGCCGTCAATACCGACGCCGTCACGGATGCTGTTACCGATGCAGGTGTTGAATTCGTCAAAGACAGCCTGCCGGATGACCTGAACTTCAACGGACGCCAGTTCACTATCTATGTCGCAAGCTACAAGGAATTTTTTGAAGGTCCCGAAGAATCGACCGGTGATGTCGTCGACGATGCTGTCATTGATCGCAACCGCACAGTAGAAGAACGTCTGAACATAGATCTTGAATATTACTTTGACGAAACAGCCAGCTGGGATACCATTGCCGGTATTCTGTCCAAGTTCATCATGGCGGGTGATACGACCTATGACCTCTTTACCGGTCAGCAGTACGGTATCACCACACTACTTGCAAACGGCGGTTTTGTCAATGTTTATGATCTGGAGCATCTCGACTTTACAAAGCCGTGGTGGAACAACCGTTATATGGACGAGCTTTCCATCGGTAAAGATGCCCGTTTCTTCCTCGTCAGTGACTTCTTCATCTCCGCATTCCTTTCCACGCATGTTGTCTTCTTCAATAAGACCATGTACGGCAAGCTGCACGAAGACTCCAACGAACTTTATAACTTTGTTCTCGATGGTACATGGACACTGGACAAGATGATACAGGTTGCAAAAGACGCATATGTGGATATGAACAACAACGGTCAGACCGATATCGACGACCAGCTCGGTTACGTTACCTATATGCCCGCTGCTTCCGTTGATCCGTTTATGTATCTGTCCGACATCGAATTTACCCCGCACGACAGCGAAGGCAATGTCTCCATCGACATTGTCAATGAACAGTGTGTCGACCTGACAGCCAAGGTTGTCGAGTATTTCCACCAGCCCGGCAGTCTTTATCAGACAGAAAACGGCGCATGCTACACATCGTTCAAAAATGGAAAGGCACAGTTTCTCGGCATAAGCACAATCAGTGCCGCAAAATCGTTCCGCGACATGGAAGACGACTTCAGTTTCCTGCCGTATCCGAAATTAACCGAAGATCAGGAGCATTATAACTGCGTCGTCGCCGATATCGTATGTCCCGGTGCCGTTCCCGGTACGTCTCTGAACCTCGACATGGCAGGTGCCGTCATCGAAGCGCTATCCTCTGAATCTTACCGTTCCGTCCTTCCTACCTACTACGAAACCGCGCTGAAGATCAAGTATTCCCGCGATGACATCACCTCACAGATCATCGATATTATCCATGATGCATCCTATACCGACTTCCTGTATGCATATTCCTCCAGCCTTGGCGGCATCGGTGTCATCATGCGTGACCTTGTCTCCAAGAATTCCACGGATTATATGTCTTTGGTATCCAAGAAAGAAAAATCCGTCAATAAGCATCTTGAAAAGCTGATCACAGCCTATGAGAGTCAGGAATAAACGATGATACATTCCTTTTTGGTGTTATAATGAATTCAACAGAATCGTTACAAAGGAGATTTACCATGAACAAACGTAAGACTTTGATCCGCACCGCATCCGGTCTGCTCGCCCTGCTGATGACCGGCTCTGCCCTGCTTGCCTGCGGCTCTGATGCCGATACCAAAACCCCGACGGATACCGCCGCCGTCAATACCGACGCTGTCACGGAAGCCGTTACCGAAGCAGGTGTTGAATTCGTCAAGGACAGCCTGCCGGATGACCTGAACTTCAACGGACGCACATTCACCGTGTACGTTGCCGACAGTAATGATTTTTTCCAGGGTCCGGAAGAATCCACCGGTGACGTCGTTGACGATGCCGTCATCGACCGCAACCGCGCCGTTGAAGAACGTCTGAACATCGAACTCGAATATTTCTATGACGAAAACGCACAGTGGAATACCATCGCAGGTATTCTGTCCAAATATATCATGGCGGGTGACACCACGTTTGATTTGTTCACCGGTCAGCAGTACGGTATCACCTCACTGCTTGCCAAGGGCGGATTTGTCAACTGCTATGATCTGGAACATATCGATTTCTCCAAGCCGTGGTGGAACAACCGTTACATGGACGAGCTTGCCATCGGCAACGACACCCGCTTCTTCCTCGTCAGCGACTATTTCATCACCGCACTGCTCCGTACCCACGTCGTATTCTTCAACAAAACCATGTACGGTCGCCTGCATGAGGATCCCAACGAACTGTATGACCTCGTTCTGAACGGCACATGGACGCTGGATAAGATGGCACAGGTTGCCAAAGACGCTTATGTTGACCTGAACAACAACGGTCAGACCGACCTTGAAGACCAGCTTGGCTACGTCACATATAAGCCTGCGTCTTCCGTTGACCCGTTCATGTATCTGTCCGACATCGAATTTACACCGCGCGACAGTGACGGCTATCTGACCATCAATCTGCTCGATGAACAGTGCGTCGATCTGACCGCCAAGGTCGTGGAATACTTCCATCAGCCGGGCAGCCTGTATAATACCGAAAGCTCTG
Source organism: Eubacteriales bacterium (assembly GCA_045632325.1). GTDB lineage: Bacteria > Bacillota > Clostridia > Oscillospirales > CAG-272 > RGIG3925. The sequence continues at coordinate 15,927 of JAZQWK010000065.1, forward strand.
ACCCGGGTGCATCTTTCAAAAACGGTAAAGCACAGTTCCTTGGCATCAACACGCTGAGTGCCGCAAAGAGCTTGCGCGATATGGAAGATGATTTCAGCTTCCTGCCGTATCCGAAGTTGACCGAAGACCAGGAACATTATAACTGCGTCGTCGCCGATATCGTATGTCCCGGTGCCGTTCCCGGTACGTCTCTGAATCTCGACATGGCAGGTGCTGTCATTGAAGCACTTTCCTCCGAGTCCTACCGCACCGTCGTTCCGACCTACTACGAAACCGCACTGAAGATCAAGTACTCCCGCGACGATACAACGTCCCAGATCGTCGATATCATCCACGATGCATCCTACACCGACTTCTTATACGCATACTCCTCCAGTCTGAAAAATATTGGCGTTATCATGCGCGATCTGGTCGCAAGCAACTCCACGGATTATATGTCCAAGGTTTCCAAACAGGAAAAGTCTGTTATGAAGCATCTGGATAAGCTGATCACGACCTTCGAAGAACAGAACTGATCCTATGATACATTCCTTTTTACTGATCGGACAATCCAATATGGCGGGACGCGGATTGATCTCCGAAGCACATGAAATCGATTCCTCGCGCATCCGCATTTCCTCCAACGGCTGCTGGACGGCGATGTTCCGTCCGATCAACCGTGACCGTCCGTTTGCAGGTGTCAATCTGGCAGAAAGCTTCGCCGAAGCTTATGCCAAGGCACACGACGTCGACGTCGGACTCATCACCTGTGCTGAAGGCAACTCCAAGCTTGACGATTGGATGCCCGGCTGCACGCTCTACGACAACGCCGTTTCCTGCTGCCGTCTTGCCGCGCGCACCTCGGAAATCAAAGGGATCCTTTGGCATCAGGGCGAATGTGACATTCCCGAAGAACGCCGTTTGACCTATCGAACGCGCTTTGAGCGTTTCATCACGGCTCTGCGCCGCGATGCCGACCTCGGTGAAGTCCCGGTTCTGATCGGCGGGCTCGGTGACTTCCTTGCGGATTGCACGCTCGGCAATCAGGAAGAGGATCGCACCTATTATCTTCTGAATCGCGTCTTTGAAGAAATCGCCGCAGAAAACCCCAACGTCGGATTCGTATCCGCGGTGGGGCTTGGTGCAAACGACGACAATCTGCACTTCAATTCCGATGCGCTGTACCACTTCGGTCTGCGGTATTTTGACAAATTCGAGCAAATGACAAACGCATAAACGCAAAAAACGGGGCTGCCGCATAGACAGTCCCGCTTCTTTTTTCAATTTGATGGATTAAGACTGTGCGGTT
>JAZQWK010000066.1:0-25122 GCA_045632325.1 Eubacteriales bacterium
GTGATTGATCGTGCCAATCATTGATTGGTGCTGCAAATCTGTAATTGCGCATATTCCCGCCCGGAGGACATTGTGTGCCCACGGCGGGAATTTTCTTTGAAAAAACCGTAAAAAACCGCGGAAAACCGCAGGAATTCATAAAATCATCTTGACACATAGCCCTATTATTTGATATAATATAATTTATAGGAAAACAATTTCACGGGACAGAAATTCCCGCTTGTATTATGGAGGATATACCCATTATGAAATGGACAGGATTAAACGAAATCCGCGAAAAGTACCTTGCATTCTTTGAGGGCAAGGATCACCTTCGCCTGCCGAGCTTCTCGCTCGTTCCCAACAACGACAAATCTCTGCTTCTCATCAACTCCGGTATGGCACCGATGAAGAAGTTCTTCACGGGCGAAGTTACCCCGCCGAGAAACCGCGTCTGCACCTGCCAGAAGTGTATTAGAACGCCCGACCTGGAACGCGTCGGTCACACCGCACGTCACGGTACGTTCTTTGAAATGCTCGGTAACTTCTCCTTTGGTGACTACTTCAAGGAACAGGCAATTCCGTGGGCATGGGAATTCTTAACCGAAACGATGGAAATTCCCGCAGACCTGCTGTGGCCGTCCATCTACGAGGAAGACGACGAAGCATTCTATATCTGGCGCGATAAGATCGGCGTTCCGGAAGAACACATCGTTCGCCTCGGTAAGGCTGACAACTTCTGGGAACACGGTACCGGCCCCTGCGGTCCCTGCTCCGAAATTTACTTCGACCGCGGCATCAAGTACGGCTGCGGCAAGGAAGACTGTAAGCCCGGCTGTGACTGCGACCGTTACATGGAAATCTGGAACAACGTCTTCTCCCAGTTCAACAACATGGGCGACGGCACCTACGAAGAGCTCGCACAGAAGAACATCGACACCGGTATGGGTCTGGAAAGACTCGCTTGCGTTATGCAGGGTGTTGACAATATGTTCGAGGTCGATACCATCCGTAAGATCATTGACAAGGTCTGCGAAATCTCCGGCAAGACCTACGGTGCAGATAAGGACAACGATATCTCCATCCGTGTCATCACCGACCACACCCGTTCTGCAATGTTTATGATCGCAGACGGCGTTATCCCGTCCAACGAAGGCCGCGGTTACGTCCTGCGCCGTATTATCCGCCGTGCATGCCGTCACGGTAAGCTGCTCGGCATCAACCATGCATTCCTCGTCGATATGGTCACCGTTGCCATCGGCGAATCCTGCGATGCATATCCCGAGCTTTCTGCTCGTGCTGATTATATCAAGAAGGTTCTCTCCATGGAAGAAGAACGCTTCGATGCGACCATCGACGCAGGTCTTTCCATTCTCTCCGATCTCATCCGCGGTGCAACGGAAAAGAACGCGGACACCATCTCCGGTGAAGAAGTCTTCAAGCTGTACGATACGTTCGGCTTCCCGATCGATCTGACCCGTGAAATCGCAGAAGAATCCGGTCTGAAGCTCGATGAAGAAACCTTCGCGGCTCTGATGAAGGATCAGAAGAAGCGTGCACGCGAAGCTCGTGCCAACATCAGCGGCTGGTCCGAATCCTCCGCATCCCTGCTGTCCGATCTTCCCGCGACCGAATTCACCGGCTACACCGAATTCCGTTCTCCTGCAAAGATCCTTGCGATCATCGCGGAAGACGCTCTGGTTGAATCCGTTTCCGAGGGTGACTGCACCGTCGTTCTCGATAAGACCTCCTTCTACGGTGAAGGCGGCGGTCAGATCGGTGATACCGGTACCATCTATGCCGACGGCAATCTTCTGAACGTCTACGACACCAAGAAGAAGGACGGCGTTTACCTGCACATGTGTACTGTCGTCAACGGCGAATTCAAGGTCGGTGACGCTGTCATGTCCGATATCGACGATATGCGCCGCAAGTCCATTGCGCGCAACCACTCCGCATGCCATCTGCTGCAGGCGGCTCTCCGTACCGTCCTCGGCGACCACGTCGAACAGGCAGGTTCTTACGTTTCGGGTGAAGTCTGCCGCTTTGACTTTACACACTTCGCGGCTCTGACCGAAATGGAGCTTGCAAAGGTTGAAGCACTTGTCAACCTGCATATCCTTGCGGCTAACGAAATCGTTACCAAGGAAACCGACATCGAAACCGCGCGTGCAGAAGGTGCTATGGCACTGTTCGGCGAAAAGTACGGCGCTGTCGTCCGTATGGTCAAGATGGGTGATTTCTCTACCGAACTCTGCGGCGGTACGCACTGTACCTCTACCGGCAACATCGGTCTGTTTAAGATCGTTTCCGAATCCTCCGTTGCAGCAGGTATCAGAAGAATCGAAGCTGTCACCGGTATGGGCGTTCTGAACCTCATCACTGAAAAGGATGCGCTGATCGCACAGACCGCACAGGAACTCAAGGCTTCCAACGCGGCTGACCTTCCCAAGCGTGCGGCACAGCTGCAGAATGAGCTCAAGGCTGAAAAGCATGAGATCGATGCACTCAACGTGAAGCTCGCAGCTGCACAGTCTGCCGACATCATGGCAAACGCAGTTGAAGTGAACGGCGTTCTCGTCATCACCCACAAGACGGAAGGCATGAACATGGACGCTGTCCGTGCAATGGCCGATGACCTGCGCTCCGCAAAGGAAAATCTCGTTGCCGTTATCTCCGTCAACGACGGCGGTAAGCTGAACTTTGTCGCAGCTTGCGGCAAGGCGGCAGTTGCCAAGAAGGCACACGCCGGCAATATCGTCCGTGAGGTCGCAAAGATCGCACAGGGCGGCGGCGGCGGTCGTCCCGACTTTGCAACGGCAGGCGCCAAGAATGCAGACAAGATCGATGAAGCACTTGCGGCTGTTCTCGGTCTGGTCGAAGGCATGGTAAAATAATCGATTATCAATAAAACCCCCGACGGGGAGAGGGATCCCCTCTCCCCGTTTTTGACATAACGGCGCATCATGGCGTCTGGAAACTATGGATAAGAGAGAAATTACGATTTCCTATTTACAGGAATATCTAAAGAAAAAAGATCACAATCCCGGACACGAGATGGATTACGTTCTCAAGCTTTTTGAGGAGGTCGGCGAGCTTTCGCGGGCGATCTATCGCGATACCCGTGCGGCGGCGGATGACGATTTCCGCGGCTCTGTCGAGGAGGAGCTTTGGGATGTGATGTACTACGTTCTGTGTCTTGCCAATCTCTATGACGTTGACATGGAAAAATGGATCAAGATCAAAGAAGACTATAACAACAAGCGCTGGGAGTCTCCCGTTGCGTTTGGTGATTGACGGAGGAGACCATGAAAACGATTCGTATACAGGCAATGCTTTTGGCGGTACTGACGCTCGGTTCCGCAGCACTTACTTCCTGTGCATCCGGGGACGACGGCAGCTCTGCTTCCACGACGGCGGCAGGCGGAGAACAAACGGATGCCGTGACCGCGATTGAAACCACCGAGGAAGACGTGCGCCGTGCCGTTTCCGACAACGTGCCGGAGCTTGATTTTGAAGGTGCGGAATTCCGAACCATTACGCAGGAATCTACGGTCAACGACATTTGGGTCGGAGAAGAAACCGGTGATATTCTGGACGATGCAATCTACGCCCGCAACCGTGCGGTTGAGGAGCGTTTCAACATCACGATCCCCGAGGTGCTCGCCGTTCCGTTCGGTGAAATTTCCACTTACGTGAAGAAGACGGTCAGCGCAGGTGAAGACGCGTATGATCTTGTCATCGGTCAGATGGAACAGTCCGGTAAGGACGTCCTCGGCGGTTACTTTATGAACTGGTACGATCTGCCGCACGTCAACTTCAATCAGCCGTGGTATCCGTCCACGCTGGTGGAGGAAGCAACGGTCAACGATAAGATGTATATCATCGCGTCCGATCTGTCGCTTTCCTATATTATATATACGTATTGCGTTTACTATGATAAGGTCGCCGCGTCCAATTACGATCTGCCCGATCTCTATCAGATGGTCGATGACGGCAAGTGGACGATGGATACCATGTTCTCGCTTGCAAAGAGCATTTATACCGACACCGACGGTTCCAACGACCGTTCTGAAGGCGACTATTTCGGTATGTTTGCGGCACTCGACGGATGTACCGTATCGGCGTATTTCTACGGCGCAGATCAGCCGTATGCATCGATCAAAAACGATGAGATCATGATGGACGTCAACTCCGACAAAACGATCTCCATCCTTGAGGTCATGCGTGAAAACCTGTTTGAAACGGACGGCATCTGGTCGGTCAAGTCCGATATTACCTCGCAGGGTGCGGCGAACGCCTTCATTACGGGCAACTACCTGTTCTCTCCGTCCATCATCAAGTATGCGCTGTATCAGCTGCGCGAAACCGAAAACGAATGGGGTATTCTGCCGTTCCCGAAGTGGGATGAGGCGCAGGATCGCTACTATTCTGCCATTGACGCAGGCGCATCGGTTCTGACCGTTCCGACCACTGCACAGAACACCGAAATGATCGGTGCCGTCGTTGAGGTTCTGTCCGCAGAATCCTGGAAGACCGTCATGCCGACGTTCTACGATACCGTTATGGATTCCAAGATCGCAAACGACGAGGGTACGGTTCGGATGCTCGACACGATTTTTGACAGCCGTGTCATTGACTTTGCATATCTGTACGACGGATGGGAAGGCTGGGTCTTTAAGATGCAGTCACTGCTCGTCGGAAACAATGATTTTGCTTCGTTCTACGCAAAGCAGGAAAAAGCCGTTTCCAAGCATTATCAGAAGGTGCTCGATATCTTCTTAAACGACCTTGAATGACGATCATTATTTCCAAGAAAGGAATACATCATGTTAAAAACCAAACTCATCTCCGGCATGGAGAAATGCTTCCTCGACGAATGTATCTGCAAAAAGTACGCACTGGATCGCGATACGATGCTGAAGAACGAGCGCTATACGTTCCAGCTTGCGATCACCGATGACGATCCCGGTGCTGTTGGCAGAATCATTCTGTTTGCGGAGATCGATTCTCCTCTGAAGAACTACGTCAGCCTTGCAAAGATCGAATCGATTCCCGTACGTTTCCCGGTCTACCGCAACCTGCCCGAGGAATACTACGACAATTATCTGCGTACGACCCCCGGTCTGTATCCCGACCTGCTTCGTCCGTACGAAGAATACGGTATGTTCAATATTCTCGCAGGCGATCTGAACTCCCTGTGGGTGGAAGTCGAACCCAAGGGTGAGGTTCCCGCCGGTGAATACCCGATCACGATCCGTCTGAAGGACGGCAGCGGCAACGTCCGCTCCGAGGATACCTTCACGATTGAAATTCTTGCGGCTGAGCTGCCCGAGCAGAAGACGCTCTATACCGAATGGTTCCACACCGACTGTCTGTCCGTTTACTACGGTGCTCCCGTGTTCTCCGAAAAGTATTGGGAGATCGTTGAAAACTTTATGAAGAACGCCCACCGTGCGGGTATCAACCTGATCCTTACGCCTACCTTTACGCCTCCTCTCGATACGGCTGTCGGCGATGAACGTCCTACCGTTCAGCTCGTTGACGTTACCGTAACCGACGGCAAGTATTCCTTCTGCTTCGATAAGCTCGACCGCTGGGTCAAACTCGCAAACAAGTGCGGCATCGAAAACTTTGAAATCGCACACTTCTTTACCCAGTGGGGTGCGGCTCACGCTCCGAAGGTCATGGCGACGGTTGACGGCGAATACAAGCGCATCTTCGGCTGGGATACCTGTGCAACGGGTCCCGAATACTCCACGTTCCTGCGCCAGTTCATCGGTGAGCTGCTTGCTTTCATGAAGGAACGCGGCAAGGATCACAATTGCTATTTCCATATCTCCGACGAACCCAACGACGCACAGCTGGAATCTTACATCGCGGCAAAGAACGTCGTACGCGATCTGCTTGACGGTTACATCATCATGGACGCGCTGTCTCACTACGAATTCTACGAATCCGGCGCACTTGAAACGCCCATTCCCGCAAATACCGCCATCGAGCCGTTCATTGCAAACAACGTTCCGAATCTGTGGGTCTACTACTGCTGCGGTCAGCACAAGGACGTTTCCAACCGCTTCTTTGCGATGCCGCTCGATCGTACCCGTGCGATCGGCTACCAGTTCTATAAGTACAACATCGTCGGCTTCCTCCAGTGGGGCTACAACTTCTACTTCAATCAGGGTTCCGTCTATCCGATCAACCCGTATGAGATCTCCGACGGCGATTACTTTACGCCCGCAGGCGACTGCTATTCCGTTTATCCCGGCGAAAACGGCGAAGCACTTGACTCCATCCGTATCTGTGCGTTCTACGATGCACTGCAGGATCAGCGCGCAATGCAGCTGGCTGAATCTCTCGTCGGTCGTGAGGCTGTCATGAACGCCATCGAAGGCGATCTGCCCGACGACCAGAAGATCACCTTCTCCCGTTACCCGCACGGTATCGACTGGATGCACAAGACTCGTGCAAAGATCCATGCGCTGATCAAGTCCGCACTTTAATCCATCTGTTACTTGTTGAAAGGAGCACAATCCTATGAATACCAAAACTCTGCTTGCCGGTATTGAAAACGGCAATTTCGACGCAGCTCTGACCTCTCTTTACGGTGCAGATCAGCTGGAGATGCAGCGCGCACGCTATGCAAAGGCAGTAGGCGAATACGTTGCCAACTACGGTGATGCAGAAGACGTCAACGTCTTCACCGTTGCAGGTCGTTCCGAAATCTCCGGCAATCACACCGACCACAACCACGGCTGTGTCATTGCAGCTTCCATCAACCTTGATATCATTGCGGTTGCTGCAAAGAACGGCGAAAATATCATCCGCATCAAGAGTGAAGGCTTCCCGGAAGACGTCGTTGACATCACCGATGAAACCATCGACGAAGCAAAGTTCTTCACCTCCGGCGCGATCATTTCCGGTGTTTGCAAGGGCTTCAAGAACAACGGCTTTGCCATCGGCGGCTACAACGCGTATACCACGTCCTCCGTTCTGAAGGGCTCCGGCCTTTCCTCCTCCGCAGCATTTGAAGATATGGTCGGCAACGTGCTCAACTACTTCTTCAACGACGGTAAGATCGACAACGCGGAAATCGCAAAGATCTCCCAGTTTGCGGAAAACAAGTATTTCGGCAAGCCCTGCGGTCTGATGGACCAGGTCGCATGCGCAGTCGGCGGCTTTGTTGCCATTGACTTTGCTGACCCGACCAAGCCCGTCATCGAAAAGATGGACTTTGACCTGACCGCACACGGCTACAGCCTCTGTATCGTTTCCACCGGCGGCAACCATGCGGACCTCAACGACGACTACGCATCCGTTCCTGCGGAAATGAAGGCAGCAGCTTCTCACTTCGGCAAGCCGGTTCTGCGTGAGGTCGCGCTGGAAGACCTCATCGCAGCCATTCCCGCTCTGCGTGAAGAACACGGCGACCGCGCAATTCTGCGTGCGTTCCACTTTATCAATGAAAACAAGCGCGTCAAGGCACAGACCGAAGCGCTCCGTGCAGGTGATCTGGAAGCCTTCTTTGACGGCGTTCTCGCATCCGGCAACTCTTCCTTTGAGTATCTGCAGAACGTATATACCACCAAGAACGTCTCCGAGCAGGGTCTGTCCCTTGCATTGGCACTCGCACAGTATTATCTTGCGGAGCGCGGCGGTGCATGGCGCGTCCACGGCGGCGGCTTTGCAGGTACCACGCAGGCTTACGTCAGAAATGAAGACGTTGAAGGCTACCGCGCACTGATGGACGGTGCGTTCGGTGAAGGTGCGTGCATCGTGCTCAAGGTCAGAGCAATCGGTGCAGGTAAGGTCATCTGATCCAATCCATAATCGGTTATTTGCCGCAGAATGCATTTCGGTGTGTTCTGCGGCATTGTTCTTTGGGACTTCTGTACAAAAAATATACAGCTATTTTGGATATACCGACGAAATCGCATTTGTTGTCGGATTTTTAACAGAAATGTGTTGCCTTTTTGGAATCTTATGTGATATAATGATGACAATGAAGATGAACGGAGCGTTACGACAATGGCACATAACAAGACCTGTTCTTGATCGGAACGGAATCGCAGTTTAAGGACAGGTATTTCGGAGAATCCTGTTATATCAGGAGATGGAACGAACCGCGATTCCCGATCAAGAAAGGTATTGAATATGAAGACCTTGAAACGAATCCTTGCACTTATGACTGCGCTTGTACTGTGCCTTGCGCCGATGGCGTTGATGGTTGGGGCTGCTGTCATCAACAATCATGCTGCTGCTCCTTGCAGTAATGCTTGTGATTGTGTTAATTCAACATTCACAGTGGTTGTGTATGGCAATCCGACATATTCGGTCGAGGTTGGAACTGCGACTGGTTGCATCATCCAATATTATGATGAAATAATTGTTGAATGCAATGTATGCGGAGCGCGATCCATTGTATACAATCATGGAAAAGAAAGTACACATCCGACGCTGATCTATGGTACTGAAAACGGAATTACGGCATATCACTGCCCGCGCTGCAGTTACTACAGATACTGATATAAAGGAATACAACATGAAAAAAACGCTGTTGCTGCTCAAATCCTGTTTCATTCTGATACTGTGTATAGCATGCATCTGTTCCTGTACATTTTCACCGCCAAATGAAAATAGACCGTCGACGGAAACAATCAGCAGTATGGTAAGCAGTGATCCGTCGGCGGATACCGAATCGGTATCCGCCGTAATAGACATTGAAGAAGAGCCTGTCCGTTACCGTATTGGCTACGAAAAAACAGCGCTGCATGAAGTATATCCGAATCTGAAATTGAACGGACCGATGTATTTCAAAGACGGGATGCTCCATGTCGTTGACCAAACGGGCGGATTGCTCCATGTGTTTGACGCGCAGGGAATCCTTCAGACGATGTTATCTGTTCCCAAACAGGAGAAACGGTTTCTTTTGTTTGCCTATCCCATGTCAGAAGAACGTTTTGTTGTATCGGAAAAATGGAGAGATACTGAGGGGTATTTGATGTTTGCGGTCAGTATTGTGACTGCGGTGGGGGAAACCGTATCTACCTATGAATTCCGACATGACTCCGATATAGGGCTTATTTATTCGGTTTATGAGGAATACGGCACGGTATTACTGATGCTCGGTATGGACACGGAACTCTATTATTTCTCCTGCTCCGATACAAGAGTGACAACCTATCAGATGCAGGAGTCGGTATTTCCGTATGCACAGTATGTATACAGCGGCAGCGGGAAGTTTACGCGCCTGTTTTCCAATGAACATAAAATGACGTATGACTTCTACAAAAACGAATCCAAGGAAACGCCGCTTCGCATGCCCGAGAAGTATCAGTACGAAACATTATATCGCGGGGATGACAAAAACTATTACATCCGCAGCAACGGAAATTTGTATCTGATGAAAGACGACGGGCAGTTTACCTGTATTCTGAATGGCATGGACTGCGGTATGCCAAACAAAAATAACGATGTCCAGAAACTTGCAATTTTGGATGATCACACGGTCTTCTCACAGGAGCTGACAGAGTTGTATCTGTACTGTATGTCCCCGGTTGAGGAAACCGAGGAACGGCAGGAAATCGAATTGATTGTGATGGATTTGGGCAATACCCGAGAATGGCTGGAAGCAACGGTCTTACAGTTCAACAATCAGAATACGGATTATTATGTTTCTTTGGAATATAAGAATTATATCGATGGAACAGAAACCAATCTGGAAAAATTATTGGATGCAGCCCTGCAGGATTTACTGCTGTATCACAAGCATCCCGATATTCTGATTCTTGACAACACGAACCTTCTTGCAAAATATCAGGATAAGGGGATCTTTTCAGATCTGAATCAGTTGTTGAACACATCAATCCTCGGCTGTGTCAAAGAAGCTTTCGGGACAGGGGAGTATCTTTATCAGGTTCCGATGATGATGCGTGTGGATACCTTTGCGGCAAGTACCGACATCACCGACGGATTTCTGACCTACGAAAGATTTTATGAAATTGCAGACAGCCTTGCACCTGGCGAGATACTCTGCGGCGATGCGTTCAATCATACGTTTTTCAAAAACGCATTGATGGATTTCGTGGATTTTGATGCTAAAACAACGTCCTATCATACTGAGACGTTTCATGATGTCGTTCTGTACCGTGATCGGTTGTCTGATATGACGGATTTTTACGCAGGCTCGCTTTACAACGGCGCGATGTACGGTGCATACGGCACTTATGGCGATATGGACACCTATTGGACACCCAACGGCACTCTGCCGACAGCACTCGAAAACGGTTCCGTGAAGTTCCTTGCTGTGAATTTCAACACGGTGGAAGCATACAGTGCCGCAAAGCTGTTATACGGGGATACGCCGTTTACGCTGTGCGGGTATCCGTCGCTGGACGGCTGCGGCGCATCGATTGACGCGTATTTGCCGACGGCGGTCTTTGCTGACTCGGATGTTCTGCAGGGCTGTAAGGAGTTTATGGAATTCTTACTGTCGGATGCGCGGCAGACGGATGACCTTTTAACCGATTCTTTTCTTCCCGTGACGCGGAGCGGATTGGAAAAAGAGATCGACTGTTGCCGTACCTATCATTATCCGACGGATATCGTGGAAAAACTGCGTGACGGAAATACGCCCGGATATCTGAATCTGAATGCATATCGGGATGAGATTCCCGAGAATACCGCTGTCATTACCATTGACGATCATGACCGAGCGGATATGATCAATTTCTTTGAACATTGTCATATGCGCGCCAATGCCGATCCCTTCATTCTGTCAATTGTCAATGAGGAGCTTTCCTTCTATGAGGGTCACGCAAGAACCTTGGAGGAAACCACCAAGATCATCGACTCCCGCGTTTGGATTTACTTAAACGAATAAACCATATTCCAGATATTGGATTCCCTCTGAACGGAGTGCTGCGGTGCTCCGTTCTTGTTTTTATGAAAATTCATACTCCGCTCACATAAAATTGTCCGCTATCCCTTGATTTTCAGCCGAAAATGATGTATAATTATATAATAAACTGGCATCGGTGTATCCGTTGTTCCACATCGCCGATTTTTAACAATCCATCCCCGTGAACAGAGAAGGAGGATTTCCTTATGCCCGAGCGTGTATCAAAAACCAATTATTATCTTGATATTGCCGAAACCGTATCCGAGCGTTCCACCTGCCTGCGCAAGCACTACGGTGCCATCATCGTCAAAAACGACGTCATCGTCGCTACCGGCTACAACGGTGCGCCGCGCGGAAGAAAGAACTGTGTCGATCTGGGTACTTGTATCCGCGAAAAGCTTGCGATCCCGCGCGGAGAACGGTACGAGCTTTGCCGTGCCATCCATGCGGAAGCCAACGCCATCATTGCGGCGCCCCGCGATCAGATGCTCGGTGCGACGCTGTATATGGCATGCACCGATCCCAAGGACGGCTCTATCGTTTCCGGCACCTGTTCCTGTGCGATGTGCAAGCGTACGGTCATCAATGCCGGTATCGAAACGGTCGTTATCCGCGATACCAAAACGGAATACCGTATGATCCGCGTTTCCGACTGGATCGAAAACGACGACAGCCTGGAAGGTACCTTTGGTTATTGATCATGTTACAGGAGAACCCCGATTTATGAAAAAACAACTGCAATGCCTTCTGTGTGCGGCACTGATCCTCGGTACTGCGGCAATGACCGCGTGCGAGAAGAAAATCAAAGTAGACGTCCATTTGACGTATGACATGGAACGAGATGCATTGGTCGAAGATCAGCTCGGTCTCGATTATCGCTTTGCGTCCGTTTCATATGAGCCTGCGATCATTACGGAACCGTATGCCGATTGGGAGGACGTCATTCTGTATACCGTCAAGGGCTGGGATCCCAAGGCGCTTCTCACCGAAGAATTCTCCGGTGTCGGCGGTCTTTTGTATGCTGCGGATAAGCCTCTCCCCGCATTTGACGAGATGAACAGCAACGTAATCTATGTCTGTACTTCCTCCTCAACGACGGTCTGTCTGACGACGATTGACGATGCAGATCTGGTTGCCGAAGCGGCATCCTATCTGACGGACGGAGTCGCAGTGGATCTGCCCGAGGACGGAGACTCCACCTATCATTTGAAGTTCCATTCCGATGACTATGAAGGACTTTATTACAACGTCCTGTTTATTATGCGCGGAGAAGGGGAGGATGGCGACTACTTCCTCTATGACCGCGGTATCAAAAAGTGTGTTGAGGTTCCGTACGAGCTGTTCTTCGGATGGATCTACGACGATACGGAGGAGACGTATCCGACCGAGGGCATCTATGAGGTTGTCCCGGGTGACGACGGTATTGAGATCGGCTTCGGCGATCAGTAAAAAAGGATAAATAAATGAAAATAACACTTGAACTGGCAGATATCGATTACGCTTCTGTCGTAAGATTCGCGCTGCCGCTTCTGCAGGGAAAGCTTGCGGAAGGGGAAGGCGAGGCATCCAAAATGCTTGCGCAGATTGCGAATATGCCGCCGTCCATTGCCGCAGGTATGGTTGATTTCCTGCCGCAGGACACCAAAAACGAGCTTGCCGTCATGCTTTTCAATCAGAATAAAGACAGCATCATCAAGGCCGTAACGTACTATGCGGAGAAAAAGGGACTTTCCTTCCGCATCGATCAGTTTACGGCGGAAGAATAACGATATCAAACAAATCGGAGGTCAAAGTCATGCTCAGACTCGGTTTATCGACATGTTATTTCAAAGAAAAGACCCTCGCAGAATGGGAATCCGTCAAAGCGGCAGGCATTACCGACATCGAAATTTCGATGAACTGCCCGCTTGAAGAATATCTTGAAAAGGGAGAGCCGCTGGCGGCGGATCTGAAAGCCGTCGGACTCAACATCTGGTCCATTCATATTCCGTTTGGCAGACCGTTTGATTTGACCGATCCTGATCCCGAACATTTTGCGGATATCGAATACCGCTATAAGACGCTCATCGATGCCGGTGCGCGCTGGGGTGCCAAGGTTATCACGACGCATGCGTCGACCGAACCGTTTCCGCAGGATCAAAGAGAAGCCCGTATGGAACGCGGCAAATATCTTTATAAAATGCTCGGTGACTATGCGGCTGAGCGCGGCATGAAGATCACCGTGGAAGTGCTTCCGCGTACCTGCATGGGCAACTGCTCACAGGAGTGCATGGACTTTACCGACGGGGACGTCTCCTTCATTAACTTTGACGTCAATCACCTGCTCAAAGAATCCCATGCAGACTTCATTCGGAATGCAGGCTCCCGCATCATCACGACGCATCTTTCCGACTACGACTTCGTCGACGAGCGTCATTGGGTACCCGGTGACGGCAAGATTGATTGGCGTGAATTTTATCAGATGATGGAAGAAGCGGGTTACGAAGGTCCGTATCTGTTTGAGCTTGGCGAGTCTATCTCCGGAAAGAAGATGACACCGACAGAGCTGGTCGCGCGTTTTAAGGAAGTCATTGGCTATGCCGATTGATTCCGTATACGTCCGAGCGGCAGAAGAAGCCGATATCCCCGCCATTGCCGTGCTGGAAAAACTGTGCTTTTCTGCTCCGTGGAGCGAGAACGCATTGACGGATACCCTACGTTCTCCGTATGCCAAACTGTTCTGCGCAGAGCTTGACGGTGCGGTCATCGCTTACGGCGGTGTGTATCTGCTCGGTGACGACGCGGATATTACAAACATTGCAACGCATCCCGACTGCAGACGTCGCGGTGCCGCAGCGGCTGTTCTCGGGGCGCTGACAGCATACGCCAAAGAACGCGGCGCATATGCCCTGCATCTTGAGGTTCGCCAATCCAACGCACCTGCCATTGCGCTTTATGAACGCTTTGGCTTTGCCGCAGACGGCATCCGAAAAAATTACTATAAAAATCCGACGGAAAACGCCGTTTTGATGACGCTTTCCTTATAATAAAGAAGAACAGAAACGATGTATATTTTAGCCATTGAATCCTCCTGCGATGAAACCTCCTCGTCTGTTATCCGCGCGGAAAAAGACGAGAACGGTGTTCCGCAGCTGCAAATTTTATCCAACCGCATCGCGTCGCAGATTCCTCTGCACACGGTATACGGCGGTGTCGTACCCGAAATTGCCAGCCGTGCCCATGCCGAAGCGGTTTCTTCGCTGACGTATGAAGCACTGTCCGAGGCGGGCATTACGCTTTCCGATCTCGGTGCGGTCGGCGTGACCGCGTATCCCGGTCTGATCGGTGCATTGCTTGTCGGCGTCAATTTTGCAAAATCGCTTGCGTTTGCAAACAACGTTCCGCTCGTTCCCGTTTGTCATATTTGGGGACATATTGCGGCAAACTATTTTACGCATCCCGATCTGAAGCCGCCGTTTCTGGCGCTGGTTGCGTCGGGAGGACATACCTCGATCGTCCACGTCAAATCTTATACCGAATTTGAAACGATCGGCCGTACCCGTGACGATGCCATCGGCGAAGCCTTTGACAAGGTTGCGCGCGTGATGGGGATGCCGTATCCGGGCGGCGCGGAAATGGACCGCATTGCTTACGAAGGTGACGCTTCCTATCTGAAGCTGCCGTCTGCTGCCATTGCCGACGATACGCTGGACTTCTCGTTCTCGGGACTGAAAACGGCGGTCATCAACCATCTCAACACACTTTCGCAGAAGGATATTCCGTACAACCGTGCCGACGTTGCGGCGTCCTTTACGCAGGCGGTCGTGTCCTCCGTTGTCAAAAAGCTGGACATGGCACTGCGCCGTACGGGTGAAACGAAGCTCGTCATCGCGGGCGGCGTTGCTGCAAATTCCCATATCCGTAATGCACTGGACGATTACTGCAAAAAGCATACCAATATCCGACTGTATCTGCCGGAGAAGAAGCTGTGCGGGGACAACGGTGCGATGATCGCGGCGCAGGCGTATTTTGAATACGAAGCAGGTGTCCGTGCGGATACGACGCTGAACGCTCGAGCAACCTTGTGAACAGAGTTATCCACAAGACGCCAACGCTTTAGCGAAACGTGCGGCAGTGTGTGGAAAACGCGGAAATGACGCGCAAAACTGTCGCTTTTGATCTTGAAAAACCTGTGGAAAAGTCTGTGCATATTGTGGAAAAGTCTTTGTTTTCCACATACAGGCTCCTCCATTATCAACATTATACCTATACGGGAGGCTATCAATTATGAACAGAAATTACGACGAAAATATCAAGGCTGCCGTTGCCAAGTTTGAAGAAATGCTGCGCGGTCAGCTGGAACGCAACGAAAAGATCTGCGCATCCAAGGACTTTATTGATTATGCGGCACTCGATAAGATCATCATCGGCGTCTGCGGCGGTGACGGCATCGGTCCGCGCATTACCTCATCCGCAAGAAAGGTTCTCGAATATCTGCTTGCCGACGAGGTCGCTGCAGGCAAGGTTGAATTCCGCGATATCGAGGGTCTGACCATCGAAAACCGTGCCGCTCATAATCAGGCAATTCCGGACGACGTCATGGAAGAGCTGTACAAGTGCCACGTAATTCTCAAGGGTCCGACGACCACGCCCCGTGCAGGCGATCCGTGGCCGAACATCGAATCCGCTAACGTCATGATGAGAAAGAAGCTCGACCTGTTTGCAAACGTCCGCCCTGTCAAGGTTCCCGAAAAGGGCATCGATTGGACGTTCTTCCGTGAAAACACCGAAGGCTCTTACGCGGTCGGCTCTCAGGGTATCAACGTCACGGACGAGGTTGCCTGCGACTTCTGTATCACCACGACCGAAGGTACCGAGCGCATTGCGCGTCTTGCATACGAATACGCACGCAAGAACAAGAAGGATCACGTTTCCATTGTCACCAAGGCAAACATCATCAAGACGACCGACGGTAAGTTCCTGCGTATCTGCGAGGAAATGGCAAAGGAATATCCCGAGATCCGTACGACCGAATGGTTCATCGATATCATGACCGCAAAGCTCGTCGACGAAAAGCGCCGCACCGACTTTAAGGTCTTCGTTCTCCCGAACCTGTACGGCGATATCATCACCGACGAAGCGGCTGAATTCCAGGGCGGTGTCGGTACGGCAGGCTCTGCAAACATCGGTAAGCGTTACGCGATGTTCGAAGCCATCCACGGCTCTGCACCGAGAATGGTTACCGAAGGCCGCGACATCTACGCTGATCCCTGCTCCATGCTCCGCGCTTCCGTTCTGCTTCTGTCCCACATCGGCTATCAGGCTGAAGCCGACGCGCTGGAAGCAGCTCTCGACTTCTGTATGTTCGAGGATGCAGCGCTGAAGATGACGGGACGCGATACCGGTGCGACCTGCGACGCATTCACCGAATACGTCATGAACAATATCAAAAAATAACGGAATGATAAGAGGGTAACGAATTTGTTTGATTCTGAATCCACAAAGGAAAAAATACAGACCGAGGAAGGATCTGCCGAACTGACGGAAAAAAAGGAGAGATCCGAAAAGCCGGCTGCACGGAGTAAAAATGCCCGTATGTATAAGCGCGGAAACGATTATTCTTCGGTTTCTCCTGCCGTTATCAAGCGCTTGCCGCGTTATTTCCGCTATCTGCGCGATCTTCTGCATCACGATATTCTCAGAATTTCTTCGTCCGAGCTTTCTCAGATGATGAACGTGACGGCGTCACAGATCCGCCAGGACCTGAACTGCTTCGGCGGCTTCGGACAGCAGGGATACGGCTACAACGTCAAATATCTGCACGGAAAGATCAGTGATATTCTCGGTGTTTCGACCAATTTCAATGCGGTCATCATCGGTGCGGGAAATCTGGGTCACGCGCTTGCCGGCTCCAATATGTTTGAGCACCGCAACGTCAATCTGATCGGTATTTTCGACGTTTCTCCCGAAATTATCGGCCGCAGAGTTTCCAAGTATTTCGTTATGGATATGGAGGAGCTGCCTGCGTTTGCCAAAAAACGCCCGATCGATATCGCCATTCTTACGGTGCCCAAGGAGTATGCACAGGATACGGCACAGAAGCTTGCCAATCTCGGCATCAAGGGTATTTGGAACTTTACCAGCACGGAACTGGATCTGAAGGTTCAGGGAATTATGGTAGAGAACGTACATATGGGCGACTCGCTGATGCGGCTGATGTATGAGATCAACAACAACGAGCAATTAAACGAAACATGAAACTGAATCTGATGTACGGAACGGGTGTGATCGTGCTTCCGGGAGCAGTGCATCCTGCGAATATGCCGCCGGACGCTTCATACCTGTGGGTTCTCATTTCGATCTGTGCCGATCCTGCTCTGCTTTCGGATACGGATGCGATGTATTCTGTCGTTGCGGAACAGTGCCGACTTCCGATCGCTTTGGTGAAAAATGCGGTTGCGTACTGGATGGATTGCGGTGTACTTGTCAATGCAGACGCCGCTTCCGCTTCGGTTACCGAATCCGCTTCTGCATATGCTGAAAAGACGGCGGATGCGGTGCCGACGACAGCCAAGATTGACGGCTCCGCAGAGAAAAAGCCCGTGCGTGCGTCTTTGCCGACCTATCCGACCGAGGAATATTCCCGTATTCTGACAGAGGCAGACGGTCTGCGCGAGACCATCGACGAATGTGCGCGGATCGCCGGAAAATTGTTTTCCGAGCATGAAACGCAGCAGCTGATCGCGCTGTACGATACGTACGCGCTGGATTATGAGTATCTGATGCTGCTGTTTATGTACTGCAAAAACACGTTGGGGAAAACAGCGGTTTCTTACGTCGTGCGTACGGGTCTCGGATTGTATGACGACGGCGTTCGTTCCGTGGAAGCACTGGAAGCGCACGTTGCGGCAAGAGAGCGTATGCGGGAGCATGAATATAAGATCCGCCGTTTGCTCGGACTTGGAGAACGTGCTCTGACCGCAAAGGAAAAAGAATATATCGAAGCATGGACGACGACCTATGCAATGCCGATGGAAGTCATTACCCGTGCGTATGAGATTACCGTCAAAAATATTGAAACACCGCGTATGTCCTATATCAATAAGATCCTGTCGGGATGGAATGAAAACGGGATCCGCACGATCGAGGCGGTGGACGCGGCTGAAGCTGAATTTGAAAAGAAGAAGGCTTCCGCAACGAAACAGAAGGAACCTGCAGCAGCAACGCAGCAGGCTGCCAGCTATGATATTGATACCTTTATTGAACTTGCGATGAATCGCACGTTTGATGATAACAACTGATCGACTAAAGAAGGGAGGCGTGATTCCGTATGTTCAACCGTGAAAATTACAGGCGCATCAAACAGGAATTCACTGCAAAGCACTTGGCGGCAGGAGAGACGCAAAGGATGCGTATGCGTGAGGTCGAAGCGAAGCATCCGGAGCTTGCACAGATCAACGAAGCACTTGCATCGACCGGTCTTCGTATTTTTGAGGCAGCGATGGGCGGTCGTGACGGCTTGGAGCAGCGAGTGGAACGGCTTCGCCATGAAAACGAAGAGCTGTTGTCCCAGCGTGCCGACCTTCTGGCCATGATCGGATATCCGACCGATTATCTCGATCTGAAATACGAATGCGAAAAATGTCAAGATACCGGCTTTATCGATCACGGAGAGCGCCTTTGTTCCTGTATGCGGCGTGCACTGGTGCTTGCCGGCTACGAAACGTCCGGCATCGGACTTCTGATGGAAAAGCAGACCTTTGATAATTTTTCCCTGCAGTATTACACGGAGCCTGCTGATAAAAAAAGAATGGAGTTGGTTCTTGACACGGTTCGGCGTTACGTCGAGGTGTTTTCCGATCAGAAATCCCAGAATCTTCTGTTCTTCGGTCAGACCGGTCTCGGAAAAACGCATTTGTCTTCCGCGATTGCAAAATCTCTGATTGACCGCGGATTTGACGTGCTTTATGAAACGGCGCAGAACCTGTTCGGAGATTTTGAGGACGAGCGGTTCAACCGCACGTACAATACCGGGATGGATGAGAAAAAAACAGACCGATATTTTGCATGTGATCTTCTGATCATTGACGACCTCGGTGCGGAGCTTTCCAATCAGTTTACCGCGGCGTGTCTGTACAATCTCATCAACACCCGTTACAATGCAGGAAAGTCCTGCATCATCAGCACAAACCTGACGCACAGTGAAATTGAAAAGCGGTATTCCCAGCGTGTGCTTTCTCGCCTGCTCGGGCAGTACCAGAATCTGCAATTTACCGGACGCGACGTCCGTATGATGAAATTAACTTAAAGGAGACAATCACTCAATGGCAACCAACATTCAAAAGCCCCGCGGCACAATGGACATTCTGCCCGATAAGGTCGCGGCATGGCAGTATATTGAAAAAACGGCAAGAGAAATTTCCGCAAAATACGGCTTTGGCGAAATCCGTTTCCCGACCTTTGAAAATATCGACCTGTTCCAGCGCGGTGTCGGTGATACAACCGACGTTGTGCAGAAGGAAATGTACGCACTCGAATCCAAGGGTAACGGCGAAGCACGTTATGCGCTCCGTCCCGAGGGTACGGCTTGTATCGTCCGTTCCATCATCGAAAACGGCAAGTGCTCTGACGCGATGCCCTTGAAGCTTTGCTACATCATCAACTGCTTCCGTTACGAAAAGCCGCAGGCAGGACGCTTCCGTGAATTTTTCCAGTACGGCGTTGAAATGTTCGGTGCGGATACCGCTTTGGCTGACGCAAACGTCATTGCGCTGGCGCATGAAGTCATCAGCACGCTTGGCATCAAGGGCGTTGATCTGCACGTCAACTCCATCGGCTGCCCCGAGTGCCGTCCGAAGTATCACGCAGCACTGAAGGAATACTTCAACAGCCACAAGGAAGAGCTGTGTGACACCTGCCGTGAGCGTCTGGAAAAGAACCCGCTCCGTATTCTCGACTGTAAGTCTCCCGTTTGTTCCAAGATTGCAGACGGCGCACCGCGTACCATCGATCATCTGTGTGAAGGCTGTGCCGATCACATGGACACGCTGACCAAGGCGCTGGATTCTCTGCAGATTCCGTACGTCGTTGACTCCCGCGTCGTTCGCGGTCTTGACTACTATACGAAGACGGTCTTTGAATTTATCGCGCCGATTACGGGTGCCGCACAGTCCACCATCTGCGGCGGCGGTCGTTACGACGGTCTGGTCAAGGAGCTCGGCGGTCCCGCACTGTCCGGCATCGGCTTTGCGGCGGGTATCAACCGTCTCATTGACGCGATGGAAAAGTCCGGCGTTATCATTGAAAACACGGAAAAGCCGCTTCTGTACGTCGCATCCATGGGCAACGAAGCCGCGCTCAAGGCGTTTGAGATCATTACCCGCTTCCGCGCTGAAGGCAAGTGGGCGGAATCCGACATCGTCGGTCGTTCCCTCAAGGCGCAGATGAAGTATGCCGACAAGATCGGTGCGCGTTATACGCTGATTCTCGGCGACAACGAGCTTGCAGCAGGCGAGGCACAGCTGAAAAATATGGAGACCGGCGAGCAGACGACCGTTTCCATCGATACGTTTACGATTTGATCTGAAGGAATTGCCCTGCCGTGACCACCGCGGTAGGGTGTTCTGCTATAGGAAGGGAACCCTATGATTCGTTTTCTTTTATCGCGTTTCGTTTACCGTAACGAGAATGTCGATGCGCCCGGGATGCGTATGCGTCTGACCTTTTTTGCGGGTGTCCTCGGGATTCTCTGCAACCTCTTTTTGTTTATTCTGAAGCTGGTGATCGGTATGCTTGCAGGCTCCGTTGCCATCACGTCCGATGCGTTTAACAATCTGTCTGATGCCGGTTCCTCCTTGGTTGCCGCCATCAGTGCACGGCTGGCAGGACAAAAGCCCGATGCCGAGCATCCGTGGGGACACGGACGGCTGGAATACGTCGCGTCGCTGATCGTTTCGTTTCTGATTCTGTTTGTCGGTGTGGAGCTTCTGCGTTCGTCGTTTTCCGGGTTGTTTGAATCGGCATCGCCGCAGTTTTCCGTGATCTCGCTGATTCTGCTCGGCGCATCGGTACTGGTAAAGCTCTGGATGTGGTCGTATAATCGATACGTTGCATCTCTGACCGATGCGGCTGTGCTTCGTGCTGCCGCTGCCGACAGCCTTGGAGACGCGCTGTCGTCGTCCGTCGTCATTCTTTCTGCGGTGGTCGGGATGCTGCTGCCCGTTCACATCCCGCTCGATGCTATCATGGGTGTACTGGTATCGTTGATGATTCTTCGCTGCGGCTGGAGCATTGCAAAAGAGACGGTCGATCTGCTCCTCGGTACGCCTGCCGATAAGGAGACGACCGATGCGCTTGCCGAAATTCTGATGTCCGGAGACGGTATCATCGGCTATCACGATCTGCTGGTACACGACTACGGACCCGGCAGAAAGTTTGCATCGGTTCATGCCGAGATTCCGGATACCGCTGACATCCGTCACGCGCACGAGGTCGTGGACGCATTGGAAGTGCGTATTTATAATGAGCTTGGTATTACGGCAGTTGTTCATACGGATCCGATCACCGTCGGAAACGACTTCGTCGACGGATTGCGTCTGTCCGTAAATGAGATCATCACTGCGGTTGATCCTGCGCTGTCGATGCACGATTTTCGTATTACCGACGGCGAAAACCGCATCAATCTGATTTTTGATCTGCTGGTACCGTTTTCGCTGACAGCAGAGGACGGTGTTCGTGCCGTCGAAGAGATCCGCCGACGGATCGGTGAACTGGATCCCCGTTTCCGTACGGTCATTAAGATTGACAGCGATTATACATCCAAGTGAGGAGCGTTATGATGAAATATACTGCTTGTGAAATCATTTCCGTCGGCACGGAGCTGCTGCTCGGCGATATCATCAACACCGACGCGGCGTTTCTTGCCCGTGAGCTTGCCGCACTTGGAATTCCGTGCTATTATCAATCTGTCGTCGGTGACAATCCCGCACGTCTGCAGACAACGTTGAAAACCGCACTTTCGCGCTCTGATCTGATCATTCTGACTGGCGGTCTCGGTCCGACGGCAGACGATCTGACCAAGGAGACCGCCGCCGCGGTGATGGGAAAGACGCTTGTCCTGCACGAGCCGTCTTATGCAAGAATCCGTGCGGTTCTGCAAAAGCGCAATCTGCCCGAAACCGAAAATCAGAAAAAGCAGGCGATGCTGCCCGAAGACGCGGTCGTCTTTGATAACGACTACGGAACTGCTCCCGGCTTTGCGATGACGGCACGGATAGAGGACGGAGAGAAGACGATGATTCTGCTTCCGGGACCGCCCCGTGAGCTGGAACCGCTGTATACCGAGCGCGTCCGTCCGTATCTTGCCGCCGCGACCGAAGAACTGTTTTATTCGCTGAATATCGGTATGTACGGCATCGGAGAGGCAGCTGTCGACCGTGTGCTTGCCGATTATATGGAAAACGGCAGAAATCCCACCGTTGCGCCGTACTGCGGAGAGGGCGAGGTGCGCCTGCGTCTGACCGCGCGCGGAAAATCGGAGGATGAATGTCGTCAGATCTGTCATCGGGTGGCAGAAGAAATCCGTGGTATTTCCTGTGAGCCGTACCGCCCCGGCGTTCTCAACGATTATATTTGGGGCATTGATTGCGATTCCGTTCAGGATGCACTTGTTACGACGCTTCGCCAAAAGCATCTGACGGTTTCTGCAGCGGAATCGTGTACCGGCGGTTACGTCGCCAAGCGCATCACCGATATCCCCGGTGCATCCGAGGTGCTGTCGGGTGCGTTTATCACCTATTCAGAGAAAACGAAAATGGCAATGGTCGGTGTTAACGCAGAGACCTTGCAGACCTGTTCCGTCTATTCTGCCGAGGTTGCCGAGGAAATGGCGCGCGGATGCCGTCTTGCCGTCGGTGCGGATATCGGTATCGGTATTACCGGTGTTGCAGGTACCGACGATGTGACCGTATCGCAGAACGGAGAATCCGTCACCGTACCTGCGGGAACGGTTTATATTGCCTGCACCGACGGAACTACGACCGCTGTGGAGCGCCTGGAGCTTTCTCCCGGTCGCCGTGCACCGCTGGAAGCACGGGAATACGTTCGCCGTCGTGCATCAACGCATGCGCTGTTTATGGCATTGCGGATGGCACAAAAGCTGTAAAACCATAAAAATGACCGCCGACATGGATGCGATCCACTGTCGGCGGTGATTTTTTATCAATACAGAATATTGCCAAGGCTCTTTTCCGATACGAGATAGATCAGATAATCGACGTCTGCTTTTTTGATATCGACCTTTTTAAACTTGTAATCCCAAGTGTAATTCCAATAGATTTCGGAGAAGGATTGGTTGAGGAAGGCAAATGCATTGAACGAGAACGAGTCGCGGATGATCATCGCGGAGGGAAGATTCTTGCCGTCTGCGTTCGGATTGGTGACGACCTGATTTTTTGCAACAAGGTGATTGTCGATCTCACAGCGGTTGTCAACGTAGATGTTCGGACGGTTCGGATAATCGACCAGCCATTCGGCGAACGTGGCAGTTTCGGAGATCAGTGCGTTGTCGATTTCAAAGTGCGTCATCATGTCGCCTGCTTCTACCGTTTGGGTATAGAAGCGAAGATTGCCGTCAATGGGCAGCGGTGCGGCATCGGGATACGATTTTGCAATCTCCGTCATCAGCGTATGATAACCCCAATAGGCACCGTAGTCCGTCCAGTGAGAGTCGGTCTTGTGATAGATCTTGAACTCGTCGTTTTTGTGTTCTTCCATGACGGGATACAGATCAAGCACGATGGCGCCCGCTTCCTCTGCCGCCGCACGGAACTGATCAAGCAGGGTATAGTCAGCCGTAGAGCGCTCGTAGCGATCGGGCATCGTTTCGGGATAGATCAGACACTGATTCGGTACGATCATGTAGATGAGCTGAGTATCAAAGTTTTCGCAGAAGGATACCTTATCCTTGATGGCGCGTGCCATCTTTTTTTGCTGATCCTCGTTTAACAGATTGGTGCCCATCCAGTCGTCGAGCTGCTGAACGAAATGTCCCTGGAAGTTGTCACCCATCAGCGCGGCGTATATGCCGTGATCGGAGAAATCTACGCTTTTATCATAGGGAACCTCTACCGTCAGCGGAACGGACAGGTTGCCGTCCAGCTCCTGTCGGATCTTGAGCAGACTTTCGCCTTGATCTTTGATCTCTACTTCAACCAGCCAGGAATTATAGTCCGTGCCGAAAACGTAATCCTTGATACCGCCCTCAATGTGAATTTTCGCTCCGATCGCACAGGTGCCGCCGAGAACGACGCGGTCGGGAGCACTGTGCGAGGTGACGGTCATCGTAAATCCGTCTTCTGCTGCCTGCACGACGGGATCGATCGGTTCAGTGACGGTATCCGCTTCCGTCTGTGCGGACGCTGCAGCCGACGAAGGAGCTTCTGCTGCAGCTTTTGCGCCGAGCAGCGTGTGAACGATGTTTTTGACGCGTTGATTGTCCGGTGTTGCCAAGAGCATGACGTAGTTGTTGATACGGAAAATTTCCATATCGTCCAGCGCTTTTAATTCATTGGCTGATTCGGGATTGGTGCTCAGATAATGCTCAATTTGAGAGCGAAGTGCCATTTTCATCTCGAAACGGGTTTCGAGCAATGCTTCGACAGCGTCTGCGGCAGCGTCATCCGCCGTTTTGAAAATATCGATTTCGAAAGCAAACAGCGCGGAGGGAATGGCGTGTGCGTACTCGGTGATGATACCGTCTTCGGTCAGCGGTGCGCCGTATTCGCCAAGGAAGATCTGACCTGCAAGACCCGGATCAAAATAGTTATCGTCGTCTTCACCTGCATCGGAATAATAGACGTCGACATTGCCGTCGTTTTCAAACAGTGTCAGAACTTCATTGAGCAGTGTTTTGGTCGGAACGTCCTTGAGTGATTGTCCGCCGCAGGACACAAAGATCGGACAGAGCAGCGCAAACAACAGGAATATCGCCGCAAAATTGTTTTTCAACATAAATAATCCCCCGTATACAGTATGGTTTTTGTCCATTTTACCATATACGGGGGATTTTGTCAAGTCATTCTATGGATTTGGAGATCAAATGCGGTATACCTTCATCTGACCGGGAGCAAGCCAGTCGCCGCCGATATTCTCGGTCTCGGTTTCGGTATAGAACGCATCCCAATGTGCGACCTTGACGGAATCAAAGTTGTGATTCCAGTTCATGCGTTCAAGACGTCCGTCCTTGGGCGTATGAATCTTGAACA
>JAZQWK010000067.1:0-7466 GCA_045632325.1 Eubacteriales bacterium
TGAGCAACCGACGCGAAACTTATCTCGGTGAACGGAGTTGTGGTGTCTGTGAAGAGTATCTACAAACTCGTTTGCTTTTGAGAGTTCGAGAGGTAATGCAATAAACTTCAGGCTCATATCTCCTCAACCTCCACGACGATCCGATCCGCGTCCCCGTACATCTTGACCGTCGTGTTTTCGACGATTTGCCGGTCGTCGTCATAAGCTACCCCGTTCAGCGCGTCAAAGACCACCTTCTCGATGTTATCATTATCCGGCGTCTTTTGCGGTGGAATATCCCCGGCAAGCATGGCGATCTGATCAGCCTTCCGCGTGTTCGCCGGGACCGTAAAGACCGCGTAGATCGTGACCTTGACCGCGCCTTTCAATTTTCGCCCTCCGCATTGCTTGTACGCCCACGCGATCTCATCCTCATAATCCCGCGTCTTGGTCGGCGTGACCGTCCGCATCTTATCTGTGCGCTCATCATAATAAGTCCGAGCGCGTTCTTTCCCGCGTGGTCTGCCATGGACCACGAATTTAAAAGATTGTTTCATGATTTACTCCACCTCAATTGTTTTCACGCCGGAAGCGATCTTTCCACACCACTTCGGTTTAATCGAAATCATTACTGCTTTTTCCATTTTCAAAAAACTCCTTCCTTAATCCGGCTGATTAAGCCGTCGTTCGAATTCGTCGAGATCATACGCTGCCATGTTGCTTGTGTCGGTCTTCTCCGGCTCTCTTGCTTCCCATTCCATTGCCTTTGCCTTCCAATCGGAGATTCCCTTCCAGTTTTTCGCTTGGTAATAGTAAAAGAATTTCTCCGGGCTGATCCGCAGCCGGTTTTCCTTTGCGTAATCTCTTACGTCGTCGAGTGTGGGTGTGGTCGCGCGCGTGCGCGACTCTCTATTATTTACTTTACTTTCCTTTCCTTTACTTTGTGAGTTATCGGTAGTTTTATCGTGGTTTCTTTTACTTTTAAAGGAGTTTCTTTTACCGGAAACTTTTTTAAAGGCGAGCTTATCACAAATACTGGTCGGAACGTCTTTTTTTTCGTCAACGTCGAGCAGCCAGTACTCTTTAATAATCTCGATATAATCACGGCTTTGGATCATCCTGATATAGCGCCGCTGGATACCCGCGGAGGTCAATACGCCAAACATATCAAATACCCGTTTATCAAAAAACGAACGTCGGATACACCCGGATATAAACTCGCTGATGAAGTCGGGATCGCACCCACAACCGGCACCGTCTGACACCATGAAGCACGCGTCGTTATCCCATTTAATGAAGTATCCATTTTTGCTATATAGTTCCTCGCAAAGGATGTAGTCGAGAAGATACATACCCTTCGCGCCAAACTCGGCTCGCAACAACCTGATCTTGTTGTCTCGGTAAAAGTCAACGTCCTTCGGGAAGTAATCAACCCCGTCCTTCAGCGGACGAGCCATCTACTTTCCCTCCTATTCTAAATCGATCTCGTCGAACGGATTGTCTTCCTGATCAGGCTCTTCCCGCCGCTTTCCGCCCATGAAATGCACGTTGAGCGCGGTCACGTTGATGTAGGTGCGATTCCGTCCGTCCCGGTCCGTAAACTTGTTTTCCCGGAGATTTCCTTCGATCCCGATCTGATCGCCTTTTCGGAAATTGTGCGAAACAAACTCCGCAAGGGCGCTCCACGTCACGATCTCGAAGAAATCGGTCTCCGGCGGATCGTCGCCGTATTTTTTGCGCTGCACGGCGACGCTGAAGGAACACACCGATTTCCCGGTCTGCGTTGTTTTGAGTTCCGGGTCGGCTGTAAGCCTCCCTTGCAATATTACCACATTTATCATTTAGAAAATACCCCCTAAAATTGATAAGCGTTCCGGCGTCTCATACTCGACCCCGTTGTTTTTGCATTCGGCGATCAGCAGCTCGATCAGCCTGTGCATCTGCCCGGTGTCGTATACCGAGCTTCCGTAATAGCTGAAGACGTTGGTGTAGCCCTCCAGCTTGCTCGGCACGGTCTGACAGACCCACCCGACGCCGCGGCTCTCCCAATTTCTGATCCACGTCTCGACCGCGTCGTTTCGGATCGGCACGATCTCATAATTCCCGCCGACGCCCTTGATCAGCTCACGGTAGATTGATTCCGGCGGAATCTGAAGTTTCGCCGAAAGCTGCCCACAGAGCTCCCAAAAATAGGCGTTCGCGTCACGGCTTCGCTTGTCTTTCCATTCGCAAACTCGGACGCGCAGGTCTTTTCCCATGTAATCGGCGGCGGCGCTCGCCGCGGAAGGCGGGATCACGATGCTGACAACACACTCTCCGCTCATCGAGCGGGAAACGTCTTTTATCCGGGCTTTTTGTTCAAACATTTTACGTCCTCCCTCCATACCTTCCATGCGATGATGCAGTTGGCTTGATACCAGTTGATAGCGGTGGTCGCGTAATCCGGCGCGAGCAGCCTGATCTGCATATTACTGACCGCCTTGTCGATCCTTTTGTCGACGTCGTAATTCTCAAACGCCGACGCGATCCGCGCCGCGAACGCAAACGATCCCGATTCCATCCGCTTGACCTTGCTTTTGTCCGAAAGATAGACGGTATAATCGTCCTCATCCGGCACGATAAAGCAATCGGTCTTGTCGCCGCAGGCGGCGTAAACGACGCCGAAATCCGGGTCAGGGACGGTTTCAAAGCCGCCCGGCGGGTGATAGGGCGTATACTGTTCTATCCCGTCCGGCAAATCGAAATCCTTTGTCTGCCGGTCCTTCTCCGCGCGGATCACGCCGAAGAAATCCTCGTCGGTCAGATGCTCGCCTTTCTTCTTTTTGACAGCGCCTTCGAGGTTGACGTCGGTCTCGACGCCGTCCGGGTACATCCTGATGTTTCCGCCGAAATCGATGACCGTGCAGCTCGTTTTCCCGGGCGCGGTTCGCAATACGCGACCGACCTTCTGAATCCATTGTCCTTGCGTCCCGTTTGTATCAAAGTCGACGAGATTCCGAAGTGCAGGATAATCGAAGCCTTCGGTGCAGATGTCCACGTTGATCAGCTCTGTCCCGTCTCCGTCCCTGAACCGGTCCAGCATCTCCCGCCGCTCGTCCATTCCCGTTTCAAGCGCGAGGTAGACCGGGCGGCGTCCCATTGCTTGAAGCGCGAAGAAGATCGTCTTGCAAAATTCGTGCGACGGTGCGAAGATGATGGTCTGCCCCGGCTCGGCAAGTTCAAGATATCGCTCTAACAGATTCCTGATCAGCGTCCGCCCGGATTCATCTTCAAGGTTTACGTTCCGCGCAAGATGCCCGATTTCCACCAATTCTCCCGTTTTAAACTCCGGGGATGCGTCCTTCATCGTCGGTCGCACAAGAAAATGGCTGTCCATCAAAAACCGCGTCGTGATCTGATAGTAATTGTCGAAGTATTCGATCAGCGGCAGCTTGTCCCCGCGGTTCGGGGTCGCCGTCACGCCAAGAAGCGCGGCGTCTGGTTTTCCGGCTCGATTCCAGTTGATGATTTGCTCATAAGTAGAAGCCTTCGTGTGGTGCGCCTCGTCGATCACGATCAAATCGAAATAACTTCCCGCTTGCGCGAAATCCTCAAGCAGATTGACAACGGTCTGCACCATGCCGAAATGGATATATCCGTGTAGGCCCTTTCGATCCGCCGTGATCTCGCTCGTTTGAATTTCGGGGCATACCCGCGTAAATTTCTCACGGTTCTGATCGTGGATCTCCGTCCTGTGGACCAGCACAAGGACGTGCGGTCTGCGCCCGGTCGCGGCATAGAATCCACCGAACCACTTTCCAATGGTCGCCGCCATCATGACAGTCTTTCCGGCTCCTGTACCGGCGACGATCATCGAATTTCCGCGCTCCGCAAGCATCACCACGGCGTTCTCGACCGCGTCCTGCTGATAGGGTCGGAGCTGTATCCGCTCGCTCATGCTCCGCCCTCCTTCACAAGAAACGCGCCCGACGCGGAAAACTGCGCCGTGTTGCCGTGATCGTCGGCAAACATGCAAGCGTTATAGTCCATTGCCTTGTCAACAAAGGTTTGGATGACGGCTTTCCGTTCCAGCTCCGCTTCGTCCGCGGCGTCCTTCGCTTTGAGATACGCGGTCAGATCTGTTTTGACGATCCGGTCCTTTGCAAACATGGAGTTTGCGCGGATCGTGCTGATGATATTGCGCTGGGAATCGGTCACGATATACGCCCCCGGCTCGTTCCGCGCCTCGACCGCGGCGAAGAACCGCTCCAAGCAAACGCGGATCAGGGCTTCAAGATGCCTGTTCGCGGCAAAATAATAATGCGATACGGTCATGTTCTCGGCGAGATACTCCTTGCGCTTCTTCAGGCTCATCTGCGTGATCCGACCGCGTTCGAAGACGGTATCATTTTTCAAAACCATCACTTGCAGAATGAAGAAATCCGCTCCCGTAGCCATTAGATAATACTGCGCTTGGACAAGATACTTGTACGGGATCCCACTTTTCGCCGATTGCGGGTTCATTGTCTTCTGTTCGCACACGAACCGCTGTCCGATCTTCGGCTGACCGTCGCCGCGGTCAAACGGTCGAACGTCGACCGCCTCCGCCACGCCGGAGATATCAAGACTTGCGATAAGCCGATCGTTTGCGTATACGTCCCCGGTGTGGAGTTTCCGCGCTCTCCCTTTCTGTAAAACCGACAGACCATAAGGCTCGGCGGCGTGACCGTACTCCGCCATCTCCGGCGGTAATTCCTCCCGGTGGTACTGACCGTCGTCAAGTATCTTGTGATAGAGCGCCCACGCGGACGAGAACGGCTTTTCCTCCTTGAATTTTTCCGAGTCAAGACCGCAGTTTTGAAGTTCCTGATCGGTGGCGTAATATCGGACAATATCGAATACCTCGCTCCCGCCGATCCGGGTCTGCCGTGCCGCGTCCCACGCAAGGCTTCCCTGTTTAAGATTGACCTTTTTCATTATCAGTATTTTCCTTTCCTTCGGTTTTGAAAAACGACTTGATCTCCGGGTACAGCTTCTTGCTCCGCTTGATATTGACGATCGCCGCGTATTCGGCGTTAACGACCGTCTGCACCGGGACGCCTGATTCAAGCTTCGCTTTGATCTCGGCGGTTTTCTCCGCGGCGAGCTTCGGATTCGCGCTGAACAGTTCCAGCATATCCTTCGCGTCCGCCTTCTGCGCGTCGGTCAGCCTGTCAAGCCGAACGTCTTCGATCTGCTCCGGCTCGTCGATCTGCGGGAGATCGATCTCCTTCTGCACGACCGGGACGGGGATCTGATCCTCCGTCTCGCGGTCGAAGGCATAGATTGTGTCCTTAAGCTCCGGCAAGACCTCTCGGACGCGTTTTAATGCGCGTCGAATGATTGTCTTTTTGACCATCTCGCCAGTCCAACGGCACCAAAACGACGACGGGTTCAGCTCGCCCGTTGCGACCTTTTGATTCCGCACCTTGCCGTAATTGTCCGTGACCTTCTCCCACTTGGTCTTATAAAATCCCTGCTCACTCGACTTGGCGATCTCCAGCAGCTCGTCGTTTGACATTTCCGTCGCGGCCATCAGCAGCCGCTTGTTTGTGGCGATCTCTGTGACGCAAAGGCGGCAGAGATACTTGGAAAAATACCCGTTGATCACGCGCTCGGCGGTGATGCTCCTGTCCCCGTTTTTGCGTCTGTCATCCAGCAGATAGATGATATCGCCGTCCGCGAATTGCTCCTTGTAATAGGTGGTTTCCGCGTCCTCCCTCGGGACGGGGACGATGGTATCAAGGATTCGGTATCCCTTACGCGCCGCCGCCCGCAGAAACGCCTCGACGCGGGCGCTGATCGTGATCACGTTTCCACGCTTGATAAAATCGATCTTGTCGTAATCCTCCGCGGTGATACCGCCCTGATTCAAGGTTTGGAGATTGTCAAGGAACGTGTTCGCGGCGTTGAGCGCCTCCCGCTCGGATAACTGACCGAGTGATTGCAACGCGCTGATCGCCTTGACCGCAAACGGGACGCAGTTGGTTTTCATACCGATCTCGTTCTTCAAAACGCCGAACAGCGATTCCTCGGAAGAGACCATCTGTCTGTATACGCTCATGTTGCTCATGCGTCTTCCCTCACTTTCTCCAAGTGATCAAGGACGCAATTCGCGCAGTATTCGCCGTCTCCGATCCTATACAGGAAGTCCTCCGACTCACAATCATCGCAGACGTGGACTTTGATATTCACCAGAGCGGGCGCGGGGTAAAAACTCATTGTTCTTTTTTCAGCAATCATTAGTTTTCACTCCTTATAATTCAATCTGTGTTTGCAATTCGCTTTTTTCAATAATTTTTCGTTTTTCTTTATATTCGTTATATTTCGCTCTGTACTCATAACTTTTGCCGAAAATGTTCCACGCCGCTTTAACGACATTTGGTTCGTAAGGTTTAATTAGCTCAAGGTCTGCAACCGCCTTGTGCGATATCGGGCATCCGCAGCATCCCGTTCTCGTCAAGCCATAAACCTCATATGCGTCCGAATATCTGATGCCGTGGTACTCCTTGTACCAAGCCTTGTCTTTATCGGAGACATAATACAGCGGTCTAAACCGATATTTCCCGTCCGCGGTTTCCGTGAAGCACATTGCAGAGCAATCTTTTTTCGGAACGGATCGCATCCCGCCCTCGTCTCTCCGCTCACCCGTTATAACCATTTTATAGTTTTTTTGTGTTTTATGAGCGATTTGCTTTTTGCAATAGTCGCAGCATTTTGCGCTGATTTTGAAATCAGGAGGCGATTCGCGGATGAAGTCAAGCATATATTTTGACGAGTTAATAACAAGTTGGATGTTCGGACGCGGTTCTCCTGCTGAATTGCAGCAACACAAAAAGTTAATGACGGATTCGCATTTCGGATAGCGTTGTCTCAATTCCTCTCGCTTTGCATTCTTGTCATCTGCTTGATTGTATTCATCTGCGATTTCAAGTGGGATTCCTTTCTTTTGCCATTCTTCAAGTCCGGCAGACATGATTTTGGAGACAAAAGGTATTCCG
This sequence comes from Eubacteriales bacterium, assembly GCA_045632325.1. Lineage (GTDB taxonomy): Bacteria > Bacillota > Clostridia > Oscillospirales > CAG-272 > RGIG3925. The sequence continues at coordinate 6,999 of JAZQWK010000067.1, forward strand.
TATTTGCGCGATGCAATTACGATATTTGTGTCGGGTCTTACTTCGTCTATTTCGATCCCGTACTTTTCACGCGTTTCCTGAACATGGTCTTTAATTGCTTTCATTTCAAGACCAGTATTGAAGAATACATACTTGACAGGTGGGAGATGGATCAGTTTCCTCGCCCCCTCGATCAAGTCGACAAGGATATCGCTATCAGAACCGCCGCTGTAAGAGCATATTGCGCTCGGATAACGCTTTAGTTTCGTCATTATGATGCCCTCAATCGCTTGGAATTTGGCTGGCGCATCATAGTCGGCGTAATCAGGTCTTTCAGTATATACTCTACTTTTATAAGTATCCATTTGACATTTCCTTTCGTTTATGGTATACTACCAATAGACATTCCTTTTCGTTTTGGGGCGTCGCCGTGTTACCGCACGGCGGCGTCCTCTTTTTTCGCCTTTTTGGCGTCGACATCGCGGTAAT
>JAZQWK010000068.1:0-4595 GCA_045632325.1 Eubacteriales bacterium
GCCGGATTCTATTAACTTTTTATCGATGACTAATCTTGATTTTTCTTCGGGTTTCATAAAAAACTCCCTACAACAATAGATTGAAAAACAAAGCCAGCAATATACTCATTCGTTAGCCAATACATCAAGGTACTGATCGAGCCGCTTATCAAGGTACTCCGCAAACAGCTTCACCATTTCACCGCGGTTCTCAAATGCATCATAATACCGCATACGGTCGGTAAACTTGATATCAATCGGCGGGTAACCTGCTTTCATCAGTTCAAGATTTACGATCAATCGTCCGGTTCTGCCGTTGCCGTCGATGAATGGATGGATCGTCTCAAATGCGATATGCAAATCGGCAAGTTTCTCGACAATGTTCCTCTCATCCGATGTATACTTCTCCATCAGTTCATACATCTTTGGCTCGATCATATACGGCTGTGCAGGCTCGCTTTTCGCACCCATGATACGGACGGGAACTCGACGGTACACACCGCGGTCCATCGGTTTGTCGGCAAGCACAAGCGTATGAATCTGCTTGATAACCGTTTCAGACAGCGGCACACGATCCCGTACAAGGTCGCAGATGAAGTAGAACGCATCCTTATGACCGACCGCCTCCATGTGATCTTTTAACGGCTTCTGATCGATGGTCAGGCCTTTGAGAACCATATCCGTTTCGCGCAGAGTCAGCGTATTGCCCTCAATCGCATTTGAGTTGTAGGTGTACTCGATCATAAAGTCTTCATTCAGACGAGCAGCTTCGCATTCTGTCAGAGGGCGGCGGGTATCCAGTGCTGCCTTCTTTCGCTCGATCTGCAAAATCAGCGTTTCCTTGCTGCGAATACGTCCGTCAGCAGGCTTGGGCGCGTTGTCCGGGATGTACCAGATCTTGCCCTCACGCCATGCGCCGTCGATCTGTCCGTTCACGCATAATACACGCACACGACGTGCGGTAATGCCCCATTTTTCAGCTACTTCGTGTGTTCTCATTGCCATATATCTGCACCTCTCAACGGTAAACAAACTTTTCTTGGATTATACTCTTATTATACCACCTTTTCGGCACATCGTCAACGATTTGAGGAATAATATTGATAAATTTACGGTACATTTATCGCGTCATAAATAACATAACTGCGGCAGATTTTGAAGCACCCTCAAAATCTGCCGCAGCATCACTTTTGTTCTGTTTTTGCGATGCATTTGTATGGATAAATTTATTTTTGTTGCATTATATCAATTTGTCGTTCAAAGATTGCCCTTCTCTGAACTATTCTTCCCCCTTCTCCCCTTCGTCAAAAATATCGACTTCTTCAAAACCTCCTTAAATGCATTGATTTGCTGGTACGAAAGCGCATCGGGATTGATTCCATAATCCTCACAAATGGACTCAAACATGTCATTCACATTCGGTTCCGCAACCAGATTCATGTAACTCTCAATGCCGCCGATCAAACGGGCAATGTTGACTTTGGGCGCAGTCGTACTGTCGTTGAAATGTGCTTCTCGGATGCTGTGAACAACACCGAAAATAGAATCAGCAACCTTCTGCGCAAAGAACTCCTCTTCCTGAATATGGAATGCATCCATTTGTTTTGCCAGATCTTCTCTTGAAAGGACGGTGCCATATTGCTCCGAGATTTCTTCCCGGATCTGCCACAGAAGCATATCAATGATGCCAAGCTCCATTTCCGCCCATCGATCAACATAGGCTTCCGTGTCTACCAGAAATCGCGGAAAATCCTCATGCTCGATCATCTCACAAATCAATCTGTTGTTGAGCTTGCCGCTCGTCAGCATCTCAATCGTCTTATCCTGTAAATGCAGATCACGAACCTCTGCGTTTACAGGATTTCTGTTTTCCGAGAGCCCAACAAGATATTCCGCCGAAACATTATAGAACTTTGCAAGCATGCAGATGTGTTTATGTCCGATTTCTTTGCCCTCGTCGTTTTCATATTGACCAAGAGCAGATTTTGAAATACCAATCTGCTTTGACAGTTCCTCAAGCTTCAGCCCGCGTTCCTCACGAAGGTCTCGCAGCTTCTCTTGTAACGTCAGCCTGATATGCACAACATCGTCCTCCTCGAGTTCCTTACTCAATTTACCCATTGATTCAACCTCCCGACAACCATTCCAAAAGCGTGGAAATTTCGCATTTTTTATCAAAAATCCTGCGTTTTGGATATACGGCACAAGCCAATTTTTTGTGGTATACTATCTACAACAACAGGAGAGCGCACCTGTTGTATCAGCTAACGGTAGTATATCATGTACATGTAAACAATACTGCATCATTTTATGCCGGAATTGCGAATCTTTGTTCGCTTTCAGAAAGGAAACCATATGATCAAAACAACAAATGATCCGAAGTCCGCTGCACAGAAGAACCGTGAGCAGCTTCAGACTCAGCGTAAAGATTTTCAGGAACGAAATCGCCGCAGCCATCGTCTGATCGTGAAAGGCGCGATCATCGAGAGCATGTATCCCGAGACTGTCTCCATGAGTGATGATGAGTTCCGAGACTTTCTCCTGCGCGGAAATAACCTCGATGCGATGAGAGAAGATGAGGTCGGAGAGGAACTCCCGTGGTAAGAACCCCTTTTGGAGAAACCAAGGGCGCACTTATTTACCACAAATTGTGGTAGTGCGAAAATCAAAGAAATGCCATTGTACCCCTTGGGGGAACAAGGCAGATGGGCACAGCCCATACCCAAAGAAATGGAGGTGATACCCGCAATTTATCATTGCAGTATCCAGATTATCGGACGATCCAAAGGACGCAGTGCCGTCGGTGCTGCGGCATATCGAAGCGGTGAGAAGATCCTCAACGAGTGGGATGGTGTAACGCATGACTACACAAACAAGGGCGGTGTCATCCACAAAGAGATTCTTTTGCCGGCTCATGCACCGCCGGAGTATTCCGAACGTGCGGTTCTCTGGAACGCCGTAGAACAGGTTGAAAAGAACAAACATGCGCAGCTGGCGCGTGAAATCAATGTCGCCCTTCCCGTGGAACTTTGGCGCGGGGAGCAAATTGCGTTGATGCGTGACTACTGTCAGCAGAACTTTGTCGATGCAGGGATGTGTGCGGATTTTGCCATTCATGACAATTACACAGGCAATCCGCACGCACATATCCTGCTGACCATGCGACCGTTCAAAGTGGACGGTACATGGGACGACAAACAGCGCAAGGTGTACTGTCGGGACGAGCATGGAAACCGTATCTATGACCCGAAAACACGTCAATATGCGTGTGAAACCATTGCGACCACCGACTGGAACCGCCGCGAGAAAGCAGAACTGTGGCGTTCCTCCTGGGCGGAATTATGCAATCAGTATCTTGCCCATATCGGGGAGAAGACCACCCTTGACCACCGCTCCTATGAACGGCAGGGCATCTCCTTGAAACCGACCATCCATCTCGGACCGTCGGTGACACAGATGGAACGCCGCGGCATCCGTACCGAAAAAGGTGACTACAACCGCACGATCATGGAGGAACGCTCTATGATGCGCCAGGTTCGTGCCCGTGTCAGTAATCTGCATGGCTGGAGCAGAAACAATGCCAAAGGTCGTACCGAGCGGATTGACCGTGATGTGGTACGGTATCTTCTGCAGAACAATCCACGGCACACCGCTGCCCAGAAAGACCGTCGTCTCAAGGCTGTAAGTTACATGGAGATCAATCGGATTCAGACACCGGCAGACATCCACAACAAAGTCGAGGGTCTGAACACCCGGTACTACCGTCTCAACAAAGCCCAGCAGGGTGCAGAAACGGAAATCCGTACCATGACAGAACATCTTCGTATGTATGAAATTTGGCAGCATAGCTGGCGGTATCAGCGGAAGCTGGAACGTCTGAGCCGGAAACGCCGCAGACGGTTTGAACAGCGTCATGCAAGCAAGCTGCATGCCTATCACACCGCCATCGACTACTTTGCAGCGCATGAGCTTTCCATGGAGGAATGGAATCCGCCGCGTTGGAAAAGCAAGCTGGAAAAGGCTTGCAAGGAACGGTACGATTGCGAATTTGTTCAGACTGATGTTAAGAAAGAACTGGAGTGTCTGGAAACCATTCGTCAGGCGATGAATGAGATGCATCGGATGCAGAGGCGACAGGAACGTGATCGAGAGGAGAGATAACCCGCAGAAACCATTTTTGAACATATCAAATCCCATGTCGATGTCCGATCCGCCGCGATCCGCTATGGATTGGATGTCGGGGGCAGAAGCAATATCCTCTGCCCCTTTCATGGGGATACCAATCCATCTATGCACTTTTATGACAACCACGGCTATGACTCTCGTTTCATATGCTTTTCCTGCGGAGCACAGGGAGATGTGATCGACTTCACAGCAAAACTGTTCGGCATATCGAAAAAAGAAGCAGTCGACAAGTTGTCCGCAGATTTCGGTCTGACAGAACCGTCGAAAGCGCTGTCGGATTACCGCACCGAACACCCACGACATCAAGCCAAAGTACAATATGCTCTGCGATGCATTGATTCCCGAATACAGCAGCTACTTCGCTGGAAAGAGACATATTGTCCACAATCTGTGGAAGATACCCCGCATCCGAAGTTTGTGTGTTATCTGCA
>JAZQWK010000069.1:0-4003 GCA_045632325.1 Eubacteriales bacterium
GGACGCAGAAATTCGGTGTTTTGTCATGAGCGAACGCAAAAAGATTATTTTTGATACGGACCTTGGCGGAGATTGTGACGACGTCGGCGCAGCTGCCATCCTCTGCAATCTTGCAAAAGCGGGAGAAGCGGAAATCGTTGCGGCGACGTACTGTATCGGCAATCCCTGGGGCGGCTGGTTTTTGAAATACGAGCTGGAATTTTTCGGCTTCGGCGAAGTTCCCGTCGGTGTATTGAAGGACGAAGGCTTCATGTGGGAGCCCAACTACGCGAAATATTCCCGCCCGTACGTAGAACGGATGCAGATTCCGACCCCGCAGATGGACGATGCCGTCCGCGTTCTGCGCCGTGCACTTGCGAATAACGGCGGTGTCCGTGACATCACGCTCGTTGCTGTCGGACCGCTTCGCAACGTAGCAAATCTGCTTAAGTCCGAGGCTGACGATATTTCGCCGAAAACGGGGCGCGAGCTGATTGCGGAAAACGTCGTTGAATTTGTCACGATGCTCGGAAACTTTACCTCTGCTGAAAAAGTGGAATGGAACGTACTGATGGATATTCCGTCTGCACGGCTCTGTGTGTCCGAAATGCCTGTGCCCGTTGTGTTTGCGCCGTGGGAAATCGGCGGACATATCATCACGGGTCAGACGCTGGAAACCGTTTCCGAAGACCATCCCGTCCGCGCTGCGTACACGCTCTATGCGGACGGCAAGCATCACACGCGCATGAGCTGGGACCTCGTGACGGTATACTGTGCCGTTCGCTCCGATACCCCGATGTATGAGCGCAAAGCCCTGCACGTCACCGTCAACGAGCGCGGTGTGACGTTGCCCGAGGTCGGTTCGGATATGTTCTGCCTTGTGCAGAAGGCGTCCGACGGGGAAGTCGTTGACACGCTCAATGCGCTGATGCTCTGATATGAAAGAACCCACACGCTTTTACCGCGCGGTGCTGTTGTTTCAGGTCTATTCGGGTGCCATTGCATCCATCGTATGCCCGCCGCTTCTGCTCGGGCTGCTTGGAAATTACCTGCATACGCGCTTTGCATGGAACCGCGGCTGGATGGCGCTGTTCATTCTCCTCGGAATGGTGATCGGCGCTTGTTCTGCGATATCGTATCTGAAAAAGTCGGCGAAGATCACGTCCTCGCGCAGCCGAACCGAGCGGGATTCTCCGTATCGCATCCGCAAACAGAATGAAGACAAAAAGTCATGAACATAATGAGATTGATATCATGCTGACTCAAAACGTAACGTTCAAAGAAATGCTGAAAATTGCCGTCGGCGAAGCGGTTTTGCTTGTGCTGATGTATCTGGTTTTCATGCTTGCCGGTCATCTTGACCGATCGGTGATTTTGGGCGGGCTTCTCGGTGCCGCCGCAAATCTGCTCTATTTTCTCATCATCTGTATCAGCGTCAACAGCGCGATACGTGAAGAAGACAAAAAGCGTCAGAAACTGTCGCTTTCGATATCATACTATCTGCGATTTGCCGTGCTCGGAATTCTGATCGGCATCGGATTAAAGCTGGATTGTTTCAACAACGTTGCAGTGATCATTCCGGTGCTTGCGACACGACCGATCATCACGGTCGCAGAGATACTCGGAAAGGGGGTTAAGGAATAACACTATGGACGGTCCACGCATATTATGGACGATTCCCGTTCTCGGCGGTATCACCATCACGCAAACGACGCTGACGTCGTGGATTGCAATGGCACTCATCATGGCGGCGGCGTGGCTTTTGTCACGGAATCTGTCGGTTGACAAACCGAGTAAGAAGCAGATCGTGCTGGAAAAGATCATCGGAATGCTTTACGATATGGTCGAGAACACGATGGGGAAGCACAACCTGCACTTTGCACCGTATATCGGAGCGCTGTTTGCGTCTTCTATCATCGGTACGCTGCTCGGTATGACGAACATCCTGCGTTCTGCAACGGCTGACCTCAGCACGACGGCAGCGTGGGCACTTGCTACCACAGCACTGACCTGGTACGGCGGTATCAAAAACAACGGCTTCGTCGGATGGCTCAAGGGCTTTACCGAACCCGTTGCGGTCATGACGCCGATGAACATCATCTCGGAGCTTGCAAGCCCGATATCGATGTCGTTCCGTCACTTCGGCAACATCGCCGGCGGCTCGGTTTTGACGTCGCTGGTCTACACGGCACTTGCCGCGCTCAGTGCGTTTGTGCTGCAGTGGATTCCCGTGAAGATGATCAACACGATCCCGATCTTCCAGCTCGGTATCCCGGCGTTCTTATCGATCTATTTCGATTTGTTCTCCGCATTTGTTCAGGCTCTGGTCTTCTCGATGCTGACCATGGTCTACGTCGGCGGCGCATTCCCGCCCAAGGAACTTGAAAACTGAATCTGAATCGTAACACGATTTCAAAAACAAAACATTATTTTTGGAGGTATTTTATAATGGAAATGGCAGACGCAATCGTAAAGGCAGCTTGTGCACTCGGTGCAGGTCTTGCAATGGGTATCGGTGCTATCGGTCCCGCTATCGGTGAAGGTAACGCGGTCGGTAAAGCACTTGAGGGTATGGCTCGTCAGCCCGAGGCATCCGGCGATCTTCGTTCCACGATGATTCTCGGTTGTGCGATCACCGAATCTACCGGTATTTACTCGCTGGTCGTAGCACTTCTCCTGCTGTTCGTATTCTGATATCGGAACACACGCGATCCTATCACGAACAAAAATAAAGGACGGAAGTTATTATGCCCGAATATCAATCTTTTGTCGGTCTTGACGTCTGGACTATGATCTTTGCGTGGGGAAACTTAATCGTTCTGTTTCTCTTTCTGAAAAAGATCTTATTCGTTCCGCTCAAGAACATCATCGACCAAAGACAAAAGCAAATCAAGGATATGTACGACGAGGCGCAATCTGACCGAGATGCCGCCGCCGCCATGCGTGTCGAATATGAAGAAAAACTTGCACAGGCAAGCGCCAAGGGTGAGGAAATCATCCGCTCGGCAACGTCCCGTGCACATAAGCAGGAGGAGGAGATCATCCGCGAGGCGAATGAAACCGCCGCAAAGAACCTCCGCCGCGCCGACGAGCAGATTGAAATGGAGAAGAAGAAGGCACTGAACCAGATCAAGGATGAGGTCTCGTCGATGGCAGTGGATATCGCGTCCGCTGTGATTGAAAAGAATCTTTCGGAGGAAGACAACCGGGAGATCGTTGACCGCTTTATCGGTCAGCTCGGAGAAGACCAATGATCGCCGCCGAGGAATACGGGCGTGCACTGTTTATGCTTGCACAGGAAGCAGGGGAAGACGGACCGTCAGATTACCTCTGTACGCTTGAGCAGGTAGATGCACTCCTGCAGACAAAGCCCGAATATCTGAAATTGCTTGACACGCCCGCCGTTCCGATCGATGAAAGACTCGGTCTGATCGATGAAGCCTTCGGGGTGTGCGAGAAAAATATCATCAACTTTTTCAAGATTCTCTGCGAAAAATATGCGTTCTGTCATCTGCATGACTGCGTCAAGGCATATCAGAAGATGTACCGTGAAGTATATGCAGTTGCAGAGGTCATTTGTACTACCGCTCAACCGTTGACGGAACACCAGAAAGAGACGCTATATGATAAGCTGTTCAGCATGACCGGAAAAGAGATCATTCTGACCTGTCATGTCGATCCTTCCTTGGTCGGCGGTATGGTTCTTGTGATCGACGGCAAACAGTTGGACGGATCTGTAAAGGCACGTCTGGATACGTTCCGCCGGAATCTTGCAGAGATCATTGTTTAAAGAAAGGAGATAACTTTTGCAGTGCAAGAGTTATGATCGAATATGCAGCTGAAAATAGACGATATCAGCAAAATTATCGCCGATCAGATCAAAACCTACGCCGCAAGGACGAAAGAAGACGAAATCGGTTACGTCATTACAGTCGGTGACGGTATCGCCAAGGTACACGGCATCGAAAAGTGCAAGTCCAACGAGCTTCTGAAGTTTGAAAATGGCTCGTACGGTATGGCTCTC
>JAZQWK010000070.1:0-6583 GCA_045632325.1 Eubacteriales bacterium
CGGGAATCAGACCGAACGGGTCGCGCTTGAATTCGTGTGCGTCGGTACCGCAGATGCCGCAGCCTTCAACCTTGACGAGGATATCATCGTCGCCGACTTCAGGCATCGGGTATTCCTTGACAACGAACTTTTCAGGTTCAACCAGCATCGCGACGTGTGCCTTTGCGGGAATCGCGCCGCCTGCGGTCTTGCCTGCGGAGATCTTCGCTGCGGGAACACTCTTTGCCTGTGCGGCAGCGGTGTCACCGATCATGTCAGCGAGAACCTTCTTGACAATTTCTTCAATATTCTGAGATTTGTAATCCATGTTTGTTGTTTCCTTTCCGAAAATGGGATTCGGTCAGTAATGCTTTGTTCAAAGCATGCTTTTATGCGTGTTTCACAAGACGGGCAAATACTTCTGCACCGTATGCCGCGAGGGAAGCATCCTGCTCCTCCGAGCCGCCCGATACACCGAGTCCGCCGATGACGCGGTCACCGATCTTCAGCGGTTCACCGCCGCCGAAAATGACGATCTGACCGTCGTTGGTAAACTGGATGCCGTAAAGCGATCCACCCGGCTGCGCAAGAGGCTTCAATGTCATCGTTGACATTTTCAGTGCCACAACGGTGTAAGCCTTCTGGAGTGCGACATCGTAGCTTGCAATATACGCATCCTCCATCACGTGAACGAGCACAGGACGCGCGGCACGGTCGGAAATTGCCACGACGGCGTTGACGCCGATGCGCGCAGCTTCCGCCTCTACTGCTTCCGCCACTTGCTTTGCAAGGGAGAGAACCATGTTGTCCACAGGTTCCGCCTTTGCCGCACGGGCACGGGAAAGCTCTTCACGGATGAGGTCTTCGAGTGATTTGTTGTTCATATACGTTCGACCTTTCGTCGGAGTGAGATTGATCCAACCATCGGTCGGAGTGACTTCGAGCTTTCCCCGGTCGGGGAAAGTGTCATCCGAAGGATGACGAATGAGGTCGGTAATGAAAATTTGGCTATGCCAAATTCTCCTTATTTGCCCATCTGAGCGAGAACGCGCTTTGCGATCTCAGCAACGAGGTCGTTGTCTGCGGGCGTGTTGGCAGCCTTGGAGGTTGCGCAATCGTTGCCGGAGAAATCACAGTTGGGGCAGGGAGTCTTGCCCTGTGCGAGAACGGGGCAGAGATCAGCGGGGTGCTTGCCCTTGAAGCCGAACTGACGGCGGAGGTCATACAGACGCTTGACCTGTGCTTCGGAGAGAGCCTTCGGGCCGCCGAGCATCTTTGCGATGAACAGAAGCTGTGCGTAGAATTCAACGGATTCCATCTTGTGATAAGCGTTGAGCAGAGAGTCGGAGAATGCGAGAGCGCCGTGGTTTTCGAGCAGAACTGCATCGTAGTGCTGCAGATATCTGGAAACAGCGTCCGGGATTTCTTCGGTGGAAGGTGTGCCGTATTCAGCGATCGGAACGCAGCCGAGCTGGATGATTGCTTCGGGCATAACCGGTTCGGTCAGCGGGATACCTGCGATTGCGAAGCCGGTAGCGTACATCGGATGTGCGTGAACGACGGAGTTGACGTCAGGTCTTTCCTTGTAAACGCGGAGGTGCATCTTGATTTCAGAGGAGGGCTTGAAGCCTTCATACGCGTGCAGGATGTTGCCCTTGGAGTCGATCTTACAGATGTATTCGGGGGTCATGAAGCCCTTGGAAACACCGGTGGGGGTGCAGAGGAATTCATCGGGACCGATCTTGACGGAGATGTTGCCGTCGTTGTTGGCAACCATGCCTCTGTCGTAGATTCTCTTACCGATTTCACAGATCTGTTGTTTGATAGCGTATTCGGATGCCATGATTGTGTTCTCCTTTTTTATAAAGATTTTTTGTTTGGCTGTTTTGTATATAAGAACGCATGGGATGATGGACAGCCCTGCGGACTTAACGGTTTAAGTAGTCGAGGATTTCTGTAATTCCACGACCTGTGACGGAATCGACGCAGAAGATCGGGTCACAGCCTGCTTCCTTGAGCCAGCCGTAAGCCATTTCGACCTTTGCGTTTTTCTCGTCGCATTTGGTGACGATGCCGATGACGGGACGTGTCGCGGTTGCGGCAACACACGGACCGAACAGGGAGAACGGTTCGGTGGCTGACGCAAGCAGACCGACGACGTCTGCTTCATAGGAGTAGACGGCAAGTGCACCGCCCAAATGCTTTGTCTGGATATATTCGCCGGGGGTATCGACGACGATATCGTGATAGTTGACGGACTGCGTTTTGGCGTAAGTGATTGCTTCGCCGCGCAGCACCTGCTTCAGCGTGGTCTTGCCTGCTTCGGAGCGACCGATTAAAATGATCTTTTTCATCAGGTCTTCGTCAGCGGACAGACGGAGAAGCCGAGCTTTTCCTCACAGTAGTCCAGCGTTGCACGGAATGCCGCTTCAACGTCGGATATGGAGCCTGTGATGATCAGGGTTCCTGAAAAGCGATCGACAAAACCGATCTCTGCGGCAGATGCCTTTGTGGCAATGTCAGCTGCGATGATCGCGGTTTCCGCCGGGGACAGCGTAATCATGCCGATGGCGGCACGGGAGTAGTCGACGGTCGGGTCAAGACCGAGCTTTTGGTACAGCACAGGATCGGGACTTGCAATGATGTGTGCAAGTGTGATCTGTTTGCCGGGAACTAACTCCTGTATGATGCGAACCTTTCCGGATGCAGCCTGTTCGGCAAGATCCGGGGGAAGGAGGGAGGATGGTGTTTTCATAAGAACCTCCGAAGGAGAGTAAAAATGAGAAATTAGAAATGAGAAATTAGAAATTTTTTGGAGTTAACCGCCGATGTGGCAGGTGATACCTGTCGATGCACAAACGTTGCGCAATAGCTCCATCTTTGCCTTGTCGGGAGACGGGACATCTCCCATCGGGTAGTCTCTGCCAAGACCGATGTACTTGTCATATCCGAGCTTGTGATACGGGAGAATGTGCATCTCGGAAACACCGAGCTCCTCATATGCAAACTTTGCGATAGCGTGCAGTTCTGCCGGGGTATCGTTAAATCCCGGGATGACGGGAACGCGGACAACGATGTTTGCACCTGCTTTTGCAAGACGGCGGATGTTGTCATGAATCAACTCGTTTGGCTGCGTTGTGAATTCCTTGTGTTTTGCGGAATCCATGTGCTTGATGTCAACGAGGAACGTATCAATCAGCGGGATGAACGGCTCGACGGTTTCCCAATCGGCACACAGCGTCGTTTCGATCGCCGTGTTGATGCCGTTTTCGCGGCAGGCGGTGAGCAGTGCGCGGGCAAATTCCGGCTGATACAGGGATTCTCCGCCAGACAGGGTCATGCCGCCGCCGGAACGACGGTAATAAGGCTTGTCCTGCATGACGGTTTTGAGAACCTCACCGACCGTGGTATCATAGCCAATGGTCTTTTTCGTGCCGTTCTGCAGCATCGTCTCGATCTCCCAGTTCTGGGATTCGGGATTGCAGCACCAGCGGCATCGCAGGACACAGCCTTTCAAGAAGACGATGGTGCGGATGCCCGGTCCGTCGTGCACGGAGAATTTCTGAATGTCGAAGATGCGTCCGCGGACGTTATAAATCTCGTTTGTCATCAGAACTTCGCCTGCTCGGTACGGTTGATGATGTCATCCTGCAGAGACTTGGACAGCGTTGTGAACAGCGCAGAGTAGCCTGCAACGCGGACGACAAGGGATTTGTACTTTTCGGGGTTCTTCTGTGCGTCAAGCAGCGTATCGCGGCTGACGACGTTGAACTGAACGTGGCTGCCCTTCTGGTCAAAGTAACCGCGGATGAGTGCCACGAAGGATTCCAGACCCGCCGTGCCTTCCAGCGCGGACGGATGGAACTTCATATTGAACAGCGTGCCGTTGGAGGCAATGCCGTGGTCAAGATGCGAAACGGAGTTGCAGGATGCGGTCGGACCGTTGGTATCCTTGCCTGCCGTGGGCGAAACGCCGTCGGCGATGGGCGTAAATGCCAGACGACCGTCGCAGGTCGCACCGGTCTGTGCACCGAGCGGTACGTTTGCGGAAACGGGATACAGACCTGCCTGATACTGACCGCCGCGGGGGTTCTTGAAGGTTTCGAGCGGCTTGGAATAAGTGTAAGCCACCTCGCGTGCGAAGGTATCGACTTCCTCGATATCGTTGCCGTACTTCGGAACGGCGTCGATGAGTGCACGGACCTTTCTGTATCTTGCGCGCTGGAAATCAGAGGTGTTGCCCTGCTGCTTGATGCGCTTGAAGGTTTCCTTGATGGTGTTCTCGGAAATGGGCTTGCCGGCAGCTGCGAGACGGGAGATTTCCTTGGTGGTCAGCGTCTGTGCCATGTTGTCGGAGATGTCCTCACCGAAGTTGTGCTCAACCGCTTCCTTCAGCTCGGTCATCGTCAGCTTCTTCTGCTCAAAGACGAGCGTCTTGACGGCGTACAGTGCGTCGGTCATGTTGGCAATGCCGAAGCCCTGCGGACCCGTGAAGTTGTAGATTGCGCCGCCGTTTTGCAGAGACTTGCCGCGTCCGATGCAGTCTTCCACCATACAGGACTGGAAGGGCAGCGGGCAGCGTTCCGCGTGCGCAAGGTCGATCGCGTTGTCCGCGTTGACAAGGAGCTTTAACATGTAGTTGGTTTGCGCCTTGTACGCATCGAAGAACTCGTCAAAGCTCTTCATGGCGGTGATGTCGGTCGTCTTCGGACCGATCTGAACACCGTCAGCCTCGGAGCCGGACTTGTCGGCACCGGAGTTCATGACAAGCTCCAGCGGGCGGCACATATTGAAGAATGCGGCATCGTGCCAGCCGTCGGTCTTGCCGGGCGCCTGCGGCTCGACACAGCCGATGATATTGTAGTTGCGCGCATCTTCCATGGTCAGACCACGGTTGAGAAGCGCGGGAATGATAACTTCGTCGTTGTAGTAAGCGGGAAGACCGACACCGGTGCGGGTCAGCTCTGCCGCCTTGATGAGAAATTCGTGCGGGGTGCCGTTCCAGACACGGACGGAGAACGACGGCATCGGCAGAAGCACGTGCTTGGTCGCCTGGATGCACATGAACGACAGATCGTTGGTTGCATCTACACCGTCGGGCGTCTGACCGCCTGCGATCAGGTTCTGGAACAGGGAGTAACCGGCAAAGCCTTCGGCAGATGCCGCGTCACGTACTTTATTGAGGTCATTGAGCTTGACCCAGATGCAGTCCATCAGCTCCTGTGCAAATGCGGGGCTGATCTTGCCTGCTTCCAGATCTGCCTTGTAGTACGGATACATGTACTGGTCAAAGCGTCCGGGGGAGATGGAGTGACCGGAGGATTCGATTTGCAGCAGCATCTGAATGAACCAGAAGGACTGGCATGCTTCCCAGAAATTCTCAGCACCCTTTTCGGGAACGTTTGCACAGTTCATTGCGATTGCAAGCAGTTCCTTCTTGCGGGCTGCATCGGTGCACTTGTCGGCTGTTTCCATCGCAAGACGTGCATAACGCTTTGCATAGGTGATCGCCGCCTCACAGCTGGTAATGACTGCATCGAGGAAGTGCGTTCTCCAGTTGTATTCGGGATGCTCAAAGGAGTACTTTGCGCGCTCCGCCTTTGCTTCCTCAATGATGCCGCGGTAACCGATCTTCAGTACCTTGCCGTAGTCAACCGTGACGTGACCGATGCCGTTGTAGAAGTAGTTGCCGGGTGTGAAGATGTTGTGCTGCATAGCAAGCAGGGTTTCCTCTGCCATGTAGGAGGTTGCAAGCTCGGAAGTGGTTCTGCCGCGCCAGTATTTGTAGACCTCGTGCAGGGAAGCCTTGGTTTCCTCGGAGATATAGAACGGGTCTGCGGAGCGTGTTTCGACGGTATCGAATTCCGCTTCCAGCCAATCAAAGGAGTATTCCGGGAAGACCTGACAGCCGCGTGCGACCTTCGTTGCGGAACCGACAATCAGTTCTTCGTCGCGGATGGTGATCGGCAGGTTTTCGCAGATATGCGCAAATGCCTTTGCACGGCGTGTGATGATCGGTTCTCCTTCCGTTGCGCGGTAGGATTCCGTCAGAAGAATGGCACGGTCAGCCTCAATTTCCGGCATATGATCGAACAGCGCGTCGATGAGACGGCCGATTCTGTCGGTACGCTCCATGTCGATGATGTTGTATTTAGCCATGGGTTCCACTCCTTCGGTTCAGTGCCGCATCCTCGTCCCGCAAAAAGCGAAGAACCGATTCTGCGACGTTTTGGGTATGATGTTTCGTGATTGAGAAAATATCGTGTTTTGCGCCGTACATCGTGACAGCAGTTCCGACCCAGGAGAGAAGCTCACGGTCGTTTTCACTGTCGCCATAGGCGAGAATTTCATCGGGAGTAATCTGCAATGCATCGCAGACAAGCTCTGCCGCACGCCGCTTGTTGACGTCTTTGCGTACCAGTTCCGTGACGATGTCGCTTTGGTAGACGGCGCGTGTTCCGTCGGGCGGTGCGATGCGGTCGGCTGACCTGCGGGTGAATACGATGATTTTATAGATCGGCTCTGACGGCAGGGATGGTGCCGTACCCGCTTCGGGTGACCACAGAACCGGCAATTCTTCCAAGTCGGATCGTAGCCATGTCGT
>JAZQWK010000071.1:0-1639 GCA_045632325.1 Eubacteriales bacterium
GGATCATGAAAGGCAGAAATGCAAAAGAAGTAACGAATAGAGTTGTCGGTTTATCGGTTCGCAGAATTGCAAACAAGGTCGGCGGAGAGGTCGTGGAGGAAGAAAAAGAATGAAACGCGTAAAGGTCGGATTTGTTGCCAAGCGCACGGAGGACGGCGGATTCATAGAAGACCGTGATCTGTACCGCGACGTGCATGAATCTGACGTGTGCGACAACGGTCTGACGCGCACCGAGCAAGCCTGCCTGTCACGCTCTGTCGGTTCGGTCTTTGCGGAGCTGGTCAAGGAAAATCCCGAATTTCGTCAGAGGCTCGGGATACAGTAAATACATATTCTGCTCACCGGGGTGCGGTGAAATTTAGACGTACCCTTTCTGCGGAAGTCATGAGCTGCAGATCGTACCTCCTTTCATATTTCGTGCCTGTTGGCTGACAGGTACGGGGGTGAGGTGACAAGTCAAGGAAAGCTTGATACTGTCACCGCGCCCCGGTGGGCAGAAGGACAAACAAGTTTGTCCGCGTTTTGCGGCATTCGCCGCAATTCCGAAGGACAATCAGAAAGGTATTATCATGTGGAAAAGCAAACTGAAAAAAGACAACGAATTTCTCAAACGATTGGTGGCGGCGATCCTGCCGCGGGTAGACGTGTGCGATATCTGCGTATTCTGCGACACGTTCCCGCAGAGCTGTGAGCTGCACTGCGAGCAATGCGAATCGGAGGAGCGCGGAACGTGCGGATGTTGTGAGTGCCACTACAACAGCAACTTCCTTTGGAACGGGAGGTCGCCGAAGTAATGGCATATCAGAAGAATCTTGCGCACGCGATGCAAAAGAAAAATCCGTTCCCGGTGCAAAAAGAGCTTTGGGAGCGGATCTATCAAAAAGGCAATCTGAACCGAGCGGCAAAAGCAATCGGGCGCGATCCCGAATGGCTGTCGAAGGTGCTTGACGGTGAAGCCGATCTGAAATGGACGACGATCAAAGCGTTGTGCAAATACTGCGGAATCGAGAACCCGCTGGAGGTGCTTGTATGAACTGGGGACAGGCATTGATCGCGCTGGATACCGGGGAGCGGTGCCGATATCGCGGGATCCCCGTCATTGTTGCAGGTGTTGAGGTCAAGCGTATGGCGCGGATCGACAACGAAACAAAACAGCCGTATTGCGCCGGGGATCGCTTTTATTCCTGCCGACTGCTCGGTGCGGGCAACTCCGGCGGCACGATGTACGAGGGCCGGCTGGATGAGCTGATGACGGAACACGAATACCTTGAATCTTTGAAGAAGCAAAAGGAGGAACATCATGAACAGACGTAAAGCACCGTATGACAAATACCGTGAGCGGTTCGGTGTCCTGATCCGTCCGTCGGGGCGCATGGAGATTGTGCAGCTGGGGTTTGACGGCGGTTCGGAGGAGCTGCTCGACGCGCTGGAAAAGTATTTCGGAGGCGCGATTGAGTATGCAAGGACATCCGACGGAAATGCCTATATCACAAGAGAGGGCGCGTTTGACGAGGGGCGACCGAGAAACGAAGCGGCGACCTACTTTGCGGGCATCGGAACCTACGGTGACTGCATCGTGCTGCCGAAGCGTCAGGGCGGTGAGCGCGTGACCTGGTCGCGGACGGAATCGTACAAAATT
>JAZQWK010000072.1:0-3349 GCA_045632325.1 Eubacteriales bacterium
TTTGATCAGATAGGTGTTCCACCAGGGCTTCTCAAAATCGAGATATTCCAAGGTATTGGCATCGGCACACAGCTGCTGCAGTGCCAAGTCACCGAGGAAGCGGAAGAGGTGGATCGCAAGGTCGGCAATCGCGTCGCCCGCCATCAGAGAGTTGGTGGGCACGGAAATATCTTCGTTTTCCGCCATTTCGGGTTCACGGATGACGACGTTGAAGCGATCCTCAACCGCCTTGTTGCGTGCAAAGACCGCGTCATCGACGATTTCACCCGATTCCTCGAGCTGCCAGACACCGTCCTTGTGTCCGCCCGCACAGCATCCGCGCGTGTAGATTTTGTACTCGTAGCCGCCAAAATCACGTTCGGGCAGATTGTCCTTGAGCGCGGGATCTTCTTCTGTCACGGCTTCCGTCACGCCGCCGGTAACCGCCTGCGTTCCGTCGCCGGAGGTCGTCGGCGTACTGTCGCCGCAGGATGCGAATACCGTTGACGCCAGAATCAGCATAGCCGCCAGTGTCAGCTGCACTTGTTTTGTGTTTTTCATATCGGTTCTCCTTTTTGCAAAGTATTATGTTTGTGTTCATTATACATTGTTTTTTATGGATTGTCAATAGAACCCGTGTGATTTTCACGGGTTTTTGACAGTTTATACGATCAGAAAAGGGCGCGCAGACGGCAGGCACGCTCATAGGCGGCAGCGAGATATTCCTCAAAGCTCCAAGCGGCATAGCGGTCGTGCGTATTTCTCTGCGGCTTGTTGAGAGACGTCAGCTCAAACGTCAGCTCGCCGCGGTAGCCGATTGCCTTCAGACGGTCGGCAATGCCCTGCCAATCGCCGATGCCGTCAAACGGAAGCAGATGGGAATCGTCCAGCCACGTGATGTTGTTTTCATCCGTAATGCCGACGTTGTCGTTTAAGTGCGTGGCAATCAAACGGGAGCCGTATTTTGTAATAAGATCGCGGCTGTGATTGTAGCACATCTCGTGTCCCGTGTCGATGCAGAAGCCGACGGCGGGATTATCAGAAAGTGCTTCCATCAAAAGTTCCAGATATTCCTCACCCTCGGTGTTTTCCAGCGCAAGCTTGACACCGACGGATTTTGCGTATTCTGCCGCACGTCCGAAGCGCTTAATACCCCACGGATTTGGATTGTGCGTATCAAAGCCGATAAACGCGTGCGCGACGGTGATCGGAATGTTGTTTTCGGCACAGGCGTCAAGACAGCGGCACAGCTCGTCCGTAACCTCCTCACCGGCCAAACCCTCCTCCCACATCAGATTCGCACGGGTAAACGGCGCGTGCAGGGATTGGTAGATCATGCCGTTGTCAGATACGATCTTTGCCCACTCACGAATCGGAGCGTCATCCGACCAGCCCGTGAAGACCCCATCAAAGCCTGCCTTTTTGATCAGCGGGATCTGTTCCTCGGTCGACACAGGATATCCCATGCCCGTTGCCAATATCAGTTTTGCGTTTTTCATGGTGTTTTCCTCCTCAACAGATTGCGTTTTTTTCATTATAACATATTTTGGTGGGAATTTCCATAGGTTTAGCTAAATTAGAAATTAGAAATTGATGCTGACACTCTCCCCATTGTAACCTCCAATTTCTCATTTCTCATTTCTAATTTCAAAATTCCTCCCTCTCTCTTGACATTTCCCCGCGAATCGTATATAATGAAGACAACCACAATCACAGAAAGGAAACCACGAAATGAAACTTTCCCGTAACTTTATCTGCGCAAACACCGCGATGTGTGACCTCACCGAATGGGTCGCATCTCCGTATCTGCGCAAGACGATCACCACCGACAAAACGCCCGTCAAGGCTGAGCTGTCCGTCTGCGGTCTGGGCTTTTACCGCTTTTGGCTGGACGGTGCGGAGCTGACCCGCGGTCATATGTCCCCGTACATCTCCAACCCCGACGACGTCATGGACTACGACGTTTACGATATCACCGACAAATTTGCATCCGGCAAGCACGTCCTCGGCTTCCAGCTTGGCAACGGTATGCAGAACTGCTTCGGCGGCTACGTCTGGGATTTTGAAAAGGCGGCATGGAGATCCGCACCGAAGCTGGCGGTCTGTCTGACCCTCACCTATGACGACGGTACCACCTGTGAAATTGAAGGTGACGAATCGTTTGTCTGGGTACCCTCTCCCGTCATTTACGACGATCTGCGTCAGGGCGAATGTTACGACGCAAACCGTGAAATCGACGGCTGGAACCTGCCCGATTTTGACGACAGCGCATGGGCACACGCCGTGAAGTCCGAATGTCCGCGCGGCAAGTCCGTCGTCTGTGCGGCAAACCCGATCAGGGAATGGACGCGCCTGACCCCTGTCTCCATCAAGCCCGAACAGAAGCTGACCTACGCGCATTGTGAGCAGGTCGATGAGGGTTACCTCTTTGACTTCGGTACGAACTATGCAGGTATTCCGCTGCTCCGCGTCAAGGGTGAAAAAGGACAGAAGATTTCGATGATCTTCGGCGAATTCATTGATAAAGACGGCAATTTCAAGGTCGACAACATCCGCTTTGTCCGTCCGGAATACTTCCATCTGCCGCTGTACATCCAGCGTGACGAATACACCTGTAAGGGTGAAAGCGTGGAAGAATGGTCGCCTGCCTTTACCTACCACGGCTTCCGCTACTGTCTCGTCACGGGCATCACCAAGGAACAGGCAACGGAAGACCTGCTCACCTACATCGTCATGAACACCGAGCTTCCCGAACGCGGCTCGTTCTCCTGCTCCGACGATACACTGAACAAGCTCCAGTCGATGATCCGCGTTGCAACGCTTGCCAATTTCTACCACTTCCCGACCGACTGCCCGCACAGAGAAAAGCACGGCTGGACAGCCGACGCGGCGCTCTCCGCAGAACACGCCCTGCTCAACCTCGCACCCGAGAACAACTATTATGAATGGATGCGCCACATCCGTGCTTCCATGGACGAGCGCGGTGCGATTCCCGGTATCGTTCCGACGGGCGGCTGGGGCTTTGCATGGGGCAACGGTCCGGCATGGGATAACATTCTGATCACGCTTCCCTATTTTGTCTACCGTTACCGCGGTGACAAGAAGATCGTCGAGGAATCGCTGACCTCGCTGTACCGCTACGTCAACTATCTGACCACGCGCGTCGATGACCGTCATCTGCTCGCCATCGGTCTTGGTGACTGGTGTGCACCGTACGGTCCGCGCTCTCCGCTGATTTTCACCGACTCCGTCATTTCCATGGACATCTGCGAGAAGACCGCGTATCTGCATGAGGTCTGCGGCAAGACCGTACAGGCGAACTTCTGCCGCGAGGTTGCAGGCAAGTTCCGTGCGGCTGTCCGTGAGCATC
>JAZQWK010000073.1:0-7361 GCA_045632325.1 Eubacteriales bacterium
CGTAGCGGTAAGAAGCCGTGCCGTCCGCGTTCAGCATCAGATGCAGATCCATTTCATAGCCGTCGTGCCGCACCGTGCTTGCGTACCAGTCGCCAATGCAGTCACCGGGGTCTGCCACCGCCGCTGTAATGCCGTCATACGGATCAAACGCAGGGCTGACCATTCCTTCACAGCGGAAGGTCAGATCGGCACCGTTTTCGCCGTCCATCAGTGATGTTCCGTCCTGCAGGCGCAGGTGCAGGGTCGTGTCGGAATCGATGAGGCTGTATGAATATACCGATTCCACAGTATGCGCATCGGTCACATAGCCAAGCTCCAGATCAAAGACACCGCCCGTCAGCTGCAGCGCGATATTGTCGCCGAGCGCACGCCATGTACCGCCGAAGATCTCACCCATTTCGCTGTTTGCCCAGCCCCAGGAGTAGGAGGCAAGACCGTCTTCCGACAGATTGAGGTACAAAAGGAGCTCATCGCCGTCAGCGGTTTCATAGATTGTTGTCCACCATCCCGCAATTCGGTCACCGATTGAGGTAGTCCCGATGCCCGGAATCACCTGACTGTACGGGGTAAAGTCATAAACGGCATCATTCTGCTGCAGCCGTCCGTTTTCCAGACTCAGGCAGGGGAAATATTCGACCGTTTCGCCGCCTTTTTTCGCGGTCACGCAGAACGACGGAACGATGTCGCTGACGTTGCCCTGCAAAAGCACGGGATCATTCCCTTCGTAAAGCTTATCGCCGACCGTCGGCATACCGTCGTTGTTCGGGTCCATAACGTATGCGGAAACCGTCACCGTCCAGCCGTCAGCCGGAACAACGGCATAAAGCTCCATGCCATCCGCGCTCAAATACTGTGCCTCTGGCATTTCCGCAAGCCACGGATATGCCCCGATGAAATCACCGCCGAGATTTTGTATGTACGCCATGGCATCGGAATACCCTCCCTCACAGGTACCGAGGAATGCCGTACCGAGTGCCATTTTTTCGTCTTCGATCTGAGCCTGCAGTTTCTGAAGACCGGTTCGTGCGTCAGCTGTGAACATATCCGTCACAGCGGGTGGTTGTGTCTGCACATCGGTCTGCGCAGCGGTATCGGAAGCGTCCGTAATCCCAACCGCCGCAGATTCTGTTTCGGTCTCATTGCCCGCCCCGCCCAAAAGATCACATCCGGACAGAACCAGGGAAAAGATCATAATGAGCGACAAAATTTTCTTCTTCATGACAGCCACTCTCGCTTATAAAAAAGCGCCTTTCTTCGTTGTAGTGCGATTTGCCGAAGGATCGGCAAATTTCATAGAAAAACGATCGTCAGATTTTAAAAAACAGCAATTTCTATTGAAAAAAAGGAAGAATTGTGCTATAATAAATAATATGGCTCAAACAAACAAAAAACACGGAATTCTGCGAAAAAGCGTGACCGATGAATGTTGGCGCACCGTCGGTCACAGCATCACGGACGTTGATCCGTCATGCCGGGCTTCTTTCTCACAGAAGGATCCGTGTCGATATGTAATTCACACACACAACCACAGCTTATCGCCTCTTTGACCATGCTTGCAGCTATTATTATACCGATTTTCGGGAATTTGTCCTCCCTAAAAACTCCAAATTGGGTAGATTTCGGTAAATATTTTATGGAAAATCCCCAAAATCACAGAAAAATCAGTCAAGGAGATTGAAACACCATGCAAAAACTTCTCATACTTCTTCTTTCGCTTCTGCTGCTCGCCGGCCTTGTCGGATGTCTCGCAGGCTGCGGTGAACAGACCACCCTCGATCCGAACAACCCGGTCACGCTGTCCTTCTGGCACGTCTACGGTGAGCAGGCAGATGCTCCGATGAACCGCCTTGTTGCAGAATTCAATGCGAGCGTCGGTCTGGAAAAAGGCATCGTCGTGACGGTTACCAACGTCACAAATACCTCCAAGATCGGCGGTCAGCTGAAATCCGCGATGGACGGTGAACCCGGCTCCCCCGAAATGCCCGATATTTTTTCTGCACATACGGCGCATGCAGGTCTTCTGGGTGCGGAAAATCTCGTTGACTGGAATGCGTGGTTTGACGAAAAAGAACTGAAAAAGTATGTTCCCGCATTTGTAGAAAGCGGCATGACTGACGCAGGACTGACCATTTTCCCGCTGTCCAAGTCCAGTTATGCGCTGTTCATCAACGGCACACAGTTTGAACGGTTTTCCGCCGACACCGGTGTGACTTACGACGACCTTTCCACATGGGAAGGCTTCTTTGCCGCTGCCGAGAAATATTATGAATGGTCCGGCGGTAAGACATTCTGTGCCATGGACTATCTCATCCGTCATGTAGAGCTGAACATCCAGTCCCTGAAGGGCTCGCCTGCTTTTGATTTTGAAAAGGACGGCTGGTTCGATATGGAAGATCCTGCCGTTTACGACTCCTGGATGATGTTCGCAGAACCGCTGGCAAAGGGTCACATTGCCGTTGCAGAGCTGTATTCCAATACCCACGTTACGACGGGTGATATGATCAGCGGCATCGGCTCTACCGCAAGCATTCTTTATTATAACGACACAGTCACCTATCCCGACAATACAACAGAACCGCTCGATCTGCAGGTTCTTCCCCTGCCGATGAGCGGCGGTGCTGTTGAATATATTCCGCAGAGCGGTGTTGGTATTGCCGCGGTCAAGACGACCGAGCAAAAGGTAGAAGCCGCATCGGTCTTCGTCCGCTGGCTGACAGAGGGTCAGCGCAACCTCGATTTTGCCGTACAGACGGGCTATATGCCGGTCTGCAGCGATGCATACGAGGAAATCGACTCCTACGAATATCCGAGCAATGCTTATAAGAGTCTGTTTGCCGCAATTCAGACAATGAATGAAAAGTATACAGCGATCTCCCGTCCCGACATCGACGGCTTCTATGCCAAGACCACCGCGCTGTACGAGGGTCTCGGTCAGATGCAATCCTCCTTAAAGGAGCGCGCTGCCAACGGTGAGGATGTACGGGCACTCGCTGAGGAGACATGGGAATTTTTCAAGTCTATTGAATAATCTGCCATGAATCACGTCCGCAACTTTTTATGGGAATCGGTCAACCGATACAGCACACAAAACAAGTGGTCGTTAAAGCGCAGGCTGTTCAGTTATATGCTGCTGCTTGTGTGTCTTCTGCTTCTGTTTCTGGTCACTGCCCTGTTTCTGACCGATCAGTTTGACAACATCGAGGAAGACACCTTTGATGCGCTGGAAATGCAGATCAAGGTGTTTGAAAAGGACATCACCCATCACTTCGATGCCATTGCCGCTGCAGGAATCAACCTGTCCGAAACCGTGGCAGAACTGACGGAAGATTTTCTATTGGAACGCGGCATCCGTTTTTCCGATCTTGCAGACAATGCAGAAGCGATCACGGCATTGCAGTCAGAGCTGCTTGAACCGATGCTCCGACAGATGCAGCAGGAAAACTGCTCCGGTATTTACGCGATTCTCGACACCACGGTCAACAGCAGCCTTGATAACGCCGCATTCTCCCGTGCAGGTATCTATCTGCAAACAAACGGATACAAGTCCTCTTATAACCCGGTCGTTCTGCTCCGCGGCAATGCTGAGATCGGTCGTTCTAACGACATCATGCCGCATCGGAAATGGACGCTGGAATTCAATACCGCAGTTCTGCCCCAATACCAAAGGCTGTCCGAATGTACCGATCTCCCGATTACAAAATCCTACTGCTTTACAGAGCTGATGACGGTTCCGGAAACAGATACGCGCGTATTTCTTTTGTGTGTACCGATCCTGGGTACAGATGGCAGCTTCTTCGGCATCTGCGGCTTTGAAATCAGCGAAAGCTATTTTGCAGCCTATTACGCACAGCCGACCAAAGTGGATCATCTGACGTACTTGTTCCTTCCGTCCGACGGAGATACGATCGACATTGCATCCGGCTTCAGCTGCGGCGATGCAGACGGATATTATCGGATGCCGCAGGGTGTCCTTACATCCAAGTCGGAGGGACACGGTCTGTACTCGTTCCACGGCGATGCGATCCCCTATCTCGGTATCACAAGCCGCATTTCCCTCTCTCCGAACAATCCCGACTATACGCTCAGTGTTCTGATGCGGAAATCGGATTATGATCTTGAAAAACGCACGGAAATGACCAAGAATGTCTCGCTGTGGATCGTACTGCTGGTCGCCGCCGTCGCAAGCTGTTATTTTTTCAGCCGAAGATTCCTGTCGCCGATTCTGCGCAGTCTGGAACAGCTGAAAACAGAAGAAGAAGTGACGGCGTTCAGCGATATCCCCGAAATTGCCGACCTGTTTGAATTTCTTTTAGCAAAAGACCGCCAGCATGAGGTGTCACTCTCCGCGCTTGCAGAGGGAAAGCAAACCGCAGAAAGTGAACGTGAGTCCCTTTTGCAGGAATATGAGCGCGTGCAGCTCGAATATCTGGAAACCCGGCGCAGACTCCGCGAGGCGGAACATTCTCTGAACAAAACGCAGGAAGAACACAAAAGCACGCAGACGGAATTTGAAAAAGCCCAGCTGGAGCTGCAGCGTCTTGCCTACTCCCGCCAGGCAGAAATCGATCCCGATGCGTATATTCAGTTCTTGGAAGGCATCGAAATGCTGACACCGACCGAGCGGAAGATCTTCAACTATTATCTCGACGGCTTGAACGTCAAAGAGATCGCCGAAACGATCTCCGTCAAGGAAAGCACAGTCTATTCCCACAACAAAAACATCTACAGCAAACTCGGCATCAATTCGCTCAAGCAGCTTCTGCGCTATTCCGCACTGACGCGGCAGCAGGAAAGGGAGGCAGCGGAGAATTGATCGGAGATGCTGAATTCGGTATATCTGATTTTGCCGAAGTCGGCATAAATCCAGCAAGCAGGGGGCTTGTGATAGCACAAAACGGAACCTGCTCGATTTCAGCCCTATTGGCTGCATATCGAGCAGGTTTTGCTTGTTGGGGAAATAATCCCCAAGCCCCTTTTCTATAACTATAATTTTTAGTATGAGGTAACAACTACACAATTAATATGCAGACGGAGAGAGGGGCGGAGCCCCGAGTGGAGACTGCATATGCGGCGCGTGGCTAGGAGCAGGTATTTTCGAGTTCGGAGTGCTTCTGATTAGGAGATTTCCAACCAAGAACAGCCATAGGAATGTTGTTGGAACGGCGCAAATAACGCTTCAACTGCTCTTGAAGATCACCGAATGAGTAGAAGCTCAGATGGTTGTAGAAGCGTTCTTGATCGTTTCTATGACTCCTCTCGACCTTGCCGTTATGCCAAGGAGTTCTGGGACGAATGAGCTTGTGCTCGATCTTGTGGTGAGCACAGAACACGTCCAAGGGATGTATACGCTTGGTTTTGGTGAAATGAGTAAATTCCATACCGTTGTCGGTCTGAATAATCTTGGGCGCATAGCCAAAGAAGATAATTGCACGTTTTACAAAGTCGATGGTAGAATAGCTGCTATTCTCCTCGTAGGCATAGAGAAAGCGTTTTCTTGAGGCTTCCTCGATCATTGTGTATTGATAAAATTTCCGTCCGTCTTTGCCGACATAACATACCTTTGGAACGAATTTCACGGATCGTGTAAAATATATTGTGTAAACTCCGAAAAAGTAGTATAATAAAACAAAGGAGCTGAACGCAATGAAAAAAGAGAGACTGAACCCGAGAAGCAAAGAATTGCTGCGGGAAATGATGGGGATGTACCAACCGAAAACGGTAGGAGATATCCAGGCAATGCTGAAAGACCTGTTCGCCGATACGATGGAAGATATGCTGAAAGCCGAGCTTGATGAGGAACTGGGCTATGCCAAAAACAGCCAACAGCCGAAGACAACGGGCAATCGCCGGAACGGCAGCTATCCAAAAACTGTGAAGTCTAATATCGGTGAAATCGAGGTCAATATCCCCCGTGACAGAGATGGCGAGTATGAGCCGGAGCTGATCCCCAAAGGCACAAAGGACGTCAGCGGTCTCGAGGAAAAGGTGCTGTCGCTGTACGCGAAAGGCACCAGCGATCGCGATATTTCAGAAGTCATTATGTCACAATGAACGAGCCGTACGGGGCTACACTCGAAGTAATATGAATATGCTTTCCTTGTACAGTCCCTTCTGCGCCGAACAGCGTCACCGCAGGATATACATCGTCCAAAACGATATCAAAGTCAAACAGGATAATATACGTCTCTGTATATTAATAATCATATTTTGAGCAACAATTCCATGTTGGCAGTTGCACTACTACCACAAATCATTTACGATGTAGGCAGTTTTCATGAAGGTTTAGTCTAAATTCGGCTTCTTATACTCACCGTCACGAATACCAGGATACTTTTCATCCAGATACTGTTCTCGGTACGGATTGACGCCGTCCGAGATTGTTTCCGGTTTGTTCGGCAGAAGCCAGCTTTCCTTTTTATAGAACGGATTGTGGAACTTGTTTTCAATACGGTTGGCTTTTTCCAGTGTGTTCATGCAGGCACGGATACAGCCACGCGCGCCGCAGACCGCAAAATAGCCGGTATGCTTCATGATGTAGTCGTAGTAGCCGAGGACCGCCGTATTTTCGGGCTTGCGTCCCCATTTTGCCGATGCCATCGAGTAGCAGAGGATGTATGCCTCCTCCTCGGTCATCTCGGAATTGCGGACATCAAACGCCATATTCGGAAATTCCTTTTTGTGGAACGGCGAGCATTCGTTGTTAAATCCATGATGCGACAAGGTACAGCGTCCCATCTGGACATCGCCGTACCAGATCGCCTTTTCGCCGCCGAAGTTGACATGAAGCCGTGCGGAGGAGTCTTTGACGCTCGGAATGGCGTTTCCGGGACATTCTCTTGCGCAGGCACCGCAGTGCGTACAGATCGTACCGGTATCGAGGATCGGATCGGGCTCCAGCTCACAGTCGGTGAAGATCAGACCGATGCGGACACGCGGACCGAACTTTTTCGTTAAGAAGACCTTGGAGAATCCGACCTCGCCGAGTCCGCAGCCTGCCGCGATAATGCGGACGCTGCAGACGACATCCGGCGGAACCTTGTCGGGCGCAACGGGGTCTTTCATCGTGCCCTGTCCCTCGGGAACAGCGGGATAATGTGCAACGGCTTCCCAGCCGTGATCCTCGATGAAACAGCACATTTCATAGGTTTTGATCGGCCGGAAAAGGGAATTGAGTTTATTGTAAGAATAGAAGGTATAGTTATGCCAATGTGTACCTTCCTCGATGCCGCGATACGTACCGCGCGGAATCCGCATGGCAACTGCGATGACGGACTTGGCATTCGGAAAATAAGTAAGCGGTGACAGCAAGGTCGGTGCGTCTTTGAAACGCTCAATATTGCCGATGGCAATGCAGTCAAGAC
>JAZQWK010000074.1:0-1327 GCA_045632325.1 Eubacteriales bacterium
AACAGACAACGCGTGACGCATAAGACGCCGTCGCGTATCTGATAGCGATACGAGCACAGCGCAAACCGATACAGAAACCAGACACCGAACGCCAGAAGTGCGGCAGACGCAATCAGAAGCAGCGGAAACCGATGTCCGATATAGGAGGAAAGCGCGAGCAGAACCAGCGATGCCGCGCCCGATGACACGGAAAACAGCATGGCGGTCATCAGATTTTGCTTTGGCGAAAAATGGAGCATGGAAATTCCTTTCTTTTGGGGATTGCGGCAATCAGGGATGCTGCGTCCAGCGTCCGACGGAAAACAGAACGCCGTGCTCGGTCAGGTCAAGAATCCCAAACGACGGCAGACTGCTGTCACGCGGCAGAGACACGGAACCGGGCGAGAGGATCCACAGCGGAGATTGTCCGTCTTCAGCCGGGCGGTATTCTTCATGCGCGACGTGAGTATGACCGTACAGCGCAATATCCGCGCGACGGTATTCTGCATACGCGGCAAGGGCGGAAACGCCGCCGCCGACACCGAAGCGGTCACCGTGGCAGAAATACAGCGTATAACCGCCGAGGGTGATACACTTGTCCTGTGTGATACCGAAATCCGAATAAGTGTAGCTGTCACAGTTGCCGATCACCGCGTAAAACGGCACGTCGGGATATTGCGCTCGCAGTGTCAGCACTTCGGCTGCGCCATCGCCGAGATGGAGAACGGCATCGACGGAATCGGCATGGGCGCGGAGGATGGATTGCATCGGTTCAAGTTTTCCGTGAGAATCGGAGAATACGAGAATTTTCATGTCGGTACCTTTCCTTATGAAAGTGGGTAAAATAACCGGAATTCGGAACATCGGGTGAGGGTGATGCATACAATGAACACGAAAGGGAGTGTTGGTATGAAAGAGCAAAAAGGATTTTCGGCAGACGTTACTGCGGCTGAAGAACAGGTATCCCGCGTGCTCGGCATGAACGATGCACAGCTGCAGGCCGCGCTTCGAGCAGTTGCGCAGGCGAGCGGTATGAGTGCAAAACGTACGGAAGCTCTGACGCGCGATCCCGATGCCGTTCGTCGAAAGCTGTCTTCTATTCGTCCGGAAGACGTGCAGAATATGCTTGCGCGGATCTCACCGGAGCAGTTGGCGGCATTGACGGAGCAGCTGCAGGAACTGAAAAACAAAGAGCGTTGATCGGGAGGGTTCGATATGGAACAGGAAACGGAAAAGCTGCAGAATGACGATCTCGGGCAAAAGCTGAATGCGATGCTGTCTGATCCCGAAAGCATGAGCCGTCTTGCGGGAATGGCGTCGGCATTGGCGTCGTCCGGAATGCTGAACG
>JAZQWK010000075.1:0-14218 GCA_045632325.1 Eubacteriales bacterium
GATACCCCCATCCTTCTGCTTTCGGGAATGAGCGACCCTGTCGGCGACTTCGGAAGCGGCGTCAAACGCGTGGAAGATGCACTGACGCAAGCCGGTGTCACGGCGGTTACCCACACGCTTTATCCCGATGCACGGCACGATCTGCTCCACGAGGAGGCAAGCGGTACTGCCGCACTTGTCCGCAGCACGATTGCGGATTGGATCATCACGCACCTTTCCTAAAAACCACGGCTGTCTGCACGAACCAAACCGTACAGACAGCCGTCTTTGTTTTACTTTATGTTTTGTTCAACCCGAAATGCCCTGCAACCGCGCCAAACGCTTCGTCAAGCGTGCTTTCCGCAGTGCGCTTGTAGACAAAGAATCCGCATTCTTCAAAAGCACGGTATATCTCGGGACTGTTGCATTTTTCAAGGATTTTGCGGTAATTGGCAAGTGCCGCCTCGGGGTCGGGACATTCGAGCAGCTTCTGATAGATAAACTGCTTCTCGGCATCGGGGCGGTCAAAGAAGCGCGAGACCGACATCCAACCGGGTGCCAGCATCAGCGCCACGTGAGCCTCATCCGAAATCTCGCGCAGCAGCTCGACGGAGATATTGGTATCGACGAAGATTTTCTTGTCGGGGTTGTCAAGCACGGTCTGCGTCAGAATCAGAAGCTCCATTTCTGCCGCCTCTAAAGCACCGCCCGCTATCCATGCAGCGTAGTCCTCTGGCGTTCTGGTGACAAATTCCTGCCAGCCGGACATCGTCTGAAAATAGGACATATTCGGCTGAAATTCCGGTACTGCGGCATCGCGCAGCGCAAGGTGGTAATTTTCCCCGCACTCGATGCCGTCGTAAGCTTCAGCAAGCATCCGCACCATCGTGGATTTGCCCGCATAAGCCGTGCCGTTGATGAAATACACGTTTTTGAAAAGATATCGGTACAGATTGGCTTCAATTCCGATTTTCATAGGCTGGTACCTCCCGTTTTCTCTGTCAAAGGTCTTTGACCATAATGCTTCTCTGCGGCGTCATACCAAGCGATTCATACAGGCGGCGCGCACCGTCGTTGAACTGCCAGCACATCAGATTAAGCTGGACCGCACCCCATTCCTTTGCGATGCGTTCCGCCTCCGCCATCAGCGCGTGACCAACGCCCTGTCCGCGGCAAACCTCGTCAACGACGATGTTTTCCACGTGCACGTTCTTCATTTCAACCCAGCCGGAGCGGTTGTGAAACGACAAATGGCAGACACCGCACAGGGTACCGTCTTCGTTGTCTGCACAAAACAGCACCTGATCTTCCGCCGCAAGTACGTCGGTATATACGGTTTCGTTAAGCGATTCCTCCAGCGGCACGAAAAAGTCGGGAACACCGGCGGCGTGAATCACGGTGGATTGATATAACAGGCGGTTGACCTCCGCACGGTCGTTTTCATTGCATAAGCGAATCTTCATTGTCCTGTTCCTCCATCGCTTCAATCAGTCGTCCCATTCATCTAAAATCACCGCGATCGGCAGTGCGTTGTACCGCACCTGTGCCTCGGGTGACAGGTCACAGTGACCGCGATCGAGCACTGCGGTATAGGTCACGGTTCTTCCGGCTTTCTCCATCGCCGCGACAAACAGATCACTGTGCTTTTCCTTGTTGACGGCACGGTCGTCGGTGCAATGGAAAACATAGTACGGAATATCGGGCATTTTTCCGTCCTGTGCCAGATGCAGAGGAGATGCGGAACGCAGTGCCTCGTCCATCGTGCCGTCAAACGTACCGAAGGCGCTGTACAGGGTTCTGGGCAGATCGGGACGCTCGGTAAAGTGGAACGGCAGGTCACAAACGGGGCAGTTGGATACCACTGCCGCAGGCGTACGCTTTGCATAAGCGGCATACGCAAGCGAGCAGAGACCGCCCATCGAGCCGCCGGTCGAGATGATCGGGATATCGTCGGACAAACCGAACTTTTCCGCAAGGACATCAATGATCTCATCGACAAAATCCACCGTCTGACGGTTCATCCAGCACCAAGGATTATAGTACGGAATCACGCGCAGAATCCCGCGTTCGGCAAGCGTCACAGCATAATCGTCGTGCTCGGAAAACATCTGCGCAAAGCCAAGCCCGTGGAAGGTCAGAACGATCCCGCGGACGGGCGTTGTTACGATTTCCGCATTGGTTGCGGCGTAGTATGACAGGGTTTCAAACGTAATCTGATTTTTCATAGCAGTACCTCAAGGCGTTTTTTTCATTATAACACACGCACACAAAAAAATCAACAGAAAATCGGAGATCTGCAAAAGGATTACGTTTTTTTCCTGTTGTCCCGATACGGATTTGGAATATCGGACAACCCAAGCAGATAATCCGTCGTGACGTGATAATAGTCCGCCAATGCGATCAGTGCCTCAATCGGCAGCTGCCGCTTGCCGCTTTCGTACTGCGAGTATGTGTTTTGTTTGATGTGAAGAAAGTCGGCAATCTCTTTCTGCGTAATATCTCTGTCCTCACGAATGTCCTTCAGCCGCATAATATCCTCCCGTGATTTTGGTAAGTATATTATACGTTATCTCGTTTTGTGATATTGACTTTTATCTCATATTGTGATATAATCGATGCGACAAAGAATCTGTATGTTCGCGAAAATAACGGATTCTGTTACGGCATTCGACAATATTACATGAAAGGAAGTCCTATTATGTCCGACGAAAACAAATTGCCTATTCCTATCAAAAAGATCTCTCTCAAGGAAAAGATCAAGGCAGCCGTAGTGATTCTTCTATGTATCTGCATCATCGTTATGGCGGCAGTCATCAAAAATCAGAGTATCAAGATCGATTATCTCAACGCGCTTCTGAATCCAGTACAGACCGAAGTGGAGAACGACCTTCCCGATATTGAAGTATCACTCATTGTCGGGGAGTTGAAAGGCGCGGCGGAATTAACCACATCCAAAATTTCATACACGGGTGTTCTGCATTTTGAGGACGGTAAATTCCTTGCCAAAAAGGCGTTTTATATGGTATATCAAGCCGATATCCGCGCCGGTGTTGATTTCGAAAAACTCAATTCGGAAAATATCATCATCACAGATTCGACCGTAACGATCACATTACCCAAAGTAGAAATTTTTGAATCTAATATCATTGAGGATAAGCTCGTTTTGATCGATGAAAAGAAATCTATATTCAATCCGGAATCCAAAGAAGATCTACAAAATGCGTTGATCGAAGCAAAAGCAGACCTTGATCTCAACCTCGATGCGAAAGCACTGATGGTCAAAGCAACTGAGGAAGTCAAAGCTTTTCTTACCGTTTTCCTGCGCCCATACATCGGCGACCGCACATTGGAAATCAAATTCCAATAATCCAAATCGGCACCGCTCACAATCCGAATGCCTGTGAGTGGTGCCATTTTTTATTGACAAAATCACATAATTATGCTATAATAATGTCAAATCAAAAAACAGGAGGTTCATACTATGCCCAAAATCATTCCCATTCGTGATCTGCGCGATACCACTCGCATTTCAGAAATGTGCAACGCATCGTCCGAACCGATTTTCATTACCAAAAACGGTTACGGTGACATGGTACTCATGAGCATGGAAACCTATGAACAGCAAATGGCAAAGCTTGAATTTTACACAAAAATCATGGAAGGAAAGCTGCAGGCTGACCGCGGCGAACTGATTGACGGGGAAACGGCACTGTCTGACTTAATGGAAAAATACCGTGTCTAATTATCAGTATCAGTTCACACGACTTGCGCTGTCCGATATGGAACAGGCGTTGTCTTATATCAAAGAGATGTTGTGCAATCCTATCGCCGCACAGAACTTGGTTCTCGACATTGATGATGCGATTCGGAAAGCCTGTAATTTCCCGTATGCATATCCAGATTGCTCCGTATATCTCGTACAGGACTTGAACGTCCGACACATCAACGTCAAAAATTACGTTATGATTTACGAGATTGATCCGGCGCACGAAACACTGCATATTCTTCGTTTTTTATATTCCAAAATGGATTTCACCGACATTCCAATCCAATAATCCAAATCGGCACCGCTCACACCACGAATACCTGTGAGCAGTGCCGATTTTTTACTTCAAAAACGTATCAAACAATCCGCGGACGATCTTTTTACCGATCTCACGTCCGATGGTATTCGCCGTCGATGAAGCGGCTTTGCTGATCAGAGAGGTTTTCTTTCTTGACGAGGTTTTTTTCTTTGCCTTTTCTTTTTCCTTTTTCTCTTTTTCTTTCTGCTTTTCCGCTTCTTCCTGTTCGCGCGCTGCTTCTTCCGCGGCTTCCTCGGCAGCTTCCGTCAGAACTTCATACGCCGATTCGCGGTCGACGGTACGCTCGTACTTGGACTGCATTAAGCTGCCGTCGATGACGCACTGCAGAACGTCCGCAGATACCGCTTTCATCGAGCTTTTCGGCGGGAGAATAAACGCACGGTCAACGATACCGGGAACACCGTCTGCATCGAGCACCGAAACGAGCGCTTCACCCGTACCGACCGCCTGGATGGCTTCCGCCGTATCAAACGCGGGATTCTCGCGGAAGGACTGTGCCGCCGCACGAACTGCCTTCTGATCGGCAGGTGTATAGGCACGAAGCGCGTGCTGAACGCGGTTACCGATCTGACCGAGCACGGAATCGGGAATATCGGTCGGATTCTGCGTGATAAACCAGACAGAAACGCCCTTGGAACGGATCAGACGCACGACCTGCTCGACCTTTTCAACAAGAGCCTTCGGCGCATCCTTGAACAGCAGATGCGCTTCGTCAAAGAAGAACGCCAGCTTCGGCTTGTCAAGGTCACCCGCTTCCGGCAGCATTTCGTAAAGCTCGGACAGCATCCAGAGCAGGAACGTGCCGTACAGCATCGGATGCTGGAACAGGTCCTGACATTCAAGGATGTTCATATAGCCGCGTCCGCGATCATCCCACTCAATCCAGTCCGACAGCTCCAGCGACGGTTCACCGAAGAAGACATTGCCGCCTTCATCCTCGAGTGCCAAAAGCGCACGCTGAATCGCACCGACCGACTGCGGTGCAATGTTGCCGTAGGTCAGCTTCAGCTCCTTTGCATTGTCACCGACGTACTGCACCATACTGCGCAGATCCTTCATGTCGATGAGCAGAAGATTCTTCTCATCCGCAATACGGAACACGATGCGCAGAATACCCTCCTGCGTGTCGTTGAGTCCAAGCAAACGCGCAAGAAGCGCAGGTCCCATCTCGGAAACGGTCGTGCGCACGGGAAGACCCTGCTTGCCGTAAACGTCCCAGAACTGCACGGGATAGGAGCAGTAGTCATAGCCGAATTTGTCAAGTCCCATCGAATCGATAGAGCGGCGGATGTGCTTGTTTTCCGTACCCGGCTCACACATACCGGAAAGGTCGCCCTTGGTGTCGGCGACAAAGCACGGCACGCCCATGTCGGAGAACGATTCCGCCAATACCTTCAGCGTGACCGTTTTACCGGTACCCGTCGCACCGGCAATCAGACCGTGGCGGTTCGCCATCGACGGCTCGAGATAAATGGGATTCTGCCCCGTTGCAAGCCAGATTTTATGTTGATCCTTGATATACATGGTGATACCTCCGCACTTTGCTTTATATGGGTTCATTATATCACAGAAGCGGAAAAATAGCAAGGAAATTTTGAAAATCCATTGGAAGAACCCAAAGTTAAGCACGCACGATGAAACCGGATTTCATGTGCGTGCTCTGTTATCTGTCAGCGGATACCGTTGCCCGCCATCCCAAGCATATTCTCAATAAAAATCCCATACCCACGCTGCGGCTGGTTGACCATGACGTGCGTGACGGCACCGACAAGCTTGCCGTTCTGCAAAATCGGCGACCCCGACATTCCCTGGATAATTCCACCGGTTTTTCCAAGCAATTCCGTATCGGTGACCTCGATGACAAAATTTTTATTGGACACATCCGAGAGATCGCCGATGGACACAATGCGAATCCCGTATTCCCGCGGTGCACCGTCGCTAAGCGTACACAAAACGGTTGCGTCTCCCGTCTGCAAATCCCGCGCATGTCCCATCGGAATCGGCGCAATATCCGGCAAAGAGGTAAACACACCGATCACACCGCACGGCGTGTTGTCAAGCAGCGTTCCCGTACGCACACCCGTAAAACTGCCGCGCAGCTCTCCCGGATTGCCTGCCGTCCCGCGCACGATCTCCCCGACCGTCACACCGAGCGTCGTTCCGCGTGCAAGCGGCAGAAGTGCGCCGGTGGACGCTTCGCAGATGCCGTGACCGAGTCCGCCGAAGATACCCGTTTCGGGATCGATGAACGTCACCGTACCGATGCCCGCCGTCTGATCGCGCGACCAGATTCCCGCTCGGTAGACGCCGTCCGAAGCGCGGCAAGGCGTGACGGAAACCGTCTCCCCGGCACCGTCCTTGCCTCGAATGACCGACAGCACCGCCGTTTTCCCGTCCTGACCGTCCTTGGATACCGCCGCAGACAGTGCCGCAGCAGATGATACTGCCGCGCCGTCTACCGCCGTGATCACGTCCCCGACGCGCAAACCCGCGTCCTTTGCAGGACAGCAGCCGCTCACCACGTCCTCCAGTCCCACGACGAGCACGCCGTCCAGTCCGCACCGCACCCCGAACAGCATCCCGCCCGGAATCAGACTGCGCTCTTCATACGCGCGTACCGTGACCGTCTTGAGCGGAACCACGCCGCCCAGCGTCAAGGTCACACGGTCGCTTTCGCAGAAGGCGGGATTCTGACAGGACAAAGGCAAGCCACTTCCCACATCCGTCCCGCTGTCAGAGGAGACGATTCCCTGCCCGTAGACCGAAATCGTATCGGGACAAAGACAGTCCACCCCGCCGAGCATACAGACCATCGCGGCATACACCGCCAAAAGTCCCACGAGGATCCGCTCTGTCAGCGGAGGACAGCGTCTCTTATGAACACCCCGCATCTTATTTTTGAAATCCAGCATCATGATCGTTTTTTCCTTTCCCATCGCACATCCCGCAAACGCTTGCGGCACATCGGAATCATACGCCGATAGTCTCCGCCGTCAGCCTTGCCGTTATG
This sequence comes from Eubacteriales bacterium, assembly GCA_045632325.1. Taxonomy (GTDB): domain Bacteria; phylum Bacillota; class Clostridia; order Oscillospirales; family CAG-272; genus RGIG3925. The sequence continues at coordinate 7,075 of JAZQWK010000075.1, forward strand.
AGTGACAATAAGCGGTGCGTCATCGCCATTCTGACAGAAACGGCAAAATTCGTCTTTTTCAAAATTTTCGTTTGCATTGTTGACAAGATACCCCGTTTGTGATACACTATGTATCGTGGATATCCCGTTACTCTAGAGGATATCCGAAAAACCGCAGATTCATTCCATTCGGAATGCGTACGGTAAAAAAACAACGAAAAGGAAACGCTGTGATATGCATAAAATAATGGAAGAAATGCAGGCGATCCGCGTCCGTACCACGCTTGATAACCTGCGCAGAAACAACTTTGAAGCCGTATACGTTCCCACCGCTAAAGACGCCCTTGACACGCTGAAATCGTATCTGACACCGGGATGCTCCATCGGTGTCGGCGGCTCCGTCACGCTCGACGAGATCGGTGCCATCGACCTGTTCCGCTCGGGCAATTACGATTTTCTCGACCGCTATGCACCGAACCTGACACCCGCCGAGCTGAAGGATATTATGCGCCGCGCACTGACCTCCGACGTCTTTGTCATGAGCACCAACGCCGTCACCGAAAACGGCGAGCTTTACAACGTCGACGGCCGTTCCAACCGTGTCGCACCGCTGCTGTTCGGTCCCGATTCCGTCGTCGTTGTCGCCGGTGTCAACAAGATCGTTGCAGACATCGACGAGGCTGTACGCCGTCACAAAACCGTCGCAGCGCCCGCAAACTCTGCCCGTCTGCGCTGCAATAATCCCTGTGTCCGTACGGGAAAGTGCGTTTCCCTGATGCGTCAGGGAGAGGACTCCATCTGTGCCGGATGTGCCTCCGAGGATCGCATCTGCGCAAACTATGTCATCTCCGCCCGCCAGAGAGAAGCGGGACGCATCAAGGTGATCCTTGTCGGCGAAACGCTTGGGTTCTGATCTGATCGCTATGAGAATCGCGTCGTATAATCTTTGGGATTCTCCGTCCGGGATGCCGTGCAGACAGAATCAGATTCTGTTGCTTTTGTCCTCTCTGAATGCGGATGTCATCTGCTTGCAGGAGGATTTTATCGGCAATACGCTGCCCGCTCATCTGTCCGGACTTCCTTTTCACGTACAGCATCCCGATGCAGGACTGTCGGTGGTGTGCCGTTATCCGATCAAAGACACCGTTTGTATGCCGAATGCGCTTATGGTGACGGTATCCTTCGGCGGCGATACGCTGTGCCTTGTCAATCTCCATCTTCCGTGGCAGAGTGCGCTTTCCCGTGAAAACGCGATCATCGCCATCACTGATGCGGCATCACGTGTACATGCCGATTTCACACTGCTTGCAGGTGACTTCAACTGCTCCGATGCGTCTTCCGTCCAGCGGTATCTGTGCGGAGAGCAGTCACTTTTCGGACACGATGCGTATTTTTTCGATCTCGCCGAGGCTTATGCAGACATGACGGGAATCCCTCCATCACCGACGCTGGATTTCCGCCGCAATCCGCGATGGGGTGTCGTTGACCCACCCAATACGCTTGAAAAAACACAGCGCTTCGATCGGATCCTGCTCGCAAATCCGTATCCGACCCCTGCACCGATGCTGACAAAGTTCGGCGTTTTCGGTTCTGAAATTTCAGAAGAAACCCGTCTTGCACCGTCCGATCATCTGGGTGTGTATGCAGACCTTGATTTTTCTTGATTTTTCCGAAATTATTTTTCAAAAACGCTTGACAATACGCATATATCATGGTATAATATCATAGTAAAACAAAGCAGAACGATCTCCGTTCTCACCGTCATTGTGTTATATGCCGGTTGATACCATGATACAACACCCCGTCGCGGACTTTTCTGTGCATGGGTATGAATGGATGCGGAGACCGAAATGCGGTTTTCGCATTTTTTAATTATCAAATGGAGGTGCTTGGTTATTAGCACAAAAGAGCTGCAGATCAATGAGCAGATTCGCGCAAATGAAGTCCGACTGATCGGTGCGGACGGTGAGCAGGTCGGTATCGTCAAGCTTGCCGCAGCGCAGGACATGGCAGATCAGAAGAATCTTGACCTCGTCATGATTTCCCCGAACGCAGAACCGCCGGTATGCCGCATCATGGATTACGGCAAGTATCGCTTTGAGCGCATCAAGAAGGAAAAAGAAGCCCGCAAGAATCAGCAGGTCGTCAAGGTCAAGGAAATTCAGCTTTCCTGCACCATCGACACGCACGATTTCGAAACCCGCGTCAACCACGCGCACCGTTTCCTCGCAGACGGCAACAAGGTCAAGGTCATTGTCAAGTTCAAGGGCCGTGAAATGAGCCACCTCGACAACGGACGTGAAGTGATCGGTCGTTTCCTGGAGGCATGTGCCGATGCCGGCTCCACAGACAAGAAGCCGACCCTCGAAGGTCGTTCGATGTCCGTTATCCTCTCTCCCCTCAAGAATTGACCCCGCTCACATGGTCGGTCAGCCGTGTGCAAGTCACCGGGTACCGCATCAAACACTGTTAAAATTTCACCCGAAAGGAAGTATAATACTATGAAACTCAAGTCCCACAGAGCATCTGCTAAGAGATTCACCCTCACCAAGAGCGGTCTCGTTAAGATGAACCATTCCCACCACCGTCACAACCTCGGTCTGAAGACCGCAAAGAGAAAGAGACACCTCCGCACCGGTACGTATCTCTCTTCCTGCTTTGCTCCTACGATCAAGGCTATGATCGCTCCTGCACATAAGTAATTTTCTGCAGAAGACGTCGAACAATACAAGAATTACACGAAATAACGGAGGATTAAATAATGGCAAGAGTTAAGGGCGCGATGATGACGCGCAAGAGAAGAAATAAGGTTCTGAAGGCTGCAAAGGGTTACTGGGGTGCAAAGTCCAAGCACTTCAAGATGGCTAAGCAGGCTATCCTCAAGTCCGGCAACTATGCTTTCGCAGGCAGAAAGATGAAGAAGAGAGATTTCCGTTCTCTCTGGATCACCCGTATCTCCGCAGCTGCAAAGCTCAACGGCATGAACTACTCCACCCTCATGCACGGTCTGAAGAAGGCTGGCATCAACCTGAACAGAAAGATGTTGTCTGAAATCGCAATCGCTGATGCAGAAGCATTTGCAGCAATCTGCGCACAGGCTAAGGCTGCTCTCTAATCCAAGTCAACAATAACCGAAACCAAAGTGTTCCACGAGTGCACTTTGGTTTTGTCGTTATTTTGTCCCAATCCAAAAGCACCGAAAAACAGCCGATTTGACCGAAAAAACGACCGACAACGGAAAGGAGCCGTCAAAAAATGCCCGATTTCACCCCGAAAATGATCACCTCACGCAGCAATCCCCGCATCGTAGACGCTGCAAAATTGCAGGAAAAAAAGCACAGAAGCAAGACGGAACGCTTCTTTTTTGAAGGTCACAAGCTCTTTTCCGAAGCGCGGATGACGCACGTTCCGATCGAATGTGTCATCGTCGAGGAGCATGCTTACGAGAAATATGCCGATCTGTTTATCGATCCCGACTTTGAAATTCTCGTGGTTCCGTCGTCCGTTTATGAAAAAATCACGGCAGAACAGGCACCGCAGGGCATTTACTGCATTGCAAAATCTTTACATAATTTGAATTTTTCTCACACAAATGCAATGAACGGTTCACAATTCGGGGATATAATAAAGACAGAAACTCGAGAAAAACTGCTCGTCTGCGACGGTCTGCGCGATCCGGGCAACCTCGGCACGGTCATCCGTACCGCCAACGCGCTCGGCTTTGACCGTCTGATTCTGTCCTCCGACTGCGCCGACGTTTACAACCCCAAGACGGTTCGTGCGGCCATGGGTGCGCTGTTCCGCCTTCCGATGGTCATCACGGAGGACGTTCCCGCGGCAATTGCCGATCTGCGCACCTGCGGATACGACGTCCGTGCCGCCGCGCTGACCGATACGGCACAGCCGCTGGGCGCATACACCGTTACGCCGCAGACGGTCTTTGTCATCGGCAACGAAGGACACGGGCTGTCGGAGCAAACCATTGCCGCGTGCAGCGGTTCCGTTATCATCCCGATGGCAGAGGGTGCAGAATCCTTCAACGCCGCCATCGCCGCTTCCATTCTGATGTGGGAGCGCACAAGAATCTGAAAAAACACGAAAGGACGGAAATACCATGGATGCGAATCTGTACTGGGTCTGGCTTGCCGAAGCACTCGGACCTGCCAGCGACAGTTTTCTCGTTTTGCTGGAGCATTTCAAAACAGCCAAAGCCGTTTACCGCGCGGAAAAAGAAGACCTCGAAGCCCTGGAAAAACTCAAGCCGACCGTCATTCCGTCCCTGCTCGATAAAAATACGGCGCAGGCGCAGCATATTCTTAACCGCTGCGAAGCCCTCGGTGTCGGTATTCTGCCGTACTGTGATCCGCTGTATCCCGAACGTCTGCGGCAGATCCACAGACCGCCCATCGTGCTTTATTACCGAGGCTTCCTTCCCGATTTCCCCAACCGTCTTGCCATCGCCGTCGTCGGTACGCGCGGCATGACCGAGGAAGGACGCAGAAACGGATATCGCCTCGCCTACGAGCTTGCAGTCACAGGAACCGTCGTTGTCAGCGGTATGGCAATCGGCATTGACGGCATCGCCCACGTCGGTGCTCTCGATGCAGGCGGCACAACCGTCGCCGTGCTCGGTTCTGCCATTGACAATCCTTATCCGCACGAACACAAGCCCATTTACGACCGCCTGATCCGACAGGGCGGCGTGATCTCCGAATATCCGCCCGGTATGCGGACACAGCGCTGGCATTTTCCGCAGAGAAACCGCATCATCTCCGGACTCTGCCAGGGAACGCTGATCGTGGAAGCAGGCGCAACCAGCGGTGCGCTGATCACCGCAAAGGAAGCGCTTGCCCAGGGACGCAACGTCTTTGCCATGCCCGGTGATGCAAACGATCCCGCGCGCGTCGGCACGAACAACTTGATCAAGGCAGGTGCTGCCGCCGTCACGGAGACCGCCGATATTCTGCGCGTTTATCAATCCCTGTACAGCCCCGTGATCCGTCCCGAAAACCTCACGGATCCTGCATATTTCTCCGCGTATGACGACAAACTGAAATACGGTCAGCAGCGCGTCGGGGAATATGTGAACGGTTCCGCTTATAAAAAATCCCCACCGACGTCCAAGGAGCGCTCCGCGGAACAGACCCCGCCGCGCACGGACCGTACCGCGCCGAAAACACAGCCGCTGCGTGAGGTTCCGTATACGGACGAGGACACCGCACCCATGATGGAGCAGGCACCGCTCGTCACGCCGTCCGTTACGCCGACAGCCGCACCAAAGCAGCCCGAACCGCAAAAAGCAGCCCCTGCTGCTCCCGAAAAAGAACCGCCTGCGGATTCCCTTCCCAAGAATATACCCGAGGGTCTGACCGAGGAACAGATTTACGTTCTCTCCATGATACGACAGGGCATGAGCTTTGATGAAATGTGCAAATGCGGCATCAAGGCGGCACATCTGCTGGTCGATATCACGTATCTGGAGTTGGTCGGCTGTATCCGCGCACTGCCCGGCGGCCGTTACGAAATCATCTGATATTTACTGCAATCCACCGATTGTTTAAGATATACAAACAACAAAATTCCAAGAAAGGAACCCTTTCAAAGCATCCTCTGATCCGTATGCTTTGAAAGCACAGTGCAACATGGCTAATTTAGTTATCCTCGAATCTCCCGCCAAAGCCAATACCGTCAAAGGCTATCTGGGCTCGAGCTATAAAGTTGTGGCATCCGTCGGTCACGTCCGCGATCTGCCCAAGAGCTCCCTCGGCGTCGACATCGACGATCACTTCAAAGCAAAATACATCAACATCCGCGGCAAGGGTCCGCTCATCAAAGAGCTGAAAAAGGAAGCCAAGGCCGCAAACAAAGTCTATCTCGCGACGGACCCTGACCGCGAAGGAGAAGCCATTTCCTGGCATCTTGCCGCGGCACTCGATCTGGATCCCGCAAAGACCAAGCGCGTCACCTTCAATGAAATCACAAAATCCGCCGTCACACAGGGCATCAAGAATCCGCGTGACATCGACATGAGCCTCGTTAATTCCCAGCAGGCACGCAGAATCCTTGACCGTATCGTCGGCTACAAGCTTTCCCCGTTCCTTTGGAAGTCCGTAAAGTCCGGTCTTTCCGCAGGACGCGTCCAATCGGTTGCGACTCGCATCATCGTCGACCGTGAGGCCGAGATCCGCGCGTTCGTCCCCGAGGAATACTGGACGATCGAAGTCATGCTCCAGGGACAGAAGCAGCGTCCCGTCAAAGCAAAATACTACGGCAATACCGCAGGAAAGCAGGAGCTGCACAGTAAGGAAGATACCGATGCGGTTCTCGCACTTGCTGCCGATACCGACTTCCGCGTTGCCGCAGTAACCAAAGCCATCCGTCACAAAAATCCGCCTCCTCCTTTTACCACCTCGACGATGCAGCAGGAAGCTTCCCGCAAGCTGTCCTTCCAATCCCAGCGTATCATGAAGGTCGCACAGGAGCTGTATGAAGGTATCGACCTCGGTTCGGAGTTCGGCGGTGTACACGGTCTGATTACCTATATGCGTACCGACTCGCTGCGCATTTCCGCAGAAGCGCAGAGCAATGCGGCGGAGTATATCCGCGACAAATTCGGTGACAAGTTCTGTCCCGAAACACCCCGTGTGTACAAGTCCCGTGCATCGGCACAGGATGCGCACGAAGCCATCCGTCCTTCCAACATGAAGTTCGAGCCGGAAAAGATCAAAAAGCATCTGACCCCCGACCAGTTCAAGCTCTACCGCCTGATCTGGAACCGCTTCCTCGCATCCCAGATGGAATCCGCCGAGCTTGATACCGTCACCGCCGATCTGATGCCCGTCACCGAGGCGCAGAACGCACCCGTATTCCGCTCCTCCGGCTACACTGTCAAGTTCAAGGGTTATATGGCAATTTACGAGGAATCCGACGATGACGACGCATCGGCAGATGCTCCCGAAAAGAGTGCACGTCTGCCCGAGCTTGCCGAAGGCGACGTTCTCCCGCAGACCACCATCCTCCCCGAACAGCACTTTACCGAACCGCCCGCACGCTACAATGAAGCAACGCTGATCAAGTTCTTTGAAGAAAAGGGCATCGGCAGACCTTCCACCTATACGCCCATCAGCACGACGATCATCACCCGCGGCTATATCGCAAGAGAAGG
>JAZQWK010000076.1:0-6651 GCA_045632325.1 Eubacteriales bacterium
GAAGTTTTTTCGAAGCTTTTCGATTTGTGATTTGTAAGAACCACTCGCTTTCTCATGCGACCTGATTATTATACCACACTAATCCAACTTTGTCAATAGGTTTTTAAATTATTTTTGAAATAATTTTGAAAATATTGAAAATCAGTGTTCCGCGTGCTATACTTAATACATCATTGCACAATCAAAGGAGAACAACATGAAAATCCACTCATCCATCGAAACGTTGATCGGACACACACCGCTCGTCAAACTCTCCGGTTGCTGCCGCATCCACGACGTCACCGCTACGCTTGCCGCCAAACTTGAACGCGCCAATCCCGCAGGCAGCGCCAAAGATCGCATCGCACTGGAAATGATCCGCACCGCGGAGGACAAAGGCGCGCTCAGCCCCGGGGGTACCATCATCGAACCGACGTCAGGCAACACCGGCATCGGACTTGCCGCGATCGGAGCTGCTCGCGGATACCGCGTCATTCTGACCATGCCGGACACCATGAGCCGTGAGCGCATCGATCTGCTCCGTGCGTACGGCGCAGACGTCATTCTGACACCCGGAAAGGACGGCATGACGGGCGCCATCGCCAAAGCAAACGAGCTGCACGATTCCATTACAGGCAGCATCATCGCAGGACAGTTCGACAATCCCGCCAATCCTGCCGCGCATTACAAAACCACAGGGCCGGAGATCTGGGACGATACCGACGGCACGGTTGATATTTTCGTTGCAGGCGTCGGAACCGGAGGAACCCTTTCCGGCACAGGACGCTACCTCAAGGAAAAGAATCCCGCCGTACAAATCATCGCCGTGGAACCGTTCGACAGCCCTTTGCTGTCGGGCGGCAATGCAGGACCGCATAAAATTCAAGGCATCGGCGCCAACTTTATTCCCGATAACCTTGACCGCACAATATACGACGAAGTCATCACCGTAAAAACAGAGGAAGCCTTCGCCGCCGCCAAATGTCTGGCACACAACGACGGTATTCTCGCAGGTATTTCCTCGGGCGCGGCGCTGCACGCGGCGATCACCGTCGCACGTCGCCCGGAGAATGCATATAAAACCATTGTCGTTCTCCTTCCCGACACCGGCGACCGCTATCTCTCTACAGGCATGTTCGACTGATATAACAAAATCGCAAGAAGAAAGACGCACCCGATGTTGAGTGCGTCTTTTGTTATGCCAATTTACGTGGCTGTATCATTTTATTCACTGGTTTCCGCGTAGGTTTCAAAGAGCTTTTCCAGCTGCTTCTGGAACACCTTCTGACGCTTTTCGTAGGAAGACGCTACGTTGGCATTCTTGGAGCCGATCTGATCAAAGAAGTACATAACGATACTTCCCGTAGCCGCTTCATTGACGAACGTGAAGTCAAAGCGCAGATTATCAATAATCATATCCAGCATTTCGCGCGTGTCTTCATCGCGGCTGAACTTTTCTTTCATATTGATCTCATAGTAAGCATCTCTGACCGTGTGATAGGTTTCCGCATTCAGTGCTTCCAGAATGACCGCAGACATTTCGGGATCGGAAGCGGATTTGGGAATCGCCAGGTAGAACGTACCGAAGTTATAGGAAACGTAGTCCTCCTGGTTTTCGTCTCTCAGCGGATACGGAATGATGCCGAAATCGGATTCCATGTCACGCAGATTTACCGATACGCCGATACCCTGGGCAAGGAACAGCAGACGGTCGTTCTTGAACGCGTTGTAGGCATTCTCGCCCTTATAGCTGACCGATTCCATGTTCCAGATGATATCGTACACGTCATCACACAGCTTGACGAAATCTTCGTTCCAGAACTCATACGCATAGGAGCCGTCCGCCTGCTTGGTAGAGGTTTCCCAGCCGAAGGACGGAAGCAGCGCACGTCCTGCCTGCAGGTCAAAATACAGACCGAACTGGTCGTCGGAAAGATTCAGAACGCCGTCACCGTTGAGGTCAGAGGACGACTGCGCAGACATTTCCTTCATCTTTTCCATCGTCCACTTGCGGTTACGGACGAGCTCATAGGGAGATTCCATATCCAGCGCGCTGACGATGGTCTTGGAGAAGAACATCGCAAGCGTATTAGAGTAAATATCCGTGCAGAGCGCACCGACCGCAGAATACATCTGATCGTAAATTTCCGCGTTATCGTTCCAGCCCTGCGTCCACCACGGCTGATCAAAATCCATGATGTCTTCATAGTCCAGCATATTCAAAAAGTAGCCGCCCGTTTCACAGCCCCACCAGTAGTCGGGCATAACGACGTCGTACGCACCGTCGTTGGCCATGACCGATGCACCGAGCGCCTTATTCCACGTCGCACCTTCTTCGGGAAGCGTCTGCATCGTGAAATTGATGTTGAAGCGTTCTTCGATTCCTGCGTTTCTCGCAAAGACAGCATCGTTGTACACTTCACCGATCGCGTCTTCCACGAACAGATCCTTGATCTTCCATTCACGGATCAGCATATTGTAATCCGCACCGCCGAAGTCATATTCTCCGAGGCTGTCGATAAATTTGGGTTCCGCAGACTCCGTTACAGCCGCCGTGGCATCGCCGACGCCTTCCGTTGTTTTGGCATCGCCGCCGTCACCGCCGCACGCCGCAAGAGAAGACAGTGTCAAAAGCGCCAGCAAACCGGACGTCATTCTTTTGAGATTGGTTTTCATACGCGTTCTCCTTCTATCATTCAAATTATAGTTCCGTTATATCCGCATACCGTCATGAGCAACGGTAATATTGCAATCTGCGTGCAGCTGCAAAAAGTTCTGATATTCCGCATGAGAGAAATGCTGCACCTGATTGATATGCGTAATAAAGACTCTTGTATGACGGTCAAGTGCCGAGACGCGGCGAAGATCCGCCATCTGCTGTACCAGCTGATAGGCATCCATATGCCCGGAATCCTTCGGCAAACGGTGAGATCCAAAGGTACCTTCCACGATAAAGGTATCGATCGCACCGCGCTTTTCCGCCCACGCACGGAGAAATTCGAGGTTCTCCTCGCCGTAAACGCTCGTGTCAGCGGCATACAGCCACACACCGCGCTCCCATTCGATCAGATAATTCTGCGCCGTCTCACCATCGCCGAAACCACGATGAATCGTTTTGAGCGGTGTGATCTTCTTGCCGCCGATCTCATAGGTCTGATACGGCTCTACCGAATGAAAGGCGATCTTTCCCTGTGAACGAAGCGACGAAAGCATCTGACCGAACGAGCCCGTCAGACCTCGTTCCGTTTCGATCACACGCTCCACCCACGCAAGACCCGCCGAAGAAAGATAGAAGTTCATCGGCTTTTTCTGCATATTTGTCATCGTCAGAATCGAGAACGTCGCCATGTTGAAGTGATCCTCATGCGTGTGCGTGACAAGAACGTGTTCTACGTCATACAGCGGCACACCGTAATGCTGGGACGCGGCACATACGTCGGGACCGAAGTCCACCATCATCGTTTCATCGAGCAGAAACGCCGCACGCAGACGCGTTTCTCGGTTTCTGCGGGCACGCTCACACGTTTCACAGCCGCAGAAGGGATTGGGGTACATCTCGGCAGCACCCGTGCCGAGGAAAACAGGCTCCAGTTTCATAAACATATTCCTCCGTCAGGTCAGAATCAGTTCTCTTGCGTAGCCGGCATACCCTGCGTGCGTGCAGATCTGCATCACGCCGTTGTCAAGCGGTTCTTCAAAATTCCGATGGACGTGTCCGGCAACGACCAGCTTTATCATCGGTTCAGACTTAATATAGTCAATCATTTCCAGCGTCGCGCGGTCGGGATTCTGCTGCAGCCGTCTGTCATTCGGATATTTGGTATACATTTCACGCGGTGCACCCGTGACGTAAGCACAGGGATTCTTTTCGAGAATCATCTCCGCCAGCTTCGGCGTATACAGCGGCACGTGCATACACAGCACGATCGGATATCCCTTTGCCGCCTCTGCACGGAGCATTTCTTCCTGACCCTTGTTGAACAGATAGTAACCGTCATCAAGCGTAACGACGTTAACACCGCCGACGATGCGGGAGTCAAAATACAAATTCTGTTTTACGTGCGGCTGAACGCGGCGCAGATTTTCCCACTTATACGGATAATCCTCGATGGCGCGTCCGACGAAATGGCAGAAATCGTGATTGCCCGTGGCGTAGATGGAATCCACCGATGCAAGCGCACGTTCCATATATGCAAGATTCGCTTCTGTCAGGCAATCGTAAAGGTCGCCCGTATGCAGCATCGGGATCCCTTCCCGTCTTGCGTAGTCCATCGCCTGTTCAAAATACGATTCGATCTGTTCTTCACCGCCAAAGCATTCACCACGCTGTTTTGCGTGATCGGGAAGCTCGGGATCGTACGCAGCATCCGCTTCGTTTGCAAGACAGACGTGGGAGTCGGTCACGTGAAGCAGCCGGACGGGTGTATCCAGTCCGATATGAAATTCCGTTTTGATGATCTGTAATTCTTTCATCGTCAAATCTCCATGATCATGCCGTCGTACGAGACAAGGAAGCCTTCCTTGCCCGCAACGGGAACGAAATCGTCGTATACGACGGAAATGCCGTTGTGGGAATAGTGGTTGCAGACAAAGCGCGTGTTCTCATCTGCATAGCCTTCGTCAAGCATCCGTGTACGAACCTGCACATTCTCCGCAAGGCCCATGTGACCGACGTAGGTCAAGGGCAGACAAGCGTTGGTGCAGTCCAGCGACACCATATCAAAGCGCACTCCCTTTTCCTTGAAGTACGCCCAAACATCCTCATGGAAATAATGCGTATCGTGCGCATAAAGCATGGTCTTTTCTCCGTCCGAAATCATATAGAACAGAGGACCTGCGCCGGCATCGTGAATGGCAGGCAGAGCCGTCACGGTATAACGACCGACCGTAACCGTGTCAAACGCTTTGATTTCGGTAAACGAAGCAAGGCCGTTCTTCTCAAGGCTGCCCATCATCGGCGCCAGCTTCTCCCCGACCTTGTCCGAGCCGTGGAGAGACAGATGATAGCCGTCCTGCACGTGCGAGAATCCGGGATTCAGACACATAAAGTCCGTTGCATACAGGTGATCCATATGGCTGTGCGTGATAAAGCACCACTTCACGTTCGTCAGATCAAGTCGGTTGTCGAGAAAATGCTTGTAGGTATCACAGGGGAAATCGATCAAAAGCTCATCGTTGATGATCGCCTGAGAGCGGGTACGGATCGCACGTCCGCCCAGCTCACGGGAGCGGCGGCAAGCGTCACAGCGGCACCACAGCGCGGGAATACCCTCTGCCGCCGCAGTTCCGAGAAACTGAAATTTCATAGTCAAAATCCTTTCTGTCGTAAATGATGATATATCTAAAATTTGATTGGCGCAGTTGTTGTCTTCTTGTTTATTTTACCGCAAATTCATAGAAATTGCAATAGGTATTCCGAATTTGTATTCGATTTCAAATAAAAATATACCGCTCTGTGACAGCACTGCGTACTGCACAAAGCGGCAATCGGATTATTTCTTTTTGATGCGCTTGTCACTCTTGACAGCCAGATTGGTACCAACCGTCTGGAACACCTGAACAATCACGATCAGAAGCACGACAGCAATCAGCATGACCAGATAGCGGTAACGGTAGTAGCCGTAGTTGATCGCAATCTGACCAAGACCGCCGCCGCCGATGATACCCGACATCGCGGAGTAACCGAGAATGGTCGTGATCGCGATGGTCGCGTTGGAGATCAGAGACGGAACGCTTTCGGGAAGCATGACCTTGCAGATGATCTGCATCGGCGATGCACCCATACTCTGTGCGGCTTCGATGATGTTGGGGTTGACTTCGCGCAGGCTGGATTCGACCAGACGTGCAACGAACGGGAACGCGGCGATGACCAGCGGCACAATGGATGCCACCGTACCGACCGACGTACCGACGATCAGACGTGTCAGCGGGAATACAAGGATCATCAGAATCAGGAACGGAACCGAACGAAGCAGGTTGATCACGACGTTCAGAACGCTCATCACGGCCTTCGGCAGCGGCAGAACGCCGTTCTTTTCACCCGCGACAAGCAGTACGCCGAGCGGCAGACCGAGCACGATCGCAAACAGCGTCGCGAGTACGGTGACGTACATCGTCTCCCAGATCGCCATCGGGAATTCGTTCTTCAGAATCCACAGCGCTTCTTCCAGCGCCTCGGAGGTAAACATACGGTCAAGCATGGTCATCCTCCTTCGTTACTTCTTCAATGATGATATCCGTGTCCTTTGCAAAATAGGAAAGCACGGTTTCAAGGCTTGCCTTATCATCGGGAATGCCGAGCAGCATATCACCGAAGACACGGTCTCCAAGGCATCTCGTAGATGCATACAAAATATTTGCGGCAATGCCGGTATCGATCGCCATCTGCGTGATAAACGGCTTGTCCGTCGTATGGGAGCCGTTGAACACGACGCGCAGGACACGCTCGCCGGAACGTGCCGCCGCCGCGATGCCGGCAGATTTCTCCGTTTCGTCACCTGCGTCCTTGTTCGCATCGGGATAGACCAGACGCTTGGCAGCATCGGACTTGGGATTGGCAAACACTTCTGCCACCTCGCCCATTTCCACAACGCGTCCCTCGTCGAGGATCGCAACGTGGCTGCATACCTCCTCAACGACCGACATCTGGTGCGTGATGATGATGACCGTAAT
>JAZQWK010000077.1:0-2639 GCA_045632325.1 Eubacteriales bacterium
ATACATAGGATTGTCTTCAAAACATAAAAAAGTGCCAAAATCTTACGATTTCGGCACGATTTGGCGTCCCCGGGCGGTCTCGAACCGTCGACGTTCAGCTTAGGAGGCTGACCCTCTATCCTACTGAGGTACGGAGACGTATATGGATATATGACGGTATTAAGTATATCATAAAAATGCCGATTCGTCAAGTCAAACGCGTAAAGTTGCGGATGCCTTTGGCGAACCGAAAAATCCGAAAATCGAAAGTTTGGAATAACGGGGACAATCCCCTTGACGATTTGCGGAATATGTGATAGAATATATGTAACTGATAAAGACCGTTCACACAAAGAAACGGCGAAAAAGAAAGGTTACGGTACAGAGCATGAAAAAAATCGGTATTGTCGGTGTCGGATGTATTTCCGGTATCTATCTTGAAAATATCACCAAGCGGTTTCGTGATATCGAAATCATCGGTGTTTGCGATCTGATTCGTGAGCGCGCGGAAACGGCGGTGAAGAACTACAACATTCCGAAGCTTTACGAGGATATGCACGAGCTGTTTGCCGATCCCGAGGTTGACATTGTTCTCAATATCACGCGTCCGTACGAGCATTATGAGGTTTCCCGTGCAGCACTGCTGGCTGGTAAGCACGTCTATTCCGAAAAGCCGCTCGGTGCAACGCTGGAAGAAGGCAAAGCCCTTGTCGCACTTGCAAAAGAGAAGGGTCTTTGGATCGGCGGTGCGCCCGATACCTTCCTCGGCGCCGGCATTCAGACCTGCCGCAAGCTCATTGACGAGGGTGCCATCGGCGACGTCGTCGGTGCGACCGCATTCATGACCGGTCACGGTCCGGAATCCTGGCATCCCGATCCCGAATTTTTCTATAAGCGCGGCGGCGGTCCGATGATGGATATGGGACCGTATTACGTAACGGCGCTGATCAATCTGCTCGGCGGTGTCAAGCGCATCGGCGGTATGACCTCGATTCCGTTCCCCAAGAGAACTGCCACCTGCAAGGAGCACTACGGTGAGGTCATCGACGTCGAGATCCCGACCTCGTATTACGGTGTTCTGGAATTCGAATCCGGCGCTGTTGCATCTCTTATGACGTCGTTTGACATTTGGGGTGCGCATCTGCCGATCATTGAGATCTACGGCTCCAAGGGAACGCTTCGCGTGCCCGACCCGAACAACTTCGGCGGTCCCGTCATCCTGCATACGCCGGAGAACGGTGATACGGAGATCCCGCTTGCGTTTGATTATCCCGAAAATTCCCGCGCGCTCGGTCTTGCGGAAATGGCGGCGGCAATCGAGCAGGGACGCACTCCGCGCGAAAGCTGGATGCAGACGCTCCACGTGCTTGAGATCCTGACGGGATTTGAACGCGCTTCCCAAAACGGCGGCTATCTCGAGCTTGAAACCAAGTTTGAACGCAGAGAGCCGATGCGCACGGATCTTCCGCACGGTGTTCTCTGATCCGTCATTCTTTACAGAACGATTGAACCCCTTTGATTGTGTGATTGCAATCAAAGGGGTTCCTTGTTATTATCAATACCAAATATAATACCAAACGAACGCGTTGACGACGCCGACGATGATGCCTGCGGCGACCTGCACCGGCGTATGACCGACGAATTCCTTGAGCTTGACTTCAGGCAGCTTTTCCGTGGTCAGCATATCAATGATCTCGATCAGATCGTTGAGAACCTCTGCCTGCTTGCCGGTTTCAAGGCGCACGCCCGACGCATCGTGACAAACGATGATGGCAAGCACGGCGGCGAACGCAAACTGGAACGAACCGCATCCGTATACCAGCGCTGCGAGAACGGCAAGCGAGGAAACGGTTGCGGAATGACCGGAGGGCATACCGCCGTCTCCGCACAGACGTGTGATATCGATTTTTCTGTTGATGACGGCGTGAATGATCGTTTTCAGTACCTGTGCCGTAAACCAGGCGAGGAGCGGGATCATCAGAAGCGGATTGGTGAACAGCGCGGATAACCAGTTCATAAAAAACTCCTTTTGGTCATGATTGTATCAGTATACCACGAATATATGTCGCAATGGTAGATAAAATGTATCTGTTTCGTGAACAAACCGCGTATTTGTCCGAAAAATCGTGATAGAAATTGGTAAACATGTTGGAAATCGGTTGACATACAGTTCGATTTCGTGTATAATGTACCAAGAAGGATTCGTGGAATTCAACAGACGAATATATTAGGAAAAGGAAGACGGAATATGCCCCGAACAACGGAAACGACAGATATGAAAATACGGTATTTTCTTGGGATAGACGGCGGCGGAACGAAGACGGCATTGCTTTTGACCGCTTCAGACGGTACTGCGGTCCGACAGCTGACGGCAGCGGCATGCAACCCGATGGACGTTGGATTTGAACGTGCCGAAGCCGTTCTGCGCGAAGCAATCACAGAGATCTGTCAAGGGATTCCTATGGCGAAAATTGCGATGTTTGCGGGGATCGCCGGAGGCGGAAGTGCTTCTGCGCGAGGGGAACTGCACGCGTTCTTTTCCTTATTTGGATTTGGCGCATTTGACAATGACGGTGACGTCCGCAATATTCTGGAAGCAGGACTCGGCGACCGCGACGGCATCTCCGTCATCATCGGTACGGGCATCTGCGTGCAGGCAA
>JAZQWK010000078.1:0-4852 GCA_045632325.1 Eubacteriales bacterium
GTCTTCTTCCGGTTCCGTGTAATACGGATCGATCATAACTGCCTTGATCTTGGGGAATGCAGCGTAGGTTGCTATGAATCCGCAGGTGCCGAAGATGAGGAGAATGGGAGTGAGCAGTCCGAGCGGAACGTAAATGAGCAGAACGGCATAGCAGAGCAGACCGAACAGTACCATACCGATGACGGCGGTGATGTTGCGCTTGAAGCCAAGCAGAGCGAAAATCAAAGCGTTTTTGAGCATCTTGAAGATGGAAAGATCGAACGTGACCATCATCGGATAGATATAGAAGCGCATGACAAAGTACAGGAAAACGATGAAAAGGCTCAGATAGAAGCAGACGTTGGAGAAGAAGGAAACACCAATGTTGTAGTAGAAGAAGATCACGTCATAGACAAGCAGTGCACAGAACAGCACGTCAAGGATACCGAAGATCAGAGCCTGCCGCCAGTTGCGCTTGATGGCGTAGAAGAAATCGCTCATCAAGAAGATCGGCTCCTGCTTGACGATATTGCGCATGATATAAGCGGTACCGACGTTAACGAAGCCGAACGTGAAAATGACGAGTGCCGCAAGCATCATGACGACGTACGTTGCGGTTGTCGGGACGTAGTTGATCGTACGGTAACCGAGGACACCGTTCAGCGCGGCTGTGACGGGATTTAAATGACCCGAGAGCAGAACGCCGTGGAACGAGGAATTCAGAATGTGGGTGGAGGCGAGGCTTTCGGTGCTGATGTTGCCCGAGCGTGCGAACAGGTAAAAAATGATCGGGAAGTTGCCTAGCAGGTAGAGCAGGTTCAGCTGCACCATTTTCCCGAAGTTGCGTCCGTAAAGCTTGAAAAAGTTGACCAGGTTGAAATCCTTGATCTTGTCCTGCTTTTTGACGCCTTTGCCGTCGAGACCGCCGGAGAACATTTCGTAGAGATTGAAGCCTTTTTTCTTGGTGTTCCGATATTCTCGGAAGTTGTTGCGATTTGCCATAATGTGTTCCTTTTCAGAGTATAAAATAAGTCGTGGGTTATGATAACAGTGTACAGACACAGGAAATGAGCAGCAGACCTGCCGCCAGTGCCGTGAGCGTAATGAGAACGGCTGCGGCGAGCGGTGCGCTTTCGGTGAGCAGCCATCGCACGGTGCGGTGGGATTTTGATTTTGTGGGAAGGGATGCGCGGTGGCGTGCATAGCGGATGCATTTTGTGCCGAGATAGACGCACAGCGCGCATAACGCGGTCTGCGCAAAGGTCAGATACACGGCAAATGGGGAAAACGTCCCCGAGAGGGTGCATACCGCAAAGCCGCAGAGAAATCCGCGCAGAGCCGTGATGCCGTAACACAGTGCCGTCGGATAGACCGTGATAACGGTGCACAAGGGAAGCACGGTCGACCATGCATGATGGAAAAACCATGCGCTGAAAAATACAAGATATGCACGCAGATTGCCATAAGAGGAAAACGCGCGGGTGGTGATGTAATCGTCTGCGGCGCGCCGGATATCGGCAATCGGCTCCGCTTCCCAAAAGAAATACGAAAAGATACCGAGCAGAATACCTGTCAGTGCCGCCGCTGCCAGCCGACATAACGTGTGCAGCTGTTCCGGGCGGGAAACGGCATACGCCTGCATACCGTCAAAGAACTGTCTTTTTGCGGAAGCGGTTTCCCGGTTTTTGCTCTGACTTCGGTTTTGATGGGTGGTATATTCCATGCAATCTCCCTCTGTTTCTGAGTGTGGTTCGTTCCGTTGTGCGGACGGGTTCTCATCAGTATATGAGGGAGACGGCGAAATATTTTGCGGACGTCGGAATTTTATTTGTACTGCGCACCGAGCTCCTCGGCGCGAGCAGTACACGCCTGCATGGCGCGGGAGAGGATACCGGGCAGGTCTTCGTCATAGAGCACACGCATGGCGCGTTCTGTCGTGCCGCCGGGCGAGCAGACCTTGCGGATCAGCGTTTCGGGATCGTCGCCGCTGTCACGGATCATTTGTGCAGCACCTGCGGTCATCTGACAGATGCCGTCAAGCAGGGTCGGTGCGTCGACACCCTGTGCGCGTGCTTCGTCGTAAATGGCTTTGATGATGAGATAGAGATAGGCGGGAGACGAGCCTGTTGCCGCGATGACGGCGTTCATCTTATCCTCGGGCAGATCCATAACCATGCCCGATGCGGAAAAGATCATCTTGGCAAGGTCATATTCCTCGTCTGTGACGAGCGCATTGCGGGAAACGGCGGTAGAGCCGAGTCCGAGCAGCATCGGTGTATTCGGCATGGCGCGGACGACGGGGACTTCATGACCGACCATACGGCAGACCGCATCCGTCGTGATGCCTGCCGCGATGGAAACGAAAACCTTGCGTTCGGCAAAACCGACATTGCAAAATTCGGTCAGTACGTCGGCGTACTGCTGCGGCTTGATGCCGAGAACGATCATGTCCGCCCACAGGAGGGCATCGACGTTGCTGTCAAATACCGTTACGCCCATGGCACGGAACGGTTCGCATTTTTCCTTGGTTCTGCTTGCAAGCCCCAGCACAAACGGAGAATCCTCCGATTTGCAAAGACCGCCGATCATCGCAGAAGACATATTACCGGCGCCGATAAACGCCAAACGAATGGGATGGTTCATAGTTTTGCTTCCTGTTTTCTGTTGATAACATTATATAATATATGATACCACAAAAAACGGGGAAATGCAAGACAAATCCCCGTTTTTATAAGAAAAATTCGCGAGAGAGCCGTATATGCAATCCTGTTTGCCACAACTCCCTCCGTCACACCGTTGGTGTGCCACCTCCCTCGGAGAGAGAGGCTTGTATTAGTCTTTTGCAAAGGCGGTCAGCGCGTCGCCCGTCAGACGGTAGGTCGTCCATTCGTCCATGGAGACTGCGCCCTGAGCACGATAGAATTCGATGGACGGCTCGTTCCAGTCAAGACACGCCCATTCGAGCCGTCCGCAGCCCTCGGAAACGGCGATCTTTGCAAGCGACTTTAAAAGGGTTTTGCCGATTCCCTGACCGCGGTATTCCTCCAATACGAACAGGTCTTCAAGATAAATGCCCGCACGTCCGAGCCACGTGGAGAAATTATAGAAAAACAGCGCAAAGCCGACGGCAGCTTCTCCGTCCTGCGCCAGGAGCACGCGGGCGATCTTTTTCGCAAACAGCCATTCCCGATATAAATCGGGGGTCGCAACAACCGCATCCTCCATGTGCTCGTAAGCGGCGAGGCTGCGAACGAGGGATAAAATCACGGGAATGTCGTTTTCTTCGGCATAACGGTAGGTAATCATAGTAGCAATGCCTTTCTGTCAGATATTATTGTGTGACGGTAATACCGTCTTCCGTGCAGACGACACGGATGTCGCCGTCTGCGGTCAGATACGTTTTGGTGTCAAGTGCGTTGAGATAGGAGAGGGTCTCGGGATCGGGCGGATTTTTGTCGGAGCAGGTGATGATTGCGTGTGCGGGATTGCATACGGCAAAGAACGCATCGATGCCGTCGTTGTATACGCCGTGATGCGGCACCTTGAGCAGGGCGGTTTCGGTGATTCCCGCCGCGGACAGCTCGGAGATCAGCTCCTTTTGCCGCAGGGATTCCGCGTCACCCGCCAGATATAGAATCTGTGTGCCGTGCGTGACGGTTACGACAAGGGAAGCGTTGTTGTCCTGCTTTTTTGCGTAGGTATCCTGCTTCGGCACCGATACGGAGAATTGCGTTTTGCCGAGTGTGAACTGCGTGTCCTCCGTCAGCACCTGCGTGGGATAGGAGCCGTTTTCAAACAGCGCGGTCATCGCCTCATAAGGCTCGCCCTCTCCGACGTAATCGGGCATGAGGATGTTTTCGGTGGGGATTTCTGCCAAAACTGCCGGAAGACCGCCGATGTGGTCTTTGTCAAAATGGGTCAGAATGAGGTAATTGAGGGAATCCACGCCCGATGCCTTGATCTTTTCCGTGATCTCGGGTGCGTCGTCCGCTTCTCCCGTATCGACGAGGACAGAGAACGGCGTTCCGTCAGCATTGGTGCCGCGAATCAGAACGGCGTCGGCTTTCCCGATTTTGTAAAAATCCAGCGTCAGCGCGGTTTCGTTTTCCGTCTGACAGCCGACAAGAACCGCGCCGAGGAGCAGAATTGCGGTCAGGATAAGTACGCGAAATGAGAATGTGCGTCGTTTCATTGCGAAAAACCTCCCGTATAAGAGACTTTTTGAATATTATACTACGGAAGTATTGCCGTCCTGCGGTCATTGTGTAAAAATTATGTGAAATTTTTGCAGGAAATGCGGAATTTCCTCTTGCAAGATGCGGCGGATTACGATATAATAATATACAATATAAATCGATCTGATAGAAGGAGAGCGTTATGAAACACGAACTTCCGAAGATACAGAATACACCCGTGATTCCGATCGGTCATTTCCCGACGCGTATGCAGTGCTTTCTTTTCCGCAATTGGGAAATGATCGAGCCGCAGGTGCTTGGGGACGTGCTCGGCTGTGATGCGGATACGGTCGTTGCCCTTGCCGCAGAAATGGGCTTGCCGACACCGCCCGAGGTTGATCCCGCGTGGCTGACGAAGGGCTATATCACGATCATCCGTGCCAACTGGCATCTGTGTACGTATGCGCAGATTGCGTTTATGCTCGGCATCAGCGAAGAACAGCTTGCCTACGTTCTGCGTGAGGACGATTTTCTGTCGGTCAAGCTTGGCAATTTCAAGCCCGAGGTGCCGCCGCTTGCATATGCACCGCTGACCGCGGATGAACGGGAAAAGACGAAGGCGATCCGCCGCGTCATCCGAGCCGCGTTTGAGGAAATGCCGCATCATCCGAAAAAGCCGTTTGATTTTCGTCCGTTTT
>JAZQWK010000079.1:0-5958 GCA_045632325.1 Eubacteriales bacterium
AGAACCATGCCGAAGCAGTGGAACATCGGAACCTGAATCATCATGCGGTCTGCCGTTGAGGTATCCATGCGGTCGCCGATGCACTTGCCGTTGTTGACGATGTTGCGGTGCGTCAGCATAACGCCCTTGGGGAAGCCCGTCGTGCCGGAGGTGTACTGCATATTGCAGACGTCATCGGGATGGACGGCAGCCGCACGGCGCAGAACCTCTTCACGTGGAACCATCGACGAGCGCGCCATCATTTCGTCCCAGTCAAGGCAGCCGTTCATCTTAAAGCCAACGGTGACGATATTGCGCAAAAACGGCAGCTTGCGGGAATAGAGCGGCTTGCCCGGCTCGTGGTTCTGCAGCTCGGGACACAGCTCCTCCATGATCTCCTTGTAGTTGGAATCCTTGTAGGAATCGATCATGACGAGCGTGTGGGTATCGGACTGACGGAGCAGATATTCCGTTTCGTGAATCTTATAAGCGGTGTTGACCGTGACGAGAACCGCGCCGATCTTAACGGTTGCCCAGAAGGTAATGAACCATGCGGGAACGTTCGTCGCCCAGATCGCAACGTGATGACCTGCCTTGACACCGAGGGAAATCAGTGCCGCGGCTGCATTGTCAACGTCCTCACGGAATTCGGCGTACGTACGGGTATAATCAAGCGTTGTATACTTGTACGCATACTGGTCGGGATAGCGCTTGACCATTTCGTCCAGTACCTCGGAGAAGGTCAGATCGATGACGTCAAACTTCTTCCACGGATGCGTACCCGTCTTTGCGCGGTTGTAATATACCGTCTGCTCGCGGGTGCGCTTGGATTCATATTTTCCGATAAAGTTCGCAAAATGCGTCAGAACGATATCGGGGTCGGTGATGTCGTCGTTCCAGTCGACCGCGACAAAACCGTCGTAGTTGAGCGAGCGAAGCGCGTTCATGAACAGCTCTACGGGAAGCGTACCGTCGCCGATCAGCACGTCACGTCCGTCGGCTCTGTCACCGATGCGGACGTAGCTGATATACGCACCCAGCGTCTGAATCGTGGTATCGGCAGATTCACCCGCTTCAAAGAAGGTCGCGCGAACGTTCCACGCAACACCGAGTGCCGCGGTTTCAAACAGATTGATGATATCGAGCACGCGATCCGTTTCGGACAGTGCGCCGACCGTTTCAAAGAGAATAGAAACACCGTACTTTTCCGCACGGGCAACGGCGGACGTCAGAATCGTGCGCATCGCGTCATCGGGCAGGATTTCTTCCATGCGGACGATAACTGCGGGAACGGATGCCGATACCGCCTGCTCGACGTATGCGCACAGAGACGCGGGATCGGTGTCGGCGGTCAGATTCTCGGGATAGGTGATCGCTGCAATCGCAATGTGGCGGTTGATGAGCTTGCGCTTGGCATCCGCCTGCTTTGCGGTGTGGAAAATACTGTCGTTATGGTTTGCGGCTTCCTCTGCCGTATTGAAAATTTCAATGCCGGAAAAGCCGTAAGAGGAGGTCTTGTTGCACAGGGACAAAAAGCTGTCAGATGCAACGTATTTCGTTGAAAATGCGAGTTTCATATCGTTTCACCTATATCAGTTTTCTTCGTAGATGATCTTATTCAGTGCGTTCATGTAAGCACGGATGCAGGCACCGATGATGTCGGTGGAAATACCGTTGCCGGAGTAGAGCTTGCCGTTTGCACGGAGACGGATCAGAGAAGAACCAACCGCTTCTCTGCCCTTCGTGATCGCCTGAACCTGGAAATCGTCCAGCTCGTAGTGATGACCGATGATCTGTTCAATGGCGTGGAATGCCGCGTCGATCGGACCGTCGCCGATGGAAACGCCGGAGAAGCGTTCACCGTCACGTTCCAGTGTGACGTTCGCGGTCGCCGTGATGATATTGCCGGAGTTGACAACGTAGTTGACGAGGTGATAGGTCGAGGGCACCTGCATGGCCGCAGACGCGATGATCGCTTCCAGCTCTCTTGCACCAAGTGCGCCCTTCTTTTCAGCGACACGGCAGAACTCCTCGTATACCTTGCCGTTGTCCTCTGCGGACAGCTCGTAGCCGAGGCTCTTGACAGCCGCCATCACGTCTTCACAGGTGCTTGCGGCATCGAGCAGGGATGCTTCTGCTTCGTCGGCGATTTCGGTTTCGTCGTCGGTTGCTTCCGCCAGCGCAATTGCCGCCATCGTCTTATGGATTGCAGTGATGTCGAGTGCACAGGCAATGCCCATCGCTTCGCCCTTCGCGCGGTAAATATCAGCAAAGACGTCAATGGACAGGAACTTGTCTGCACCGCAAGCCGCCTTGACACCGTCTGCGCCTGCACGGATTGCCGCAATCGCACATGCCGCCGCCAGATTCAGCGCATTGGAGGGTTCGACGTAAACGGAAAGTGCACACGCCGCCTTGACGGATGCGATCAGTGCTTCGTAGTCCTCGGGGAAGAACACGCCGGAATCGTCACACAGCGTGACGGCCTTGGCACCTGCATCCTGTGCAGCCTTTGCACATACTGCCGCAAATCCGTCCTCGGCGCGGGTCGCGTCGCGGATGACGAGTTCAACCTCGGGGCAAAGTGCGGATGCCGCGGTCACCAGTGCGGTGATCTTTTCAAGCATCTGCGGTGCCTTGACGTGATAGACGTATTCCATCTGCACGGTAGAGCCTGCAACGACGATCTGCAGAACCGGCTTCTTTGCGTTCCGGATGACGTCCCAGGCAGCAGCGATATCCGCTTCGGTCTGACCTGCATCGATGGCAATCGCGCAGTTCTGTGAGGTCTCCGCTACGGTACGGCAGACAACGGCGTCAGCCTTCGTGCTGCCCATCGCGGGAAGCTCAATGCGGTCGATGCCCGATGTATCCATGGACTTGACGATCTGCAGCTTTTCACGGAAGGACAGCGTTTCACGCTTTTCCTCGGCTGAAATGCGCAGGGTAATGTCGGATGTAATGATGGTTCTCATGTTGGCAGTTCCTTTCTGCTTGTATGAATTTCGGTGCGTTTCGTGAGCACCTTCGTAAAATGTTTCTTTGCGCGGCATTCTTTTGCAAAAACAAAAATAAACCCGCAAAGACTCTCAAAAATCTTTGCGGGATGATCAACACTGTTTCATTGACCACGGTACCACCCGTATTGCAGTGTTCACGGTTCGTGAGCACGGCCGCCTCATGGAGTTCTAACAAACCCCCGATCTGTAACGGGATCACCCGGAATTCCATACAGGCTTCACAGAAGCGTTCCGGAATTCTGCTCCGATACGAGACAGCGAAAACGATGTCTGCCGTCTCGCACCGACCGACGGCTCTCTGAAAGAACATTTCTGCTTTCACTTAATATCATCAACGCATTTGCTTATGTTTTGAAAACGATGGAATTATTATAAACGAATTTGCGCAATTTGTCAAGAGTTTTTTTGAAATTTCTCAAAATATTCCTGCATCTTATTTCGTTTTCGCGTGAATATATGCATCCTCAAACGCATCGATACCGTCATAGCAGCAAACCTTCAACCCGACCGATGCATAAATATCGGCATACGCACGCATCGCATCCGAAAATGCTCCCGCCGCCTTTTCGCTGCGGTAAGCGTCATCCGCAAAACGAATCGTCTGCGGCAATGCCACCGCTTCTCCGACCTCGTCAAAGAACAGCTGCGCCGAGGCAAGCGTCATATGCGAAAGGTACGCATTGTCGGTGTTCGCGGCCAGCACAAGCTTGTTGTAATAATTGGAAATCAGCTCCTCGTACGCACCGCGGAGGTTGTCAGCGCACGGCGTTTGTTTTGAAACGACATTCGCTCTGTGCGACGCGACCCAACGCTCGGTATTGCATATCAAGGTCATGGCTGCCGTCTGCGCCTGTGCAAAGTCAAGGTCCTCAAAGACACGGTGATGAAGTGCGAGGAAATCATCGGGCAGATCACACATCGCACCAAGCTCTGCGCATATTCCGCGTACCCCGTGGCGGACAACGGCATGGTTGAGAAGATAAACTGCACATTCGAGATGATAGATCACACCGATCAGCGGAAAAACATACCCTTCCCCGCCCGATGAAGCGAGGTCAAAGTACGTCTGCTTGGCAAGTGCGATCTCGTTTGCCGCGCGGTCACAATCCTCCGCCGACAGCGGTGCGTCAAGGCGGGCTTGCAGACGTGCGGCAAGCGCGAAAAACCGTTTTGTCACGTCGTCGCCGCGCGTATATACGATCTGTGCATCGAGCAGCTTTGAAACGTAAGGGGTCTCGTAGTCCGCCGCGTGCTCCAGCCTTTCCCACGTATGGCAGTAAAGGTCATAACCGACGTCGTCAAGGATAAAGCAGTGGGAAAGCTTGAATCCCACTTCGTCCCCGATGACGATCAGAAGATCGAGATCGGATTTTTCATGAAAGTCCCCCGTAGCAAACGACCCCGTCACGGCGATCATGTCAAGTGCTCCCGGACAGAGTGCTTCCGCACGCGCTTTGACCGCTTCGATGATGCGGGTGTTCTTTTCAAACAATGCTTTTCTTGTCATTTCATCCATCAGTATCACCTCAAATACAGCAAAAGCCTGTCACGCGGGCAGGCTTTCTGATCTTTCATTTCAAATGGGACAGTCGTATACTTTCGTCCCGAACGCGCGGTACACCGGCTCCCATACGTCAAATTGGAACGCGATATTATCCACATGATGGCTGTCACTGGTGAAGATGATCGAGCCGCCCTGCGATGCGATATAACGCATCATCGGCATCGGCGGATAAGGTGCGGTTCTGTAGCCGCGGGAAATCGCACCCGTGTTGACCTCAAACGGCTTTCCGAGGGGAATCAGACGGTCGATGGCATCGGTGTAGGCGCGGCGGTAACGCGGATTCGTGATATCCAGCTCCACCCCGACTTCACAGAACTTGGAGATCAGATCAAAATGACCGATGATATCGGCACCCGTCGCCCTCACAACGTCGCCCATGCACGCAAAATACGACTCGCACGCGGCGTAGAAATCACCGCCGAAGCCGTCGCGCACGCCGCCGAGCAGCACTTCGATCTGCTCGTCGATCGGCGTATACCGATCGTCGCCCCAGTGCAGATAGTGGCAGGAGCCGATGACGTAATCAAAGTCGGCAATCGGCTTACCGCCGAAATAATCCTGCTCGACACCGCAGAGCACACGGATGCGATCGGCATACTTGCCCTTCAGGGCGTTGACCTCATCGCGGTACTTCGCGGTATTTTCCTTGGTCATGCAGTAATGACCGTCAAACGCGGTATAACCGTGACCGGACAGACCGACAATGGTCAGACCCCGGTCGATGGCGGAGAGAATCATTTCTTCCGCCGTGCATTTGCCGTCACAGTAGCGCGTGTGCATATGAAAATCGGATGTAATCATGACGTCATCTTCTCCTGCTTGACCTTGTGGTCAATGACGTGGCGGGAGGCCAGTTCGCGGTGAACGTCTTCGAGAGAGATGCCCATTTCCGTCATCATGACCATGACGTGATACGCAAGGTCGGCAATTTCATAAACGGTTTCTTTCTTGTCGTCAGCCTTAGCCGCGATGATGACCTCGGTACATTCCTCACCGATCTTCTTGAGAATCTTATCAATGCCCTTTTCAAACAGATACGTCGTGTAGGAGCCCTCGGGCTTCTCGCGCTTTCTGCCGTCGAGCAGATCCATCAAGCCTTCCAGCGTAAAATCGTTGCGCTCGGCGCTCTGATGAATCAGATTGGTAAAGCAGGAATCCGTGCCGAGATGGCAAGCGGGACCGTCCTTTTCAACCTTGACAACAAGTGCATCGCCGTCGCAGTCTGCGGTGATGGAAACGATGTGCTGATAGTTGCCGCTCGTTTCCCCCTTGAGCCACAGCTTCTGTCTGGAACGGCTCCAGAGGCACGTCAGCTCGCGCACGACGGAAATACCGAGGCTTTCGCGGTTCATATAAGCAAGGGCCAGAACCTTGCCGGAAATGGCATCGACGATG
>JAZQWK010000080.1:0-5485 GCA_045632325.1 Eubacteriales bacterium
GTTCATAAAGACACCTTCCAAGGATGCCGTTGCCGTTACCACATCGTGTCCCTGTGCAAGCTCACAGTAATCGTCACCGGCAAGAACCGCGCGTTCGACGACCTTGATATCGTCGCGTTCATATGCAGCGGTGTCCAGGAACTCAATGTCAACATGGAATCGATCCTCAACGGTTATGACTTTGTTATAGACGGCATCGTTGACAAGGTTGCCGTTTTGCTCGGTTGCATAAAAACGTTCCCAGCAGCTTTCATTGCCAAATACGGCAATACGGAACTGCTGTCCCTCAAAATCGCGCTCGGGAAGATGGTCGCCCCATGGGTTTACAGCTTCTGTTTCCGTACCAACAGGTACTGCTTCGGTGGTGACAGCAGGCGTACCGCTGTCATTACCGCATGCGCAGATACAGGTTGTTAAAAGAAGTGCCGCAAGGCTCAGGACAGTCAGGGTTCTGGTCTTCATGGAATAGCCTCCTCTGCTTTCAGTATTGTTCAGCTGATATATGTGCTATGATTTCATCACTGTTTCAAAAACTTCCTCATCATCCGTGTTCACTCCCGTCTGGAATGAAACACAGCAAGAATATATGCCGTTTCCTGTTTTGCCTCATAATGATAAAAGATCGGATAATTCTTGCGTGTCAGCGCAGAAATCTGTGATAGTTTGTGCGGATATGCTTGGACGGTCTGATGGAGATGACATGAATCCTATCGAATTCTCCGTTGTCTTTGGTGGTGTTATTATATCATGATTATGCTGCATTGTCAATGCAAATCATGCAAACAGCATCTGTTACGGAACTTGTATGTTTCCGATAACAGGTGCTGCTTTCGTTTATCTTGGGATTGGGGCATCACCAACAAGTCAAAGCAGCCTTGTGCTCATTTTGCGGGTGATTTGCGATTGATGTGCGGGCCGAGATCGCTTGAGAATCAGCTTGCTGTTAGGTGGGACGATAAAACGGAATGCATAAAAACTCTGGTATATCACGTCTTTTTGAAACGAATATACACGCAGAACAACGGATTCCTGTCTGACAAATGAAAATCAATATAGCGCGATATCCCGTAATCTCCATCCGTCCGCTGCTTTTGTGATCTGCACCGTTACTTTTCCCGCGTTGTTATCCAGCGGCAGAATCCGTTTGTGACCGATGCATTCTCCGGTGTAAACCTGTGCACCGTTCACGAGTACCCGATATCCGCGGATCCGCTGACCTTCGGTGATATCCTCGCGCAGTACAAGATACTTTGCGCCGTTCGGTATTTCCAGCGTTATACCGTTTTCCGCAGATTCCAGATTTTCGGTCAGAGCGAGTGGTGTGCCGAAGGTTTCTTTCAGCAGGTTTCCGAATGCGGCAAGCTGTGCTTCGTCCTGAAAATCGCCGTCTGTGCTGATGGACATCCCCAGAAGCAGGTTGGAGTTGCGTCCCACGGAACGGATATAGCATTCCAGCAGCTCTTGCGGTGTGCGCACCAGATCCTCCTCGCCGGCTTTCCATGCCCATCCGCCGCCGAATGCCTGCAGGGATCGGTTGGGCGTGTCCGTTTCTGCAGGCCACCAGTATTTTCCGTCGGGATCCCCCATACCTGCTTTTTCGTCCGGCACGGTACCGTCATATCGCGCTTCTCCGGCATTGGTGGTCGCCCAGCAGTTCTCGGGTGCCAGACCTGCTTCGGTACCGACCCAACGTACATTGTGGGCGTAGTCCCGTGGTCCTTGAAAGGTGATGGCATTGGGCTGATATTTTTTCAGAAGCGGTATCAGATCCGGACCGCCTTTTTCCGGAGGGATGGTGCCTCCATCGAACCATATTTCAAACAGTTCTCCATAGTTTGTCCACAGCTCCGTGACCTGCGCCTCCACATTCTTTACGTATGCCTGATACTCGTCGGAGCTGTAGTCCCACTGCAGATTGTCGTTGATATTGTAGTACCCATTGCAGCCGGTAGAGTAATAGAACCCGGGACGCAGACCGTATTTCTTGCAGGCGTCCACAAATTCACGGCAGATATCCCCGCCGCCGCCTCTCCAGTCCGTATGCGCAATGGAAAAATCGTTGACTGCGGTATTCCAAAGGGAGAACCCGGTGCAATGGTTGGTCACCAGAACCGCATACTTTGCACCCATTTCTGCCGCACTGCGGATCCACTGTTCCGGATCCAGCTTTGCAGGATGGATCGACTGCGGGGCGATCTCTGTTCGTACGGCGTCCGTTTTGTACCAATCTCCCGTCAGGTCGGGACGGTAGATTTCCATGCAGTAGTGGATCAGCACGCCAAGCTCCAGCTCATGCCAGAGCAGCTGCTGTTTTGTCGGTTTGGCAATATACATTGATGTATCCTCACTTGAAAAAATTATAATTTATGGATGAAAACAAAAGGTTTATTTCTGACATCTCTTTTTATCATGCATCCTACTTTCATCTTTTGAGATAAGTATATCATAAATGCCGTTCTTTTGCAATGACATGTTGCAACATTTTATGATGAAGTATGATTTGCCAAAGTTGAAACCGAGGCTTGCAGGGATTTTGGAAACTTGATGGTATGAAATTATAAAATTTATGATTATCCCTTGAATAACCCATGAAAAAATGGTATAATGATGAGGATAAAACAAGAAGGTTTCCAAACAGCATGCTTTTGGGAATGAGGATTTGAAGAACATATATTCTGATATATAAAACCATTCCTGCTGTTGAAATGGAACTTGATGATATCGATCCTGTCCGCCGTGACACGCTTTGTGATGTGTTGGATCGTCGTGTGGAGCAGCTGCGGGATATTCAGAACAGAGCATAAAACATGATATACAGTTGTGATATACCAATCGAGACAGTTAAATAAAATTTTGTGGAGGCGTTAGCTCAAAAAAATACTTTTCACGCGGGTTTTGTGGCTTTCTTTTCACTCCGTGAAAATATTTTGCTTTGCAAAACCATCCACAATTCCCCAAGAAAGGAAGGCTTTCTAAAACGAAAGCCATGGTAATTATTATGTCGGAACTCAGTAAACACACAAGGCAGTATCGGGAAATGCTGCTTGCGGATCCGTACCGTCCGGGTTATCATTTTGCAATTCCGGATTGGGACGGAAGGCCCGGTGATTCCAACGGTGCTTTTTACGCAGACGGGCGATACCATTTGATGTATCTGTACCGTAGTGAGATCACAAACGGTTTCCATTGGGGACATCTTTCATCGCTGGATCTTCTGCACTGGCGCAGTCATCCCGATGCACTGACAACAGACGACGGAGATGAAGGTTGCTTCAGCGGTGGTGCGTTTGTGGATGACGACGGTACCGCCTATCTGACATTCTGGAAATTCCCATCGCGCCGAGAGGGTGGGGATGCAGGCGGTATTGATATTGCATATGCGAAGCCGCCGTATGAGAAGTGGGAAAGAATCCGTCCGGTCGCAATCGAGGGAAATCGTGATTCGTGGGGAACGGTTGATATTGAGCATGACGGCTTTATCGATCATGTTGGCTGTGCCGATCCCAGTAACATCTGGAAGCAGAACGGTTATTATTATATGCAGACCGGCAATAAGTGCGTATTGGATCGCTGGGGACGCGACGCTTCCTCTGATCCGCGCTACCGGGGGGACTGGACAGATCTGTTCCGCTCAAAAGATTTGAAAAAATGGGAATTTGTGCATCGGTTTTACGTGAATCCGCATCTTGGAGAAGATTGGCCGGATGAGACGGAAGATGATATGTGTCCCAGCTTTCTGCCGCTTCCGGATCGCGCACAGGACGGTGTTCTGACTGATCGCTATTTTCAGCTGTTCATTTCGCATAATAAGGGTGCTCAGTATTATATCGGAAAATTGGAGGACGAAATCTTCATACCGGAAAAACACGGCAGATTTTCGTGGGTTGATAATACCTATTTTGCTCCCGAAGCCTTGCTGGATCACAGAAATCGTCAGATTAACTGGTCTTGGCTTTTGGGCAATCTTGCCGATGAACTGAATCGCTTTGGCTGGGCCGGCGTGTACGGATTCCCGCGCGTGTTATGGCTGGAAAATGATACGCTGCATATGGCTCCTGCGGAAGAATTGGATCGGCTGCAGTACAATGTACAGTCCTTCCATGTCGGATGTATCAACGGAAAGCATCCGATTGCTGTCAAGAACGGTGCGTCTTTCCGTATCAAAGCAGAAATCAACCCGATGCAGGCGAACAAAATCGGCTTTATTGTACGTGCTGATGATGAAAACGGCGAATATACGGAAATATATGTTGACCGTGCGGCGCATACGCTGGTCATGGATACTTCACGCAGCGGACGTGAAGGAGCGACAACCGTCGAACGCGCGCCGTTTTGTCTCGGTGACGGCGAAACACTCTATATGGATATTTTTGTCGATAAATCCGTGGTTGAGGTTTATGTCAACCATGTTCAGGCAATATGCCGCCGTATATATCCCTCTGATGTGAGAAAAGCAGTGAATGTTTATGCTGTATCGGATGGTGCAGACTACGGTGAGGTGCCTGTCTGGGAAATGATGGAAACCAATTTCTATTGATTTACAGGAATAGAACCGTAAACGCCGATTTTCGAACATGGTAAACCGAATATTTGCGTAAGAGATAAAAATGTACGCCTGTCATGGGTGCTGATTCTGCGGAATCAAGCGTCACACATGACAGGCGTGTTTGATTTGAAAAGGAGATGTTATTGATGAATGATGAGAGAAGATGAAAAAAGCGAACGTTGTATAATAAAAGTGGACAACCCAAAAAGTTAATGATATAATTAACCCAAAGAGGCAGGACGGGAAAGCGGAATGTTCCCCAAAATCTTGTATTGCAATGTTTTTTTGAACGTAAGAGCAACAAAATGGATATTGTTGATTGCGTTTTTAGGATTTCTTTTCGGTATAACAATAATTCAGAACTGCTTTGTTGGAAAAATGATCGGAACTTGTTGAAATATCATTGGTTTTCTGGTATAATGTTTATATTGAATACGGGATGATAAGCAAAAATATAGAGAAAGAATTCGATAAGTTTTCAGATAATGGAGGATTCCCCATGAAACAGGAAATGATCGCATATGCCGCAGTATCGCGCGGCAATTTACAGCCGATTACGCTTTCGGTGCCCGAAATTGATGACTATGAAGCGCTGATCCGCAACGAAGGCTGTGTGTTCTGCAATACGACAGACCGCATGATCGTTGAGGAAGGATTTGCGTCACCCTCGTATCCCGTGGTGCTCGGACATGAAAACTTCGGTCGGGTCGTCCGCGTCGGCAAAAAAGTGAAGAAATTCAAGGAAGGCGACCGTGTCATCTGTGCCAATGCGGTGGTGCGCGGCTTTGACGGAGTATACCGTTCCGCGTGGGGCGGCTTTGCGGAATACGGCGTTGCGGGGGATCTCGATGCGTATCTTGCGGACGTTGGCTCGGTCTCAGAGGAGAATCAGTACCGCGGAAGGTATGCGATGAATCATGTCATCGACGGGGATCTGCC
>JAZQWK010000081.1:0-4625 GCA_045632325.1 Eubacteriales bacterium
ACCGCGCCCTCCGTCTGATGGCAGATGCGGGCATGAAGACGGTCGCCATGGAGGTCTCCTCGCTTGCCTTGGTGCGCCACCGCGTGGACGGCATCCGCTTTGACGTCGGTATCTTTACCAACCTCACCGAGGATCATATCAGCCCCATCGAGCATCCCGATTTTGACGATTACAAGCAGGCAAAGATGCGCCTGTTCTCGACGTGCGACTTTGCCTTGATCTCCGCCGACGACGAGCACTCCCCCGACTTCATCGCGGCGTGTCGGTGTCCGCACGAAACCTACGGCTTTTCGGAGCAAGCCGATCACCGCGCCGCGAGTATTGCGCCTTGGAAATCCGATACGGCGCTGGGCATTTCCTTTGATTATTTGCACGGCGGTGACAGAAAAGCCGTTTCCGTCAAGCTCCCCGGTGACTGCAACGCGCACAACGCCGTCTGCGCTCTGGCGGTGCTTTCGCATCTCGGTCTTGACGCGGACACCGTATTATCGGCGCTGTCCCGTGCGACCGTACCGGGACGGATGGAGATGGTCGACGCCTTTGACGACTGCACGGTCATCATCGACTACGCGCACAACGAAATGTCGATGCGCTCGCTTCTGACCACCGTCCGCACCTACCATCCCCGCCGCATCGTCTGCGTCTACGGCTCCATCGGTGACCGCGCACAGAACCGCCGCCGTGAGCTGGCAACGGTGACAGGCGACCTTGCCGATTACGCGATTATTACGACCGACAACCCCGGGTACGAAGACCCCGAGGCGATTGTCAACGAAATTGCCTCGTTCTATACCGAGGATATGTGCCCGCACACGGTGATCGTTGACCGTGAAGCGGCGGTGCTTCATGCGCTGAACATGGCGCGTCCCGGTGACGTGCTGCTGTTCTGCGGAAAAGGACACGAGACGTATCAGCTGGTACGCGGGATTCATGTGCCGTTTTCGGAGAAGGCGTTGATTTTGCAGTATGCAGAGGAGCATCGGCGGTCGGTTGCCCATAAAGCCTCCCTGCAGCAGCCAAAGGCTGATGCGTTCGAGGGAGGTGGCACGCGAAGCGTGACGGAGGGAGTAACAATTCGCACAACACAGGAATAAACAGATAACTCCCTCAGTCATCCGAATTAATTCGGCTGACAGCTCCCTCGCGGAGGGAGCCTATATATAGAACAGGAGGTACAAACCCTTGCCTATTCCATCTTTGCTGACCCTCGGTCAGAAACAAGGCATTCCCTATCAAACCTTTGACGATTTACAGCTGCGCCGATTGCTTGACGAAAAAACCATTCGTATTCTCTCCTATCCTGCGGGACGGGAAGAGCTTTTGCAGCGGCAGGAGCTGTTCGGCGTTCTGCGCACCGAGGCGGGTCTTGCGCGCGTCAAGGACGTCTTTGCCGCACTCAAGGAGTACGAACGCGCCGTGCGTCTGTGGCGTTCCACCTCCATTGAAGTGGAAAAGCGGTTTTTATTTGCCGAGGCGCTGTCGCAGTACCGCACGGTCTGCGCAATGCTGTCCTCGCTCAACGACAGCGGAACAAAGCTTTCCGCCGTTGCGGCTTACGGCAAAGACGCGCTTTCCGCACTGCCCAATCTGGACGGCGACCTTGCGGCAATGAAAGAAAAACTCTCGGTCATCGGTACGTTCAACCTGTCCTTTTCCGAGCGTGCCTACATGACGCGCGACGCGGTACCGCAGACACTTTACGATGAACTGTCCTCCTGCGCCGACGATCTCGGTCTTGCGATGAACGACCGCCGCGGCGCGCGTATCCGACTCAACGACGGTCTGTCCCACGCGATTGCCGAGCTGCATCCCGACGAAATTGCCGCTTTTGATACGCTCTGCACACCGTATACCGACGTGCCGTTTGATGCGCCGATTGCCTACATTGAAGAGTTGAACTTCTATTTTGCGATTCTTGCCCTGTGCGAAAAAGCGGATGAGATGAACATTCCCGTCTGCTTCCCGGCACTGTCCGAAAAGCGGCAGTATCTTGCGCACAGCGTTTACGATATTTCGCTGTTCTTAAAGAACGCCCAGCGCATCGTTCCCAACGATACGTACTTTTCCGAGGTTGCGCCGTTCCATTTCATCACCGGTGCAAACGGCGGCGGTAAAACGACGTATCTGCGCGCCTGCGGCATCAATCTGATCCTGTTCTTGGGCGGATGTCCCGTATTTGCACAGGATGCTTCCATTTACTTATATACGCAGGTCTGCTCGCACTTCCCCGCCGACGAGCGCTTCTCCTCGGGCGGTCGTCTGCAGGAGGAAAAACAGCGCGTCGATGCACTGTTGTCGCAGTGCGATGAGAACACGTTCATCGTCTTCAACGAAACGTATTCGGGTACCGACGACAAGCTCGGCTGTGCAATGACGCTCGACACGGCATCCTCCATCAAAGAACGCGGCACGCACGGTCTGTTCGTCACGCACTTCCATGAAGTACGCGCAGGCGGCTATCCGATGCTGAACACCGTCACCGAGGAGGACGAAAACCACGTCCGCACGTTCCGCATCGTCCGCGACCTCGGTATTACCTCGTCCTTTGCCGACGACATTCTCCGCAAATATCGGCTCGACGCCGCATCCCTTGCAGAAAGGAGTGCAAACGTATGAAATTAAGCTTTCTCTATCCCGACGGCATCACAACGAAATCTGCGCTGAACTGCAATGAGCCGAACCTCGGCAGAATCGGCACAAGAACGCTGTATCACCTGTCGCTTGACAAGACGTTTGCCGCCATCTGCGAGGACGACGTGCCGCGCTCCGTCTTTCTGAAGGTGCTGTCGATGCCCTCGACCGATCCTGCGGTCATTACCTACCGCCAGCAGCTGTTGCAGACGTTTGCGGCAAATCCCCGCTTCTTCCCCGAGCTGCTCGATCTCTACGGACGCTTCAAGGGTCTTTGGGACAGCCACGACCGTGAACGGCAGGCGATGATGCGCCAGATCCACAACTCCACGGCAGGTGCATCGGCGCAGACGCTCAAAAATCTCCTGCAGGCAAACGCGCTGACCTTAAAGAGATGCCTTGCCTTCGTGCGCAGCCTCTCCGATCTGTGCGGCGAGTTCCATATCGGCGGTGACGATTGCCGCTCTGCCGCGCTCAAGCGTCTTGCACGCGAGGTCGGTGAGATCTCAAAATCGGCGGCATACGATAAGCTCTGTGCGCTCTGCTCCCGCTTTGAGGACATGGGCGTGGACGCCATCTACGATTTCAGTGCCAAGCTCGGCGATTCGGGTCAGATCGAGCTCTGCCGCATGATCGACCACAAGTATCTGAAGATCGTCGATCCCGATTTACAGCCGCGCCGCCGTTGGTTCTCCCGCCGCGTCGAGGAAGAAAATACCGGTGACTGCGTGCGCATCCACATGATCGAGGACACCACCTATGATAAACTGATGTCGGTGCCGCTGCAGCTGCTTGCCGAGCAGATCGACGCGTTGTCGGATCAGCTGTTTGAGCGCTTCTGCCACGTCTCCGACGAGCTTCCGTTCTACGACGCCGCACTCCGTTATCTGCGCGCGATGGAAGCCCGCGACGTCCGCGTGACCTATCCTGCACTCTCCGCGGCGCTTGACTACGATATCAGCGGTCTGCGCGACCTTGCCCTGCTCGTCGGGGAAGCACAGACCGAGCCCGTCATCCCCAACGACGTCGGCGGCGTTTCCGAGAGCGGCAAGTCCATTCGCGGCATGATCGTCTTCGGCGAAAACAACTCCGGTAAGACGGTCTTTCTGCGCTCGCTCGGTACGGCACAGCTCTTGGCACAGGCGGGACTTCCGATTCCTGCGGACGGCGCGAAGATGCCCGTCTGCACGCAGATCATGACGCAGTTCTCCGAAGCCGAAAAGGAATTTGAGCGCGGCAACGACGCAGGACGCTTTGAGCAGGAGGTGCGTGAGCTTGCCTCGGTCATTGACGACCTTGACTCCGGTGCTCTGATCTTGCTCAACGAGACGTTCCAGACGACCGCCTACGACGAGGGTGCCGAGGGACTTTATCACATTTTAGGTTATTTCGCCGCGCGTAAGATCCGCTTTTTGCTCGTTTCCCATCTGCATCAGCTGGAGGGACGGTTTACGGACGGCGAGGTCGGCGTGTACAGAACGCAGCCGGGCTATAAGGTCACGGCGGACGCGAGCTGATCTCCGACGAACGCACCGATACACGAATACGACACGGGAACCCATCACCTGCGTGAGGGTTCCCGTTTTTCGTTTCTTTGGGTCTTTATGTCAAATACGAGCGTTTTGCGCGTCGTTCTCCGTCATAATTTACAAATAAATTGTGGAAAAAGACTTGACAAGTATCGTAGGATATGGTATTATAGTATTGTAAAATGATAGAGCGAAGCGATGGATGACACTGCAATGTGAGCAATTTAAGAAGATCACGGCTTCAAGGATTGCCGACGGCGTATACAGACAAAATCTTCCCCCAAGGTTAATGCCAACTTAAGGCAGGCGGCGATGTGGCTGCCCAAGACCTTCCCCAGCGGGGAAGGGGGACCACGAAGTGGTGGATGAGGAGAAACCTTGTTGCCAAAACAGCATCAAATTCCGAGATTTTCCCCCTCATCCTGTCACTCGAAGATGCCTGCGGCATCTTCATGGAGAAACCGT
>JAZQWK010000082.1:0-7894 GCA_045632325.1 Eubacteriales bacterium
GATCGCGCCTGCGGCACAGACGCGCGCGCACAGACCGCACTTGCCGTTTTTGAGCATATTGCAGGCATCCGGATCGATCGTTGCGACCTTCGGGACCGCCTGTGCAAACGGGATATAGATGGCATGACGGTTGTCCATGCCGAGGTTGAATTCGTTGGGAACCTTCTTCTGCGGGCACTTATCGACGCACGCACCGCAGCCGGTACAGAGGTCTTCCTTGACGTAGCGCGCACGGCGGCGGATCTTGACCTCGAAGTTACCGACGAAGCCGCCGATCTCTGCGATCTCACTGTAGGAGTAGATGCGGATATTTTCATTCTGTGCCGCGTCGACCATCTTGGGGGTCAGAATACAAGCGGCGCAGTCCAGCGTCGGGAAGGTCTTGTCAAGCTGTGCCATCTTACCGCCGATGGTGGGCTTGGTCTCGACGATATCGACCGGGAAGCCTGCTTCCGCGATGTCGAGTGCACACTGGATACCTGCGATACCGCCGCCGATGACGAGCGCACGCTTGGTAACGGGCGATTCGCCGGGGGTCAGCGGCGCGTTCAGATGCACCTTTGCGACAGCGGCACGGGCGAGGATGATCGCCTTTTCGGTACCGGTCTGCATATCCTTATGGACCCAGGAGCACTGCTCGCGGATGTTTGCGATTTCGACCATGTACGGGTTGATGCCTGCGTTTGCCGCGGTCTTGCGGAAGGTCGCCTCGTGCATACGCGGCGAGCAGGAACAAACGACGATACCCGTCAGGTGATGTTCTGCGATCGCATTCTTGATCAGATCCTGACCTGCCTGCGAGCACATATACTGATACTCGGTGGAAAAGACCACACCGGGTTCATGTTTCATGGCGTCGGCAACGGCGTGAACGTCAACGGTACCCGCGATGTTCGAGCCGCACCAGCATACAAATACGCCAACTCTCTGCATTTGTCTTCTCCTCCTTATTTCTTATATTTACGGAACGCGCTCATCAGCAGCTGACCGGGCGTGTTCTCATCCAGGATGCACGGAATATCCTCGGGCTTGATGCGGTCACCGCCCTGCTTGCGCGTTGCGGTCAGACGAACAGCCTCGATGAGCTTTGCGGGTTCTACGCCGCGCGGGCAGCGTTCGGCACAGGCAAAGCAGGACAGGCAGCGGTAGATGGAGTCGGAGGACA
The DNA here is from genome assembly GCA_045632325.1 of Eubacteriales bacterium. Lineage (GTDB taxonomy): Bacteria > Bacillota > Clostridia > Oscillospirales > CAG-272 > RGIG3925. The sequence goes on from JAZQWK010000082.1 coordinate 1,166, forward strand.
GCAGGGGTTCGATGTTGCCGTCGTCGATCATCGCAACGAACTGATGCGGATGGTATTCCATCTCGTCGTAAGCACGGCAGGAAGCGGAGCACTTGCCGCACTTCATGCACTTCTTGACGTTGACGCCGCTGATGCGGAGAATTTCTTCACGAAGGTTCTTCTTCTGATGGCTCATATTATACCTCCGCAATTCCGAGCGCTTCGGCAAGCAGCTCCGTCAGATAAACGACGGGGATATCGGAGCCTGCACGCTCTAAGTTGTATTTGCACAGAGGACAAGCGGTGACGATGACGTCAGCGCCGCTGGCGATCGCGTTGTCGAGAACCGCGCGGCTGTTCTTGTCCGCAAGTGCCTTACATTCGACCGCGCCGTAAGCACCGCAGCATTCGTTGCGGCGTGCCCAGACGACGGGCTCGGCACCCATGGCACGGATCAGATCTTCCATAATCGTGGGATTTTCGGGGTCGTCCATGCGCATGACCTTGGACGGACGGAGCAGAAGGCAGCCGTAATATGCGGCGATCTTCTTGCCCTGCAGGGGATTCTTGACCGCAGCCTTGACGGTGTCGTAGCCGACGACGTCACGCAGCAGCTCCAGATAGTGATAAACCTGCGCGTCACCTTCGTAAGGCGCTTCGTTTTCCAGTGCCATGTAGCGGTTGACGCGATCGGCAAACGCCGCGTCGTTCTTCATGGCGTGGTTGGTCTGCTTGACCACGTTGTGGCACGCGGAGCAGACGGTTACGAGCGCCTCACCCTGCTCTGCCGCGTTCTTCAGAAGACGGACGGAGGACAGCTTGGTTGCGACCTCGTCGTTTGCCGTCGTGAAGACGCCGCCGCAGCACTGCCACGTCTCGGGCTCCACCATCTGAACGCCGAGCACCTCGGCACACTTACGCGCGTATACGTCCAGCTGCTTTGCCTTGTTCTTCAAGGTACAGCCGGGAAAATATTGCACTTTCATCTTAAACCTCAATCTCTAACAAATCAGACCATTTCTTCCGGATGGAATACTTCATCAAACTTTTCAGCCGTCAGGAAACCGAGTGCAACACACGCTTCCTTGAGGGAAATGTTATCCTTGAACGCCTTCTTTGCCGTCTTTGCCGCATTTTCATAACCGATATACGGGTTCAGTGCGGTGACGAGCATCAGGGAGTTGTGCAGGTTGTGATGCATCTTCTCGCGGTTAGCCTTGATGCCGACGGCGCAGTTCTTGTTGAAGGAGACGATCGCTTCTGCGAGCAGACGTGCGGACTGCAGGAAGTTGTAAACGCAGACGGGCATGAAGACGTTCAGCTCGAAGTTACCCTGGGACGCTGCAATACCGACGGCGGTATCGTTGCCCATGACCTGAACGGCGACCATCGTAACGGCCTCACACTGGGTCGGGTTGACCTTACCGGGCATGATGGAGGAGCCGGGTTCGTTTTCGGGAATGAAGATTTCGCCCAGACCGTCACGCGGACCGGAAGCCAGCCAGCGGATGTCGTTTGCGATCTTCATCATATCGCAAGCCAGTGCCTTGATCGCGCCGTGTGCAAAGACGAGCTCGTCCTTGGAGGTCAGCGCGTGGAACTTGTTCTGTGCGGTGACGAAGGGCTTGCCGGTCAGAGCTGCGACCTGTTCTGCAACGCCGGTGTCAAAGCCCTTGGGAGCGTTCAGACCGGTACCGACTGCCGTACCGCCGAGTGCCAGCTCGCAAAGCGGCTTCACAGCCAGACGGAGCAGCTCGACGTCGCGTTCCAGAGAGGATCTCCAGCCGCTGATCTCCTGGGAGAAGGTGATCGGGGTCGCGTCCTGCAGATGGGTTCTGCCGCTCTTGACGATGCCTTCGTTTTCTGCTTCCAGACGGCGGAAGGTCTCAATCAGCGTCTGTGCAGCGGGAATGAGCTTGTCTTCGATCGCAATGACAGCCGCGATGTGCATCGCCGTCGGGAACGTGTCGTTGGAGGACTGGCTCATGTTGACGTCGTCGTTGGGATGAAGCAGCTTTTTGCCAAGGATCTCGTTGCCGCGGTTTGCGATAACTTCATTGGTGTTCATGTTGGACTGGGTACCGGAACCGGTCTGCCAGACGACGAGCGGGAAATGGTCGAGCAGTGCGCCGGAAATGACCTCGTCGCAGGCTGCCTTGATGGCGCCGAGCTTTTCGTCGGTCATCTTTTCGGGACGCAGAGCGTTGTTTGCGATCGCAGCAGCCTTCTTCAGGATGCCGAAAGCGTGAACGATCTCACGCGGCATGGTTTCAATGCCGACGCCGATCTCAAAGTTTTCATGGCTGCGCTGGGTCTGTGCTGCCCACAGGCGGTCTGCGGGAACCTTAACCTCACCCATGGAGTCATGCTCAATACGATATTCCATATTCAATAATTCCTTTCTCTGCGATCAGATCTCAATGCTGTTGATAACTGCCTTTAAGCTGTCCGCACTCTTGTGCAGATCTGCGATCTCCGCATCGGTCAGCGGGACCATGATCTTGCCGTGGATACCGTCCTTACCGACGATATTGACAAGGCTGAGGGCGACGTCGTCGATGCCGTATTCGCCGTGAACGAGCGTGGATACCGTCAGAGACGTATCGATACCGCTGAGCAGGCACTTGCACAGGTGGCAGACGGACATGGAGACGGCGTAATAGGTCGCACCCTTGCGACGGATGACGCGTCCGCCGGACTTTCTGACGAAGTCCTCGACCTCTTCCTTCTTGAATTCGGGATACAGGCCGCCGTTGTTCTTCAGCGATGCACCGTAATCCTCAACGGGGACGTTGGAAATGTTGGCAAGCGACCACGGTACGACGGCGGTATCACCGTGCTCACCGAGGACGTATGCGTGGATGTTCTGCTGGTTGACCTTATAATATTCGGAGATTCTCGCGCGCAGTCTTGCGGTGTCGAGGATCGTACCGGAGCCGATGATGTGCTCCTCCGGAATACCGGAGAACTTGGTGAACGCGTACGTCAGAACGTCAACGGGGTTGGAAACGATGACGTACATGGCGTTGGGCGCGTACTTGGTGATCTCGGGCGTGATCGCCTTGAGAATGTTGACGTTGGTCTGTGCAAGATCCAGTCTGGACTGACCGGGCTTTCTTGCGATACCGCAGGTGATGATGACGATATCGGAATCGACCGCGTCACAGTACAGACCTGCGTAGATGTTGCAGGGGCTGCAGAACGGCGTGCCCTGGCGGATGTCCAGAGCTTCACCGAGTGCCTTTTCGCCGTTGATATCGATGATGACGATCTCAGACGCCAGACCGAGCGTGGTCAGCGTATAAGCGATCGTGGAACCGACCGCGCCGGAGCCGATGATGGTGATCTTATTCATACTCTACTCTACCTCGTTTCTTACACTTCGTAATTCAATACGGCTACCGCGTCGCCGATGGTCTTTTCCATCGCCTCGCGTCCGTACTTGTCAACTTCTGCCTTGTTCTTTTCACCGTGGGTCAGACAGCCCGCGCCGCCGATACAGCCGCCGATGCACGCCATACCCTCGATGAAGTTGCCGTCGAGCGCGTTCTTGCTCTTTTTGTGCAGTGCCATGCGGCACGCCTCGATACCGTCACAGACGACGGGCTTGATCGTAAAGTCGATCTGCAGCTCCTTCATGGCCTGTGCCGCTGCATCGGAAAGACCGCCGGAGCGCGCGAAGATACGACCGAAATAGGATGCGTTGTCGAGGATGCCTTCCTCAAGCGTGGAGAGCTCGAGATCGCGGCTGTCGAACAGTGCCTGCAGCTCTTCAAACGTCAGCACGGCGTCAACGTAATCCTTGACGCTTTCCAGCTGTGCCTCTGCCTTCTTTGCGGTACACGGACCGACGAAGACGACCTTTGCGTTCGGCGTTGTCTCCTTGATGTACTTGGCAAGCGCTGCCATCGGAGAGAGATTGTGAGAGATATACTGTGCCAGCTGCGGGAATGCAGACTTGATGTACTGCACGAACGCCGGGCAGCAGGAGCTGGTCAAAAATTCCTTTTCGGAAAGCTCCTTCGCTTCGGACAGCGCGACCATATCAGCGCCGAGTGCCGCCTCAATGACGGTGTGGAAACCGAGGACCTTCATGCCGGTGATGACCTGTCCGAGCTTTGCATACGTAAACTGGCTGGAGATAGACGGTGCGACGAGCGCGTAGACCTTGTTTTCCGCGCCGTTCTTGAGCAGCTCGATCGCCTTCAGAATGAAGGACATATCGGTGATCGCGCCGAACGGGCACTGATAAACGCAGGCACCGCACTGGATGCACTTGTTGTTGTCGATTTCCGCAGATTTCTTTTCGTCCATGGAGATCGCCTTGACCTTGCAGGCATTCTGACAGGGTCTGGTGCGGTTGACGATTGCGGTATACGGGCAGACCTTTGCACACGCACCACATTCCACGCACTTGGACTTGTCGATGACGGCGACGTGGTTCTTATCGAACGTGATCGCACCGCGCTTGCAGACGTCCTCACAGCGGTGAGCAAGACATCCGCGGCAGGCGTTGGTGACCTCGTAGCCGCCGACGGGACATTCGTCGCAGGCAATGTCGATGACTTCAATGATGTTGGGGTTGTTCTTATCGCCGCCCATGGCAAGCTTGACGCGCTCGCCGAGGATGGCACGTTCCTTATATACACAGCAGCGCATGGTCGGTTCGTTGCCGGGAATGATCTGCTTGGGAATGTCAAGCACATTTTCCGCAAGACGGTCTGCCCATGCATGACGCGCGACCTCACGCAGGACCTTATACTTTAAATGCTGTACCTTTGTATCGAATTTGCGCATTCCGCACCTCCTTAGAAATAACTGACCTTGATTCGCTTGCCCATCTTGCGCAGGCAAGTGGAAAGCTCCTCAACCAGATTCATCTTGATATTGAAATTGATCGGAAGATCGGGGTTCTGATGTGCCGGGTTGACCGCACGGCCGACGTAGAAGTTGATGTCGGTCGCCTCCTCGAACAGAAGGCGGCTGATCAGCGACGCACCGTCCCGCTTGAAATTCCAATGCTCGTATAATTCGTTGTTGCCAAGGTAATCCTGTGCATACTGGATGACCTTGTTCATGGTGATAACGCCCTCCGTGACCAGATCGACGCCCTCGATCTCCGCGATCGGCGGCACGTCGGACCGCTCAAAGGTCAGACTTGCGCGCACGGGCTTGCCCAGATACTTGGCAGCGATGGACGAGGTGGTACCGCCGCAGATGATGTGCTTGCCTTCCTTGGAGAAGAACAGCGCCATCATACGGTTTGCGTCGTCGCGGTTGGACGGCGGACCGAACAGGATGTTCATCGGCTCACGGCGGCGGATCTTGACGACACACGCCGTCGTATCGTCACCGGGCTTATGACCGTACAGACGGTCACATTCGTCGACCAGCATCGTGGAGAGGTTCTTTGCGGTATAGCCGCCGGCAACGAGTGCCTGCATATACGCCGCGATCTCCTCGTGCTTCCAGCCGAAGTTGTACAGACCGCCCAGACCCGCGTGCGGACATCCGTCGCTCATCGCGATGAACACGTCGTCCTCGCACAGCTTCAAGGTCGTCTGGAAGATCTTCTTGCCGTCGATGTTCATCTCGGTCTTCGGGTAGTCGTAGATCTCCCCGTCACGGATGATGATGACCTGCGGATTGTCGTACTGGATGATATCCGCCATCTCGTTTTCACGGATATGAAGGATGGTAAACGTGGAATACGCCACGCCGCGTAAGGAGCAGACCGGGAGCGTTGCCGCGATGGTCTTGACACATTCCTCGATGGGCAGACCCGCCGCCATCATCGTGGAGATGATCTTGGAGGTCAGAGTCGAGAGGATGCTCGCCTTAACGCCGCTTCCCAGACCGTCGGCAAGTACGATGACCGTGGAATCCTCGGTTTCCTCGACGATATCCACGTGGTCGCCGCACAGCTCCTCGCCGACGTGATTGATGCTTTTATAGCCGATATCCGCACATAAATCATTCATCGCCGATCGACTCCTTCAGCTTCGTCAGGGCGATCTTCGTTTCTGCCGCGGTCTCACCGAGCAGCGACGCGATCTCCTGAACGATGCGCATCTGTTTTTCAACGACCTTGTCAGCGACCTCAACCGTCTGCAGGTTGATGCGCTCCTTCTTTTCGCGTTCTGCCTCCTCTGCGGTGACGTCACGCATGATACCGATCAGAAGATGCGATTCGGGTGCGTAAACGACCGTCTGATCGACGTATTTCTTGTATTCCGCCAGGTAGACGCGCTGGTCGGTGACCGTTTTGCCGGACTGCTTGACCGCAACGAAGATGCTGGGGTCGAGGATTCTGACGACGGGCTCACCGAGAACGTCGGACTCGGCGCGGATATTCATAATTCTTCTTGCCGATGCGTTGATCTGCTGGACCTCAAGGTTTTCGTTGAGGACGATCAGACCGTTGGGCGTATTGCTGACGATGGTATCGGAGAAGCTCTCCGCCTTATCCTTCAGATACGGCAGACACATCGACGGCTCTGCCTTGCCCTGCCAGATGGCGATTGCCTTTTCTCTGCAGGAGTTGTAGCCGCAGGAGCCGCAGTTGAGCTCGTCCGCGGTCTTGTATTTGCCCATCTGACGGAGCACCGTCATGATCTCGTGCTCGGAAGGCTGGGGTGCCTTGTGCTCGATCATCGAGAAGTGCTTCTTGAGGGAGATGGGGTCGGTCTCCGCAACCGCAAAGTCGCGCTCACCTGCGTAGTTTGCAACCGCAAGGTAATCACGGACGGG
>JAZQWK010000083.1:0-1676 GCA_045632325.1 Eubacteriales bacterium
ATCAAACCACAGAGACGGGAGCATTTCCAGCGCCTTTTCCCCGAGCTTGTCGTACAGAAGCTCCATCACTTCCTCCGAATACGGGAAGTGGGAATACTTTCTGCCAAGCTCCGCACGGAAGCCCGATCTGCCGTTGTTGCCGAAGCACGGCTCGTCGGAGAAAAATCCTGCCAACGTATTGCCGAAATAACGGCTGTAATGCTCCCAGTGCGGCTCGTAAACGGCTTCAAGATACGCATCACCGCCAAACGGCGTGATCTTATCGCAATACTGAATCTTATGTGCATCAAAGCCGGAACGGGTCTTGAACAAGAAGAACACGCGCCAGGTACCCTCGGGAATATCAAAATAGACCATATCGTCCTGGATGCAGTCCGACAGATCGATCGTCTCTCCTGTCAGCCGTTCGTCATGGAGCGCACGCTTGCAGGCAATGACACCGAGCAGAACGTCCTCGGGCGAGGTCTTCCACTGGTACATGACCGCCGCATCCTTGACGGGACCGTTGACGTCGGCGTGACGTTCGGTGATTGCCCACATCGCCTGATCGGGGTACTTCTTGGGAATGATGCCGTTTGCATATCCCGACGGGAAATGCTTGTCGTCAAGAATCCAGACCTTCATGCCGCGGCTTTCGCACTCGGAGAAAATCAGGTCCATCGTTTCCCACCAGCCGTCCTCACAGAACTGCTCATGGGTTCTCGATTCGACGCAAAGCGCCTTGATGCCCGATTTTTCAATTGCATCAATCTCCGCAATCAGCGTCTGCGCATCCTCACCGTGCTGCCAGAAAAACGGAAGAATGTAATTGTCTCCGCGTCCGCGTAAAAGGTCGGTAATTTTGGTTTCTTTCATACACATACCTTCTTTCTTTGTATGTTTCGATTATTATCATTATACTCTATTTTTCGCCAATTTGCAAGGGATTCCCACAGAAATTACAAGATTTTTTCGCGAATAAATACAAAATGAGGAAAACCGACCAAACGCCTGATTTTCCTCATGATTATCATTTATTCATGTTTGGGTTTTCTGCGCAGAACATCCGGTGTCAGCTGTGCCAATACAACACCCGAGAAGATCAGCACACATCCGATATAACCGCCGACGGACATCGATTCTCCGAGAATCAGAATACCGCCAATTGCGGAAAACATACTTTCCGTGGACAGAATGACCGAAGCCGCAGTCGGGTCGGCACCGCGCTGACCGAGAATCTGCAAGGTATAAGCAACACCGACGCTTCCGAGTCCGCCGTACAGAATCGGAATGCCCGCGGCAGTGATGCCCGAAACGGTGATTTCTTCAAACATCGCCGCACCTGCCAGATTGTACACAGCACAAACGGCAAACTGTCCCATGGCAAAGATGATGGCATTGATCTGCTTTTCGTTGAAGTGGTCCACGATCAGAATATGCATCGCCCACACAATGGCACCGAGAATCAGCACAAGATCACCGATGCCCGCTTTTTCATCGCCCGTCATGCTGAGCAGATATAAACCGCCCACCGCGAGAAATGCGCCGATCCAGATGAACAGTCCCGTTTTGCGCCGCAGAAACAGCACACCGATGACAGGCACAAGAACGGTATACAGGCTCGTGATAAAGCCCGCTTTTCCGGCACTCTGCGTCAGCTCGACACCCCACTGCTGGAGCAGAGACGCGACAAACAG
>JAZQWK010000084.1:0-2570 GCA_045632325.1 Eubacteriales bacterium
CAGTTCTTTCATGTAGGGAGTTCCTCGTTTCTTTTATAATCATCCCGTTTCTGTGCGGGAGTGTGTTCGCTGTCATCAAGAAAATTATATCTGATTTTGTGCGGTTTGTCAATGGGAATCGGAAAGGTCATCTGAAAAAGATGATAAATACAGGTGCGTTCATGTCTGCGGCATACTGCTGGCGGCATTGATACGCGTAGGGCGGGGGCTTGCTCCCGCCGCGCTTTTACCTCGTTGTGATAGTTCGCATGATTCCATCCAACCAATCGTAGTAAAATCCACCCATAAATAAACTTTGCGGTTCTTGCGCAAGTCCCCGTTTTGTGATATAATCGTATCAGAACAGGCGCCGGTTACTTTTTTGAAAAGAGGGATTACAGAATGGAAATTTGCTTGAAACACACCTTGCGTTCTCTGCGTCTGCAGAAAAATGTCACGCAGGAAGCACTGGCTCAGCATCTTGGCATCACGTCCCAATCGGTCGGAAAATGGGAACGCGGAGAAGGATATCCCGATATCACGCTTCTCCCCGCGATTGCTGCATATTTTGATGTGACGATTGACGATCTGCTCGATGTCGGTGCGGCGAGGAAAGAGGAGAAATTCAAAGCGTATCAAGCGGAAGCTGATAGTTTTGCGCATGAGGGACGGGTTGAGGAAAAAATCGCCGTCTGGGAACGTGCTTATGCCGAATTCCCGAACGACTGCCGCATTATGAAAAATCTGATGGGCGCGATTCACTCACGCGGTATCTATCCGACACCCGATGCGGATGCCGCGCGAATTTATATGCTTGGTGAGAAGATTCTCGATACATCCACCGATCAGAAAATCCGTGAGGGTGCAATCTATACACTCTGTCAGGTGCATTCCAATCGCAGTGAGCGGGAAGAAGCCTTGAAGTATGCTGAGATGGGAGGAAGTCTGCACACCACGCGCGAGGATTTGCGCTCGGATGTACTGGAGGGTGAGGAAGGTATTGAAGCATGTCAGTCGTATCTGATGGAGCTTTTGAGAACTGCCGGATATACGGCAATCGAAATGATTACCAAAGTCGGCGTTACCACCGAGGAAACCGTGGCGGCATATCAGCTTGTCATTGATTTATGGAAACTGCTGCATCCGGACGGCTGTCTGATCGGTCATGCATGGTCGTTGGCTATGGCTTATTCCGGCATGGCATCTGCCTATGCAAAGGTACAGGATGCCGAAAAAACACTGGAAGCGTTGGAGCAGTGCGTTGAATGGAGCATTCGGGATACGGAATACTCGTCAAACGGTGAGCCTATCCATTATCAGTCACCGCTTGTCAATCGTCTGACCGATGATCCGAGGGTCAGCAGTAAAAATTATAAAGGCAATACCTGTGACTGTTTTCTGGAGCATTTTTCGTGGATTTGTTTTGATTTTCTGCGCGAGGATGCAAGATTTCTTGCACTTCAGAACCGTATGTGGGAATATGCGGAAGAAGCAAACCATAACAACTGAGCGGTGATTGCCAAACACGATGGATTGTGCTATAATAAAAGCAGAACGAGAGGAGATGAACGGTATGCAATACGATCTGCAAAAGTTCTGCATTATTATATCCGAACTGCGCAAGCAAAAAGGATGGTCACAGAACATGCTTGCCGACAAAATCGGGATTTCGCCGCAGTCTGTCAGCAAATGGGAGTGCGGCATCGGATACCCCGATGTTACGATGTTTCCCACACTTGCGGAGATTTTTTCTGTTCCGATCGGTGTGCTGTTCGGTGAGAAGAAAACGGAAATTGGCGCAGTCAGGACAAAGGGAAATACTTTTTATGCGCCTGACTATAAGCGAATTTATGTCGAGCTTGGCAATGTCTGCCGCGTGGTATTTGTCGAGGACAAGGAACAGGACGGGCTGGTTGTGGCAATGGGCGATCCTGTTTTTCTGCAATTCTTTGATGCGGCGCTGGAAGACGGGGAGCTGCGCGTGGTTCTCAAAAACCCGCTGACCTCCGTTGCCGGAACCCATTGGGAGCCGTATGACCGCGGCGGATATGACGGCGAAAATCTTGTGGAAATTCACATAGACCCGGATCGGGATATCTGCAAAACGATTTTGAATTATCTTGATCTGCATGTATACAGCGGTGAAAACGTACTTGGACAGGATGAAATTCTGTGCTGTCCCCCGCAATAACGAAAACAACAGGCTGATGTACCGTAATGATACATCAGCCTGAAATCTTTGTATAGAAATTAGAACAGACCTACGATCTTACCGTCCTCGGTAACATCGATTGCTTCTGCTGCGGGAACCTTGGGAAGACCCGGCATCGTCATGATGTCACCTGTGAGAACGACCACAAATCCCGCACCTGCGGAAACGCGGACATTCTTGATGGTGACGGTAAAGCCGTCCGGTGCACCGAGCTTGGACGGGTCATCGGAGAAGGAATACTGCGTCTTTGCCATACAGATGGGCAGATCGCCAAAGCCGTTTGCAACGAGCGTGTCGATCTGCTTCTTTGCGGCAGGGAGAATCGAAATGCCGTCACCGCCGTATACGCGCTTGACAATCGTTTCGATCTTTTCGGGGA
>JAZQWK010000085.1:0-5591 GCA_045632325.1 Eubacteriales bacterium
CGGACGCTCAAAGACGTAGCGGTAGATATCGCTGTCGTAGAAGCGCATCTTGTCTGCGGTCATCGCGTCGGACGTCGGATAGCCGAACAGAATGACGGGAATCTTGTTGTCCTGTGCCAGAACGAGCATCGTTTCGAGTCCCTCGTAGCGGACGTCAAGATCAAGGATCAAAAGCTGGCAGGTTTCTTCCGCGACCAGTGCTTCCATTTCTGCGCCCGTCAGCGTTTCCGTGTGTGTCACGGAACGGCCGAGTGCGGAAAGCTCCAGCGTCAGCATACGGGAAAACAGCCTGTCGGCAGAAATCAAACGGATCTGTGACATGACTTAAGTACCCTCGTTTGCAAACAGCGTTTCGTAATGGACGATATCAACGCCGGTGAAGTACGCGTGGATGATCTCCTCCCAGGTGTAACCGAGCTCTGCCATGTTCTTGACACCCCACTGCGAGACACCGCCGCCGTGACCCCAACCCTTGCCGATAAACAGGAAGTTGTTGGTGTCCGAATCCAGCCGTGCGTGAGCGTCGTCGGGAATACCGTCGTAATGCGGCGGACGCTCGGTGATGACCTTTTCCGTGCCGTCAGCCTGAATGACGGACATACCCTCGGTGACGTCGATCTCCCGGATGCCGTCTGCGGTCATGACCTGCATCGTCTTCTTTTCTTCCGTTTCGGTGACGGGAAGGGAGGCGGTGCTGTCAGCGGTGATCAGATTGACCTCGCGGTTGAGCAGCTCGATATTGCCGAGATGACCGACGACGAAGTTGGCGCTCTTCAGATAACGGCTGAGTGCGGTACGGATGATGTCCGTGCCCTTCAGCGTGATCTTGACGCCGTAGATGTCGGTCAGCTCCAGTCGGTAAACGTAGGTGGAGTTTTCCGCAAGCTCCAGAATCTTAATATCGGCGATCGCACCCTGCAGCTGCTTGTAGCCCTTGCCGTAGAGATAGGAGTAAAGCTCGTAGCCCGATGCTTCGTAGAACCAGACGCCGTTCGGATGGGACGCGTAGTCCTCCCAAGGCGTGGAAACGGCGCGCAGATACGGATACGCACTGCCGTTCCAGATCTGCTCAATGTTGACGGTACAGCCGCCCGTGACCGCAGAATAGAACGCAGAGCAGGGCTTTCCGTTGTAGGAAACGAGAAGTCCTTCCGTTTCCTTGACCGCAGTGCGGATCGCGTCGTTTTCCTTGCCCGTACCCATGTAGACCTGGCAGTCGGTGCCGTTGCAAAGATCGATGCCGAGCGACTTGTGATGTCCGACGTTGGACAGCGTATAGGAGCGGACGATGCAGGCAAACGCCTTGAGCGCGTCAATCTCCCAATGGTTTCCGATCTCCCACGGAACGACGCCTGCGACGTAATTTTCAAGATCGATCAGATTCGTTACGGAAATGCCGTTTTCGTATCTGCCGAACAGGAAAATGCCGCGATAGCTGTTCTTTGCGGGCGTAACGATGAAGTTTTCGACGGGAACCGCTTCGGGATCGTTTTTGTCAAAATCGTCGTCCTTGCGTGCGGACAGACCGAGATTGCCGTCCGTGGAGCAGTATTCAAACAGGATCAGATTGCTGTCGGGTGCGAGAACCGTTACCGCATTGTCGCGCGGATAGATGCCCGTCGGCTTTTCGCCCGTCGCGGTTTCGATCAGCGACGATTTGTCGGACGCACTGGTGCTCGAGCCGAAGTCACCGATGCTGACGTAGAGCCCGCCGTTGTTGTAGGTCGGGAACGCGTAGATCAGAGAGGAGTAAATTCCCGCCGTCTTCAGCTTGTTGTTGACGGATTCCACTGCCGTTGCCAGCGCTGCGGCGTCGGGATAAACGGTCGGCAGCTGCAGGTGAAAGCCGCCGATGATGACGCCCTTGGATGCAGGGTAATAATATCCGTCCTCGTCAAGTGCCAGATTGGCGTCTTGGGTAACGGCGGCGTATGAAACGGCGGTTTCATACAAGGGCATTGCTTTGTCGGTTTCTTTGTCGACATGATGCATGACGAAGCCGTCTTCAGCGCGAACGGCAAAGCTTTCCGTCACACCCGAGCCGAACATCAGCCCGATGCGAAGAAGGAGCCCGTTCACGGACTCCTCGGTGCTCTCCGCGTCATCCGTGGTGGGAGCGGCGGGGAGGGTTTCTTCGGTTGCTTCGGGGACAACGGCATCGGTCGTTTCCTCTGTCGTTTCTGCTGTCGTTTCTTCGTTCGGCTGTTCCGTCGGCGTTTCTGCGGGAGTCTCAGCGGGATCTTCTGCTGCGACGTCATCCGATGCGGCGGTATCTTCCGTCGGCTCGTCTGCTGCACGGGCAACCATTGCCGAGAACGGCAGAATGGACAGAACGACACCGAGCAGCATGAGAGCAGCCATGATCAGACAGATGATCTGCGTGATCAGACGCTGTTTTTCCGCGTGTGTTCTTTTCTTTTTCATGCGGGTATCCTTTCTATGTATCAAAACGGATGGAAGGAGCGCGCTTATTGTGCGGGCGCATCGATGACGGTATACTGTCCGCGTGCCATGATGTAGGCTTCCACGGAGGTGACGGTAATACCGCGTCCGTCGTCACGGGGAACGAGCAGCAGGTGGTTCCACGGAATATCCATGCCGTCGGTCAGATCGACACCGTCGGTGATATCGGTAATGCCGTTGATGCCGGGGCAGGTCGCAACGGCGGCACCCGAGCGAAGAATAAACTCACTGCTGCCGACGATCGTCTGACCTTGCGTCAGATAAACGACGTCGTAATCGGTGATCGGCATGGCACTGTTTGCGGGCGCTTCGGTTTCGGCGGGAGCGGCCTCCGTTACGGGTGCTTCCGTTTCTGCGGATGCGGGCGGTGTCACGACGGCACCGCTCTGACCGAGCGTGTCGATGCGGGCGTTGAGAGAATCGATCATCGTGTCGATCTTCTGATAAATGCGTTCCTCCAGTGCACCGATGGCACGGAGAACGTAGCTTTCGGAGACGGGAAGATCGGAGCCTTCATAAGCGGATTCCTCTGCAAATACGGAGAAGCCGAGAACGGAGAGGGTCAGGAATACGGCGAGCACGGTGAGAATGAGCGATTTCTTGAGTTTCATAGTGCTTGTTTCCTTTCAGGATGGATTTGGGTTATTCGTTTGGAAGATCGGTATAGGGCGGTGTAAACGCATCGGGCAGCGCCACGGGTGCACACGGAACCTTCAGCTTGCGGATCTTCGGCGGCGTATCAAAGAGATTTGCAAAATCGATTGCAGAGAAGACCATTGCCTGTCCTGCCTTCAGCGTCATCAGCTGAACGCCGGCAGAGGTACGCGTGGTCTTCAGCGGAATCAGCGACGAGGAGAGGATCATACCGCGTCCGTTGTCGGAGACGAGCAGGATATCGCGTTCCTCACCCTCTGCAAGATAGAAGATACCGACGCACGGGGCAGTATCGGAATACGCGCCCGTCAGCTTGCGGCGGTTGGACTTGGTTGCGTAAACGTCGGCGGGAATCCGCACGCCCTTGCCGTTTGTAAACAGAAGCACGAACGTACCGCGGTCGTTTTCGGAATCCGCCTGGCTCTTCATCGCGATACAGCGCTCACCCGCGTCAAAGCCGAGCTTTGCGGGAATAAAGTCACCGAGTACGGATGCCTTGGACGGCTCAAAGTCGGAGACTTTTGCCTTGTAGACCTGCGACTTGTCGGAGAAGAACAGAAGCTCATGGACGTTTTCGGCGTCTTCCTCCGAGCGGAGCATATCGCCGTCCTTGAATTTCAGTTCGTCGTTGCCGCGCAGGGAAGCCATCGTGATTTTCTTGAAATAACCGTCGTGGGAGAGCACCAGCTTGACGGGGAAGTTCTCGACGTGATCGTCTTCGTCGTACTCAACGACGTCTTCGGTATAAATGAGCTGGGTCTTACGCGGCTTTCCGTATTTGTCGCGGACGTCGGCAAGCTGCTTGGCGATCATCTTCTTCTGCTTCTTTTCGCTTGCGAGGATGCCTTCCAGCTCTGCAATTTCCTTTTGCAGTGCCTCGATCTCGGAAATGCGGTTGATGATATATTCGCGGTTCAGATTGCGCAGCTTGATCTCTGCAATGTATTCCGCCTGCAGTTCGTCAATGCCGAATCCTTTCATCAGGTTCGGGATGACGTCCGCATCGTTTTCCGTGCCGCGAACGATGGCAATCGCGCGGTCGATGTCGAGCAGGATCTTGCCCAGACCGAGCAGCAGATGCAGCTTTTCGCGCTTCTTGCCGAGGTCATAGTTCAGCTCGCGGACGACGCAGGACAGACGGAACTTGATCCATTCCTCGAGGATCTGCATGACGCCGAGCTGCTTCGGCGTGGAACCGATCAGCACGTTGAAGTTGCACGCAAATTCGTCCTCGAGCGGCGTGAGCTTGTAGAGCTTCTGCATCAAAAGATCAGGATCGGTACCGCGGCGCAGATCAAGCGTCAGCTTGAAGCCGTCCTTGTCGATCTCATCGCGGAAGTCGGTGATCTCCTTCAGCTTGCCTTCCTTGACGAGATCGGAAATACGCTTGACGATCGCTTCAATGGAAGTGGAGTAGGGAATCTGCAGAATATCAATGCAGTTTTCCTTCTTATCAAAGGAATAGCGTGAACGGACGGAGAACGAACCGCGTCCCGTGCGGTAGATTTCCTTCATTTCGGCACGGTTGTAGATGATCGACGCGCCGGTCGAGAAGTCGGGCGCTTTGACGATATCCATGAAATCGTTGAGCTGCAGCTTCGGATCGTTCAGCAGCGCGATCGTGCCGTCGCAGATCTCCGCCAGATTGAACGAGCAGATGTTGGATGCCATACCGACGGCGATACCGACGTTCGGTGTAACAAGGACGTTCGGGAAGGTCGTCGGGAACAAGGTCGGCTCGGTCTTCGTGTTGTCGTAGTTTGGCACCATGTCAACGGCGTCACGGTCAATGCCGCGGAACAGCTCGTGACAGATGGGATCCAGGCGCACCTCGGTGTAACGTGCCGCCGCATACGCCATGTCGCGGCTGTAGTGCTTGCCGAACGAGCCCTTGGAGTCGACAAACGGATGCAGCAGCGCTTCGTGGTCCCGTGTCAGACGCACCATCGTTTCGTAAATGGAAGCGTCGCCGTGCGGATGGTACTGCATCGTAGCACCCGCGACGTTCGCAGACTTCGTTCTCGGACCGGAGAGCAGACCCTGCTTGTACATCGTGTAAAGCAGCTTTCTGTGAGAGGGCTTGAAGCCGTCGATCTGCGGGATCGCGCGTGCGATGATGACCGTCATGACGTACGGCATATAGTTTTTTTCAATGGTTTCGGTAATCGGCTGCGGTGTGATCTCCGCCGGCTTGACGGGGATCAAAGCGGCCTTTTCCGACGCTTTGCTTTTTTTTGCCATCGTTATCAGATATCGGCATCCCGCACGTATTCAGAGCCGTGCAGGGCGATAAATTCCTTTCTTGCGGGCAGATCGTCGCCCAGCAGGGTTTCAAAGATGAACATCGTCTGCGCTTCATCCGCAGGATCGACTCGGACGAGGTGGCGCGTTTCGGGGTTCATCGTCGTCTGCCACATCATCTCCGGCGTGTTTTCACCAAGACCCTTGGAGCGCTGGAGCGTGTATTTCGTATT
>JAZQWK010000086.1:0-3745 GCA_045632325.1 Eubacteriales bacterium
CGTGCACGAACGGTACACGAACGGTATACGAACGAACACGAACGGTGCACGAAAAAGCACGAAGCACAACGTTCGGTAAACGTCGGTATCACGCAGCGCTTGTTGTCGCTTGTATCGCAATGCCAACGGAAGTCAACGGACGTCAACGGATGTCAACGGACGTCAGCGTTTGTTGAACAACATCCAACAAAAGGCAGCAAACGTCAACAACGGTCACCGAAGATCATCAAAACGCCTTTCTGTCACACGGACAAAAAACAGAAGCCACCGTTTGGCAGCTTCTGTTGGAAAAATTGATTTTACTTATCTGAGGTCGATTTCCTTGTCCATCTCGGAGGAATCGTACATCGCCTGCATCATCTTGGAGGTGATGACGAACTGGTCGATGTGAGAGGGGAGCTTTTCGCCGGAGCGGATGCACTTGAGGAAGGAGTCGATTTCGCACTGGAACATCGGGTAGGTGTTGGTGTTGAAGGTTTCGGAGGTCAGCTTGCCGTCCGCGGTGCCCCACATGGTGAAGCCGCCGCCGTAGGACAGACGGATACCTGCCTTGTCGCCGAGGAAGTCGATGTAGGTATCAGCAACGCCGATGTTCTGTGCCCATGCGCCGTTGAGGGTGATGGTCGGACCTTCGGTGCGGACGAATGCGGTGACGGAGTCGTCAACGTCGTAAGTACCGTTTTCGACGTCCTTGGTCATTTCGGACCACATGGATTCGTAGACGTAGTTCTTCATATCCTTGCCGAGCTTGCAGAATGCCTTACCGGAAACGGTGAGGGGCTGCGGGTCACCGGTACAGTACATGACGATATCGAGGTAGTGAACACCCCAGTCGATCAGCGCGCCGCCGCCTGCGATTGCCTTGGTGGTGAATGCGCCGCCCAGACCCGGAATGGATCTGTGTGCACGGAAGGAAACGTAAACGTGGTAAACTTCACCGAGCGCACCGTCAGCGATCAGCTTGCGGATCTGGTTGACGTTTTCGTTGAAGCGGTTGACGACACCGATGTTGAGGACCTTACCGGTTTCGTGCTGTGCCTTCTGCATTTCGAGTGCTTCCGCATAGGTGCGTGCAGCGGGCTTTTCGCAGAGGACGTTCTTGCCTGCGCGCAGGAAGTCGATGGAGATGGTCGGGTGAGCCATGTTGGGGGTACAGACGGAAACTGCTTCGATTTCCGGGTCATTGAGAATTTCGTGGTAGTCGTAAATTGCCTTACCGCAGCCGTACTTTTCGACAGCAGCGTCAGCGCGTTCGGGAATGATATCGCAGAAATACTTGATTTCGCAGGTATCATTTGCCATGTAAGAGGGAATGTGAGCAGCGTTTGCAATCGTACCGCAGCCGATGACGGCTACCTTGATCTTTTCGTTTGCCATTTTGGTATTCTCCTGTAAATTTTTGATTTGGATTTCGGGAAATCCATATGGTATAAGTATATCAAATTTTCGCGGGTTTTGCAAGAGGTTTTGGAATTTTCGGTGAGAAATTTGTGGGAATGAGATGGGGTGCGGTGTTTGTGTGGACGGTTACGGTTGGCGCAGGCGCATCTCTGTGTCGTCCGTTTGTGGGGATTCGATGTTGGTATCGGTTGAGGTATAAGGCGACGTGTGCACTGTTAAGCCTTCCCTGGTGAGGGAAGGTGTCAAATTCCCATGGGGAATTTGACGGATGAGTCGTTCCGTGTTACTTTCTTGATGCAGATGTTGCTTTGAATTTCTCCAGCCGTAAATATCGTATAGGAATATCCCTGTGTAGGTGCTTTTTTGAGATATTCATGTGATAGATAATTCTTTGAATGATAACCTGCTGTCAGATTTCTTCTCGTTGCATTACGCTCTGCAGCCTTGCCGCCGTGATGACGACTCATCCGTCTTTCGACAAAAACGCAGGGGCGTTTTCATCGAAATCCACCTTCCCTCACCAGGGAAGGCTTAACGGTGCGCGCCATCACCTTATCTTCCAACCGCAAACAACATCAAAGCCTCACATTGCAAGGACGAACTCGCACCTACAGGCACCTTGAAGCCATCTGCGTATCCCATAACATCCCCGAAAACAGATGCAGGGCGGAAGGATGACCTCCGCCCTACGAAATCGTTGAAAGATACAGCGTTAATCGGAAACAAACATACGGAAGTCAAACTTCTTGGGCGGCTTGGCGGTATTGCGGTCGAACGCGGTACCGTCGCGCTTTGCCTTCTTTTCTTCGATGTCAAACCACAGGTTGGTGATGGAAATTTCGCCTTCCTGGATATCGGGGATTTCAAGACCGCCATCCGCGAGCAGAATTTCTTCCGCGACGTCGAGCAGATTCAGCTTTTCCGCTGCGAGCGCACGGTAGAAGCGGATACGCGGCAGTGCACGCTGCTCGTCGGAGAGGCCGTCGGTGAAGTTGTACAGCACCGTCCACATCTCGGAGCGGGCAAGCATACGCGCGGTCATCTTGCAAAGCGAATTGTCGTCCTTTGCCATGTTGGCAGCTGCGAGGATCGTCTGGGACGCCGCCTGCATATTGCCCTTGATGCGGAACAGCTCGGCACGTGCATAGGTGTTCCATGCGTTTGTATGGCAGGTGCAGGATGCCTCGAGTGCTTCCTCTGCGTCCTCGATCTCACCGTTTGCCATGTAGGCACACGCGAGCATATAGTGCGTCTTCCAGTAGTACTTGTCCGGACCCTTTGCCGCTTTTTTGAGCAGATTCAGCCATTCGGGTCTGCGCTGGTAGGACAGCGGTGCGACCGCGTCGTCGTCATCGCCCGTATTGAGAGAGCCCGTTGCGATGAGGTTTGCCCACATTGCCTGATCGTCGCCCGTCGTACCGAAGTCGAGGTGCGGGCAGAGACTGACCATACCCTTGGCGCGGCGGCGGAGATTTTCCAGTGCCGCCCAGCCCTCACCGTACAGCGTCGCGGGAACGGCGGTCAGCGCCATGGGCTTGGTGTCGATCAGCTCCTGCTCCATTGCCTCGGAGGTGATGACCGAGTCGAGATAGCGTTCGACCTCTGCCTGTGCGCCGTGCCATTCGCCGTGGATCAGCGCGGGATCGGTATGCGCGGGACCGTAGTATTCCATCCATTCCCACGCGGTCTTCGGCGGCATCGGGAGGACTTCATACTGGGAATGTGCAAGACCGCACTGGATCTCGCAGTAGCGTCCGTCCATATAGTTTCCGCGTCCGTCGTCGCCGGAGAGGAATTCCTGCCACTTCGCGCCGCCCTGTCCGCGTCCCCAGACGAAGAGCTTTCTGCCCTTCAGACGCGAGGTCGAGGTCTGGACGAGTCCGTAGCCGTTTTCGTCGATGTGGGAGGTATAGTAGCGGTGGTTCTGATAAGTCTTATAGAAATAGTCGATCGCAATCGGGTTGTTGGTCGGGTAGGTCACGTCGATGCCGTTGCGCACGGGGATCGGAACGATGCCGACACCACCCTCGATGGGTGTGTACGCGCCGTCAGCCGGTACGACGTTGCGCGCCTTTTCGTTGGACGGAACGGCGATGTTCGACCACCAGTACATACCCGTTTCGCGCTGGCTGTCGTTGACAACGCGCATACGGCAGTGCAGGAAGGTTGCGTCCTCGGGAATAAAGAAGTCCATCTGATGGGTGACGGCACGGATGCGCTCAAAGGAGTAGAAGCGCAGAACGGGAACACCGATGCCCGACTGTTCTGCCGTCAGCGTTGCTGTGAAGATCTGCGAGCAGGTGTAGGGGTGGTGACCGATGATCGCGCCGCAGTTCCACTCGAC
>JAZQWK010000087.1:0-2659 GCA_045632325.1 Eubacteriales bacterium
AGATTCCAACGCCGCCGAGAAGGATACAGCCAAGAATCAAAAGCAGCGCCGCGGCATAGCATGCTGCCGCTCGCCGTCCGGCTTTGACTTTCCGACAGCCGTCAAGCCACGAAAGTATCCGACGGTACGGCTTCTGCACGGCGGATGCAAACAAAAACGCCGCCGCAAACGGCAGACAGGGCTTCCACAAAACCGCAATGAGTAAAAGACAGAAGCCGACCGCGAACAGCCAGCCGACACCGCGCCGTATCCACATCCCCCCAACCGTATGCTCCGTACCCATCTGCAGCGACACGATAAAACCGCACCTCCCTGACAAAGCAGTTCACTTTACGTCAGTATACGGTGCGGTTTTCTGTTTTATACGTTGCGAGGAGAATCCGTCGTTTGCCGATCAGACGGTGATCTCCATGTTATCGTGCATCGGGATGATGCCGAGCGGTGCAAGACGGGCGGTCAGCGTCGCGTGATCGGTATGGAGCGTGCGTGCCATGTGGTTGGCGTACACCTGACCGTCGTCCTTCAAAATGTGATGCCAGCCGATCAGCGACTTGAGCAGCTCGTCGATCATACGGATGTTGTTGTGCTCAAAGCTGCGGAAATCGTTTTCCAGATCGCCGACAGTGCAGTCAAAGACCATTGCGTCGAACTTCAGCTTCTTGATATGGTGGTAGGTCTGATTGTAAAGCCATGCGCCGTCACAGCCCCAGAACGTCGTCTTTTCGTTTTCATCGACAATGACGTAGTGCACGGGCTGCTCCTCGGGATATGCCGTGGAGTGGTTGGCAGGAAGCGCCGTTACGGTATATCTGCCGACCTGCGTCGGAACGAATAAGGAGAGCGGAACGAACCGCAGCTTCTCCGACAGCGGCAGAAGCGTTCCGATGACGGGATCGCCGTATACGGTCACGGGTGCGTCCGCTTCTTCGGCGACACGTGCAGCGGATTCGGCGTTGAAGTGATCCCCGTGCGAGTGCGTCACGATGATCTCCGTCACCCCACGATACAAGCCGTCATAGCCAAAGGTTTCGGCAAATTCGTGTACGCACGGACCGCACTCGATCATCAGATCGCGGTTGATGAGCGCCGAGGTCAGACGGCGGAACGACGGATCGGCGGACGCCAGACGCGGATCCCAATCTGCCGCACCGGTGCCAAGACATAAAAGTTTCATTTTCGAATACCCGGACTTTCGCTATCGGAAAGCCTTCCTTTCTGTTTGATTCTGTTATTTCATTTCCGCAAGGATATTCTGTATATACGGAATCGATGCAAGCTTTTCCATACATTCCCGAGCGGTTAATTGGTACGTATTGTTGGAGTTGAAGTCAGAATCCGCCGCACTTGCGAATCCGTCCTGTACTTCCCGATCGTAATTGAGATCGCGCATATCACACGGGATCCGATAGAAATTCCCCATATCCACGGCACGCACGCGCTCCTCATTGGTCAGAAGGGTCTCGTACATTTTCTCGCCGTGTCGGATACCGATCTCCACAACGCGATCCGTGGAAACACCGAGAAGTCTGCACACGGCCTCTGCCTGCGTACGGATCGTACAGGCGGGTGCTTTCTGCACCAGGATGTCACCGCTCTCGCCGTGCTCAAACGCAAACAGCACCAGCTCCACCGCTTCCTCCAACGACATCACGAACCGCGTCATGTCGCCGCTTGTCACCGTAATCGGTTTTCCCGATCGGATCTGATCGATCCACAGCGGAATGACGGATCCGCGCGAGCACATGACGTTGCCGTATCGGGTACAGCAGATCTTCGTCTTTGAGGACGGTACGGCTCTGGCTCTTGCCGCCGCTACCTTTTCCATCATTGCCTTGGAAATGCCCATGGCGTTGACGGGATACGCTGCCTTGTCGGTGGACAGACAAACCACGTTCCGCACACCTGCTTCGATCGCCGCCGTCAGTACGTTTTCCGTGCCAACAACATTGGTTTTAAACGCTTCCATCGGGAAAAATTCACAGGAAGGAACCTGCTTGAGTGCCGCCGCGTGGAAAACGGCATCTACGCCGTACATTGCACGCCGAACGGAATCGACGTCCCGTACGTCACCGATATAAAATTTGATCTTATCCGCTGCGTCCGGCATCTGCATCTGAAACGCATGACGCATATCGTCCTGCTTTTTTTCATCACGCGAAAAAATGCGGATCTCCGCAATATCAGTACACAGAAAACGGTTCAGCACCGCATTTCCGAAGGATCCCGTCCCACCGGTGATCAGCAGGGTTTGACGTGTGAACAGTGACATTTTCCAAAACCTCATTCTCAAAATAAAAACGATCTTTTCAGATACTATTATAAAACGCCCGACGGATTTTGTCAATATCCTCAACGGTTTTTCTGTCATTTTGCCCCACAGCTTTTTTATTGTCAGAAATTCTCATTCATAACGAAAAAGAACCGCGCTCATACTAACGACGGAATCTCAAAGAAACAGATTCCAACGGATATGAGCGCCGCGGATCCATCGATCCCGGATGCCCTCATTCCGGGATCACATTTTTTGAATAAGGAGAAACAATCATGTCCAAGTCCAACAAGTCTCTCGTTCCCGAAGCAAAGGAAGCCATGAACCAGTTCAAGATGGAAGCTGCAAACGAGGTCGGCGTGAACCTCAAGCAGGGCTACAACGGTGACC
>JAZQWK010000088.1:0-4634 GCA_045632325.1 Eubacteriales bacterium
TATGACACATCCATCTGCTGTTCCTCCGATGAAATGTTTCTCTTTATCGCGGAAATCAGTTTACTGGGAACGATTCTCGCAAGTTCCAAAACCCAGTCAAAAACGCTTGAGGGTCGGGATAGTCCTACAATGATCAGTATACCGTTCTCATCCATCATCTTTTTTGCTTTATCAATGGCATCCTCCATATTCATATGATGAATGGATGCAACAAAAATAATCGCATCGAATCGTTTTCCGTCCGATTGAAACTCTTCAAACGTCGTCTGAAGGAACGAGACATTGGACTTCTCGTTATTTCTGATGGCGTATTGAATGCTGACAGCAGACGGATCGATTCCGAGAACATGATTTCCTGCTGTACTTACATACCGGGCAAGCACTCCGTTTCCACATCCAACATCCAGAATGTGCTTCCTGTTTCCAACGTTTTTGGAAATCCATCGGTGATAAGCATAATTATGATTCCAAAGCTGTCGTTGTCTTTTCATGGAATTTCGCACACCTCTTTTTCAAATATAAGTGTTCCGAACACACACTTTGTTTTGAAAAAAGACCGCATCACAGACGGATACGGTCTTTTGTTGTTTGATTTATGCTTCGATCAGCTTGAGGAACTTTGCGTAAGCGTCGTCCCACATCGCCTTATCGCCCTTCGGTTCGTAGTGATCGATCTCGAAGGAGTTGCGGATGACTTCGCGTGCTTCGGAGAGGTCCTTGATCTCGCCGGAGGAAATAGCCTGAACGGCGATGTTGCCGATCGCAGTTGCTTCTACGGGACCTGCGTAAACGGGACGTTCGCAGGCATCTGCACACAGCTGGCAAAGCGGAGCTTCCTTGGTACCGCCGCCGACGATGTTGATAAACGGAATACGCTTGCCCTTCATGTCGTCGATCGCTTCAACAGACCACTTATAGCGCAGAGCGAGCGAGTCGAAGATCGCACGGACGATTTCGCCTTCGTTTTCGGGAACGTGCTGACCGGTCTTCTTACAGTATTCGCGGATCGCCTTGGGCAGATTGCCGGGAACACCGAATGCGGGATCGTCGGGATTGATGATGCACTGGCAGGGCTTGGATGCCATTGCCGCATTGGAGAGTTCGTCAAAGGAGAATGCCTTGCCTTCGCGCTTCCACTGACGGCGGGATTCCTGTTCGATCCACAGACCCATGATATTCTTGAGGAAACGGATGGAGCCGCCGAAACCGCCTTCGTTGGTGAAGTTATAGCCAAAGGACTTGTCGGTGATGATCGGGGACATCGTTTCGGTACCCATCAGAGACCATGTGCCGGAGGAGATGAAGATGAAGTCTTCACCCTTGACTGCGGGAACCGCAACAACGGCAGATGCGGTATCGTGTGCCGCAACATTAACGACGTTTGCGTTGATGTCGCCGAGCTCATCCTTGAGGGACTGCAGCAGCGGACCGACAACGGTACCGGGTTCAACGACGTTGGTGAACAGTCTTTCGGGGATCTTGAACGCATCGATGACTTCCTTCGACCAGTTGCGGGTATTTGCATCGAGCAGCGCGCCGGTGGATGCGATGGTGTATTCGGTCTGCATCTTGCCGGTCAGGAAGTAGTTGAGCAGGTCGGGGATGAACAGCATCTTGTCTGCTGCCGCAACGAGTTCGGGATTGTCACGAAGCTCTGCAGCCAGCTGCCAGACGGTATTGAAGTCGCAGAACTGAATACCGGTGATGTCGTAAAGACGCTTCTTCGGCAGAAACTGTTCCGCATAATCCTGAATACCGACAGTACGGGTATCGCGGTAGTGAACAGGGTTGGTCAGCAGCTTGCCGTGCTTATCGAGCAGACCGTAGTCAACACCCCAGGTGTCGATACCGATGGTCTTGATATCGCGGTCGTCAGACAGTGCGCACTTATTGATCGCCTGCTTGATTTCGTGGAAGATACGCATGATATCCCAGTTGAAGGAGCCTGCAATGGTGACAGGTTCAGACGGGAATCTGTGGTTTTCTTCGAGTGTAAACTTGTTGCCGTCAAATTTGCCGATGATGCCGCGGCCGGAAGACGCGCCGAGGTCAATGGCAAGCATTTTTAATTCAGCCATGTTATAAATCCTTTCGTTATTGGAAATCGTAAAATTATTCGTTGGAATCAACAGACTTGTAGAACGTTTCAATGCACTTTTCAGCGCCCTTGACGTTCTTTGCATAGAACGATGCGAAATCTACCGTTTTCTTATTGTAAACGTGCTTGGAAATGCTGTACACCAGATTCTGCATGGATCCGTTGTCCGTACCGAAATAGGTGCGTCCCGCATCACAGACGATACCGTCGAAGATCAGATCCAGCATTTCAATGGAGTCCTCGTCTCTGACGGACTTGGAGTTGAGCTGGATATCATAGTAGGTCGGCATGACCATCTCGCGGCTGTAGAAGTTCAGCATTTCCAGGGTCTTGCCGCACAGCTCGGGATCTTTGACGGAAGACGGAATATGGATAAACGCACTGATATCGTAGCCGTAATAGCCCTCCTGCGCTTCGTCGAGCTTCGGATACGGAACGATACCGTATTCGACCTCGCAGTCACGCAGCGTATCGAGATTCTTGGTGCTGGTCTGACGGAACAGAACGCGTCCGTCCTTCATCGACATACCCTTACCGACGTAAGCATCACCGCTCTGGTTCAGAAATTCGTGCATTGCCTCGAACAGCTCAACCGTACGCGGCGTGTCCATGGAAAGCACGATCCGACCGTTTTCGTCAAGGTCGGTAACGACGAGATCCGACGCGTAAATGTACGCATTGAGGTCCCAGTCGCCCTGTGTGGCATATCCGTAGATATCGTTTTCATCCATCGTACCGTCGCCGTTGGCATCCTTGGTCACCGTCTTTGCCATTTCACGCAGAAGATCGAGCGTCCAGGTGCCGTTCCGTACGGCTTCGTACGGTTCTTCCATATCGTAATCGGCAACCATCGCCTTATTGAACGTCAGACAACCGACCGACGGGATGATGAACATCGGCTTGGTCAGATAAACGTGACCGTTGACGGACAGCTTTTCGTACGTATGGAACTTCCAGTAATCGCGCGTCAGATCAACGCTTTCGATCGATGCGATATCATAGCAGAGGTTTTCGCTGACGAGCGAGCCGTTGCAGCGCATATCGTGCGACATCATCAGCTGAATGGCATCGTCGCCGGATGCTACGTTGTTCTGCGCGGTTTTCGCAACGTCCTTGTGCGTGATGGAATCGTCGAAAATAATATCGATGTTCAGATATTCCTCGGTTCTCGCAATACGCTGATAAATGACGTCGTTGTATGCGTCACCGTTTTCTTCCGCCGCAAAGACCGCAGGTGCGTAATACACCTGAAAGCCCTGCAGAAAGATCGTTTTTCCGCCGTTATCCTCCTGCGCAATATAAGGCTGCGCAACGGCTTCCGTTACAGCTGTCGTCGTTTCGGGAAGATTACCGGAGTCGGTCGGGGTAACAGAGGTGTCGGTGTCAGAGCCGCAGGAAACGAGCGCTCCCGCGAGTATACACGCCGCAAGACATGCACATCCGATATGCTTCATAACTGTATATCCTTTCCGATCGTTCGTATTACAGATAACGCTTGATGGCGTCTGCCGCCGCGCCGAAGGCTTCTTCGTTGGTGGCAAACTGGTTCTTGACGAGATCGTCGTGCTTTGCAGCTTCCAGCGCTTCCAGACCGCCGAACACCTTGAGGTGCGGTTCGAGCGTGCAGAAGAAGGTCTTGTCGTAGGTCTTCAGATGACGGAACGTACCGTCGAAGTTGCCCGCACCCTCGCCTGCCGGGAAGATCTGAATCGTACCGTCGGACGCATGACCTGCGTCCTTGATGTGCATATAGAAAATATCATCGCAGAGGATGTTGTATGCATACGGGAATGCTTCCACGTTTGCGGTAATGAAGTTTGCGTGGTCGAAGACGCACTTGATTCTGCCATCAAAGGTCTTGAGAATATCAACGACACCCTCGACGGTTTCACCGTAAATGCCGCGTTCGTTTTCGTGGCAGAGGATCATGCCTTCTGCTTCCGCAACCTCCAGCAGCTTGCCGAGGCGTTCCATGACGGCGTCACGAACGGGAGCGAGGTTGTGGGTATCGTCAACGTAGAAGGAGAACATACGGATGCGGTCACATTCGAGGATCTTTGCGATCTTGATGGTGTGACGGAGCTTGTCCAGATGCGCGTCAAAGTCGTCGGTCAGCTTGATCTTACCGATCGGAGAACCGATAGAGGAAACGCCGATGCCCGCAGCCTTCAGCTTTGCATGGACTTCTTCTGCCTTTTCCAGCGTAATGTCGGAAATGTTCGTTCCGTCAACGCCGCGGATCTCCATGTATTCGATGCCGTTTGCCTTCAGACCTTCGATCTGACGGTCAATCTCGGGCGCATATTCGTCTGCAAATGCAGATAAAATAAACTTTGCCATTGTTATCTCCCTATCATCAATCGAGATCGTATCTTGCCTTCATGTTATCGTGGGAGATCTTCATGCTGTCGATGGAATCCATGAAGACCTGATCCTGTTCGACAAACAGATCACGGATGCCCGCATCTGCACATGCCGCCATGATCGCATCGTAGTTCATCGTACCGGTGAGCAGTTCGGTCATAACGATTGCATC
>JAZQWK010000089.1:0-4479 GCA_045632325.1 Eubacteriales bacterium
ATCATGAAAATCATCGTTTGCGAAAACTATGCGGAAATCTCCGCGCGTGCAGCTGAACTCATTGCGGATCTCGTCAAGGCAAAGCCCGACTGCGTTCTCGGTCTTGCAACCGGCTCCACCCCTGTCGGTATGTACAAGGAACTGATTTCCAAGAACGAAGCAGGTGAGATCTCCTTCAAGGACGTCACCACCTACAACCTCGACGAATACTATCCGATCGAACCGACCCACGAGCAGTCCTACCGCTACTTCATGAACGTCAATCTGTTCGACCACATCGACATCGACAAGGCAAAGACCTTCGTTCCCAACGGTCTGACCGAAAACCCCGAAGAAGAGGGTGCGGCTTATGATGCGGCAATTGAAGCTGCCGGCGGCGTTGATCTGCAGGTCCTCGGCATCGGTCAGAACGGTCACATCGCGTTCAACGAACCGGACGACGCGCTGATCGCAGGTACGCATATTACCTCTCTCACCGACGATACCATCGAAGCAAACTCCCGCTTCTTCGCTTCCAAGGAAGACGTTCCCACCCGTGCGTTCACGATGGGTATCGGCTCCATCATGAAGGCAAAGAAGATCATTCTGCTTGCAAACGGTGCCAACAAGCACGCTGCTATCGCGCAGATGCTCGACGATAAGATCACGACCCAGTGCCCCGCAACCATTCTCAAGGCACATCCCGACGTTTACCTGTTCTGCGATAAGGCAGCTTACGAGGGCTGATTTCCGACACTGAAATACCAATCCGGGGGTAATACCATGCTGTACCGATCACACCGCGGCGGCGTTTACGACACGCCCGAAAATACAATGCCCGCGTTTTTATCCGCACTTTCGCTCGGGTACGCATCGATCGAGACCGATCCGCAGATCACGCGCGACGGTGTTGTTGTGCTGATGCACGACGATACGATCAACCGCACCTGCCGCAATGCGGACGGGTCACCGATCAAAGAGCCGATTCGCGTGGCGGATGCCACCTATGAGGATCTGCTTCGCTATGATGCGGGGATTGCCCTCGGTGAGCAGTTTCGCGGCACGCGCATACCGCGGCTCGACGAGCTTCTGTCGGCGGCGGAAGGGCATGACGTGACGATTGCCCTTGATAAAAAGATTCCGACGGAGCGCGTTGATGCTCTGACCGACGTGGTGCTGCGGCATCGCGCAAGGGTATCGTTCAGCACCTCCGACACTGAGCGAATCAAGAAGGTGCTGCAAAAAGTCCCCGACGCAATGTTTGACTACGACGTCAATCTTTCAGACGAAGCACTGCGCGAGGTCACGGGATTGGTAAAGCCCGAACACCTCATGATCTGGATGTACCTTGACAAGCCGAACTTTGCGTGGCTTGCGCCGATTGCCAAGGTCAACGCGGAAAACTACAGCCGTGTGAAGCAGTACGGCAGAGTCGGCATTGCCAATATCCGCAATACGTCCGACGTGATGGAGGCGCTGTCCTATGCGCCCGATGCGATCGAGCTTTGACGGATATCACAACGGAATAAGATGACGAAAAGCAGTCCTTTCACGGGCTGCTTTCCTTTTTGAATTCAGCGAAACGGAAATCCTGAACGGAAATGTACGAAAAATACACGGAACAAACATAAAAATACGAAATCTTTATCTTGACAAGCACACGATTCCGTATTATAATATAAGAATCGGCGTTATTTACAATGCTGCTTTTATAATTATGCAGTGCTTGTCGTACGCACGGGACCGCGTCAGTGTGAATTGCGGAAACGATATCTGTGGAAATCACCGAAAATGCATCAGCGCTGCCCTCGGTTTTATCCATGTCTACAAAACGTGGAAAATTACAAAAAACACTTGACTTTAGCGAAGTAAAGTGCTAAAATAATAAAGCATCGGTGAGAGACCGGTGAAATTTCTCTTTTTCAAAGGAATTCCCCATGGAAACATTCGATTCAGTATTAAAGTATGAAGAAAAAGCGGTCTTCGGACTGCGTGCACTGTACCGCAAGTTCGGCTACACGCAGTATAAAATGAGTAAATTTGAGGAGTATGAGCTGTACGTCAGAAACAAGGACTTCCTCGTTTCCGACAACGTCATTACCTTTACCGATACAAACGGACGTCTGATGGCACTCAAGCCCGACGTCACACTGTCGATCATCAAAAACGGCTCCGACGTAGAAGGCGTCGTGCAGAAGGTCTACTACAACGAAAACGTTTACCGCGTCTCAAAGGGTTCTCACCAGTTCAAGGAAATCATGCAGGTGGGTCTGGAATGTGTCGGTGCCATCGACGGCTACTGCATCTCCGAGGTGCTTGGGCTGGCGGCAGAAAGTCTGCTTTCCATCACCGCAGATTGTGTGCTCGACGTATCGCATCTTGGGATCATCTCTGCGTGCATTGACCGTCTGCAGCCCGACGAGGAGACACGCGCGGCAATTCTCAAGTGCGTCGGTGAAAAGAACACGCATGAAATTACCGCAATCTGCCGCAATGCAGGACTTGACGACGGCTTGACCGCTACGCTGGTGAAGCTCGTTTCCACCCATGGCTCGGCCGACACGGTTCTGCCGATTCTGCGTGACCTTTGCTCCGACGACGCGGCGGCACTTGCGTGCGTTGAGGAGCTTGCCTCTGTTGTCGGTGCGCTCGGCAATACGCGTGCGGCATCGGTCATTCACATCGATTTCTCCGTGACCTCCGATATAAACTATTACAACGGCATCGTCTTCCGCGGCTTCGTCATGGGTATCCCGACCGGTATTCTGTCGGGCGGTCAGTACGACAAGCTGATGGCGAAGATGGGCAGAAAGTCGGGCGCGATCGGATTCGCCGTTTATCTGGATCTTCTGGAACGTCTGGAAGACGATGAACAAAATTACGACGTCGATACCGTGATTCTCTATACGGAAAACGACGATATGGATGCACTGCGCGGCACGGTACGGATGCTGACCGATGCGGGTCAGACCGTCATGGCACAGAAGGCAGTGCCCGAAAAATTACGTTACAAGCAGCTTCTGCGCTTGAATGGGAAGGGAGTGGAGATCGTTGAAGCAAATGCTTAATGTTGCGCTTCCGAAAGGACGCATCGGTGAAAAGGTATACGCGATGTTTGAAGCGGCGGGTCTGGAATGTCCGTCCATCCGTGAGAACAACCGCAAGCTGATTTTTGAAAATCCCGAGGTCGGTGTCCGCTACTTCTGGGTCAAGCCCTCGGACGTTGCGATCTACGTCGAACGCGGCGCGGCAGACATCGGTGTTGCAGGCAAAGATATCCTGCTGGAGTATGAACCCGATATTTACGAACTTTACGATCTCGACATCGGCAAATGCCGCATGGCGGTCGCCGCAAAGGAAGACTTCCGCGACAATCCGCAGAAAACGCTGAAAGTCGCGACGAAGTTCACGAACATCGCAAAGCAGTATTACACGTCGCTGGGACGCGATATCGATATCATTCATCTGAACGGTTCGATTGAGATCGCGCCGATCCTCGGTCTTTCCGACGTCATCGTCGATATCGTCGAGACGGGTACGACCTTAAAGGAAAATCATCTTGCCGTCGTGGAGACGATCGTTCCGATCTCCGCGCGTCTGATTGCGAATAAATCGAGCTTCAAGTTCAAAAATGAAGCGATTGAATCGATTGTGAAGAAGCTGTCGGAGAGTGGAACGGCAAATTGAGAAGCCGGCTTCGTTCTATCTGATCGTAGGGGCGATTCATGAATCGCCCGCAACATACAGAATCGATGGTGTGAACGGTTGAAAAATACCGCAATCAATCATTTTTTGTTTGTTTCAAACGCAAGATCATTGAAGTGCAACGATTCGGGCGATTCGTGAATCGCCCCTACAGATATCATAGACAAATAAAAGGAATTTATCATGATTAAAATCTTAAAATACGGCGAAGTCGAAACCTCTGCCATCTTTGCCCG
This sequence comes from Eubacteriales bacterium, assembly GCA_045632325.1. Classification (GTDB taxonomy): domain Bacteria; phylum Bacillota; class Clostridia; order Oscillospirales; family CAG-272; genus RGIG3925. The sequence continues at coordinate 3,921 of JAZQWK010000089.1, forward strand.
CGGCAACGATGAGCTGGACGTTTCCGCCGCCGTTTCCGAAATTATCAAAAACGTACGAGAAACGGGCGACGATGCGCTTTATATGTACGCCGAGAAGTTCGACCGCGTCAAGCTCGATTCTCTGATTGTAACAAAGGAAGAAATCGCGGCGGCGCGTGCGGCTGTGGAGCCGAAATTCCTGGAAGTGCTTGAAAAGGCGGCGGCAAACATCCGCAAGTTCCATGAGCGTCAGGTACGCAACAGCTTCATCATCAACGATGAACCCGGTATCGTTGTCGGTCAGAAGGTCATTCCCGTTGACCGCGCAGGTCTGTATGTGCCCGGCGGTACTGCGGCGTATCCGTCCACCGTTCTGATGGATGCGATTCCCGCAAAGATCGCAGGTGTCAAGGAAGTCGTTATGGTGACCCCGCCCGCAAAGAACGGCTCGGTCAATCCCGTCATTTTGGCGGCGGCATCGATTGCAGGCGTTGACACGATCATCAAGGTCGGCGGCGCACAGGCAATTGCCGCTCTTGCTTACGGTACAGAATCCGTTCCGCGTGTCGACAAGATCGTC
>JAZQWK010000090.1:0-4516 GCA_045632325.1 Eubacteriales bacterium
GGTCGGCGTGCCGTTGTGCGTGACCTCCGTCGGTTCTGCGCCCATATAGAGGATGCCTGCAGGACGGATGTCTCCCGCATACCGCGTATTTCCGTTCTGCCAAACGGCGAACAGATATAAAAGCATCTGTAAATTGATGCCTGCGGCAACGTCGTCGAGCGAAAACCGCTTGACGTACGTTTTATAATCCACGACGCGCACGTACGTCACGCCGTCTTTTTCGTAAGTGTCCACGCGGTCGATCGAGCCGTACAGACGGATGCGCGTTCCGTCTTCCGCCGTGATGGCAAGCGTCGGAATCGCACGTCCGTCGTCACCGCCGACAGGAAGCTCAAAATCCCGCGGAACAAAATCACTGTGTTCAAATTCGTGCATCAGATTCCGCGCGATCACGGAAGCCGATTTCTGAAGACGCGAAAACAGGTGTCGGATGCGGGCAGGCTGACGGGTATCCCATGCAGCACCGCAGACCGACGTCAGATACGCCTGCACCAGTTCACCGATTACGCCGTTCAGCACGTTCTCATCGGCAAAACGCGCGGGATCGTCGTCGGATGCGTAAAGCTCCATAAAGCGGCGCAGAACGTCGTGCACAAACGAGCCGATATCCGCACCGTCAAACGTGGCGCGTTTCGTTTCTTTTAACTTCAATACATATCCGCAGAAATACGCAAATCGGCACATAACGTAGCTCTCCAGCCGCGACTGCGTCATTGAGATCGTATCACCGAACAAAAGCCCGAGCGTCTCATCGTTCAGACGGCATTTTCTCTGCACCAAGGGCTGCGACAGTGCGTCAAGTCTGCGTTCAAGGTCGGTATCCTGCTCTGCCATTGCGGCATAAGTATCCCGCAGCGCACGTCCGAGGGCACTGTCTTTTTCATACGCCATGATCTCAAACGCGGTCTTGGGCGCGGCTATGCGGTCGATCGACGGCTGATGCGTCGGGTTCGTCGGCTTGCAATCGGGAAACAGCACGCGAATACGTTCAACCGCCGAGGACGGACGGTAAGCCTTACCCGTCAGATCGGCACAAGGATACGTCACGACAAGACGCCGTTCTGCCGCCGACGCAGCATACCAGAAGTGGAACAGTTCGTCCTGCAGCTTTGCCGCGGTGTCAGCCGACAATCCGATGCCCAGTCCTGCCAAAATACCTTTTTCATGGTCGGATAACAACGCATCCTCCTGCGGCGTTTTCGGGAACGCGCCGTCAACCGCACCGATCAGATAAACGACCTTTGCCCCGTCGGGACGAATCAGCGAAGCGTCACCGATCATGACCTGATCTGCGCGCGCAGGAATCGTACCGATATCAAGATCGGAGATGACAAGAGAAAACAGATCCCAGAATTCACCCGCACTGACCGTAACGTCACCTGCAACGGAAACGAGCGTATCAAGTGCCGAGATAAAAATATTCCAAAGCTGTGCCGTTTCCTCGGATGCAGTCAGATCGCCGAACTGTGCTTCCTCCGCTGCCCGTGCATCGAGCATTGCAGGAATGTTTCTGTCACAGAGGAAGTGATAGAGCCGCGCAGCAATCTGTTCTGCCATTTGCCCGGGCTGCGACAGATCTTCCATAAACGGCGCATACACATCCATCATCTGTTCTCTGACGCGATTGACAGCTTCGAGAATCCGATGATCCTCGTCAGAAAACGCCTCAACGTATCCGCGCGGATGCATAGCGTACACTTCCTCCGTCATGAGTCGGCGTCCGGTTAAGTTCCAGGTGGTAATATAATTTTCAAAAAGAGAAGCGTCCCCTTCGTCGATACCCGCGCACCCCGTTTTCATCATGCCGATAACGTCCGCACGCGCGGCACGGTACGTCACAAGCGCAAACAGATGACGCAGATAACGGAAAAACGGCTTTGCCGTCACAGGCGTTCTGCCAGCCGTATCACAGGGAATTCCGTAATTCTGCAGCGCCGCATCCAAAATGCCGTCGTAACGCTCAATATCGCGCGTGATGACGGTGATATCGCGGTACCGTCCGCCCAAGCGGATGTATTTGCAGATATCCAGCGCGACCGCTTCCGCTTCATCAAAGGGATTATCGCAGGCAAACAGCGCGATATCATCCCCGACATCCGCGGTTTCCGTACTACCCATGACCCACAGATTGTTCTGCAAATGACGCAAAGCCGGTGATTGACAGCGTTTGTTTTCGGTACATTCTCGTATTTGCGGGACAAGCTTCCGATCTGCCGCCATGCGCTCGAGATTTTGACGTGTTTCGAGAATCCTGCGCATCATCCATTCCGGCTCGTCCCCCGTTTCAGCCGCACAGCCGAGCGTGACCGTGACCGACGCCGCATGATCGAGCATCTGCGCAATGATGCGGTACTGCTGTGCGGTAAAGCCGTTGAAGCCGTCAAGATATACGTGCTTCCCTGCAAAAAACGCACCGTCGCTCTCCCAGAGAACCGTGTCAAGTGCGGTCAGCATATCCTCAGGATCATGGTATTCGCGATGCAGAAGTCCCTCGTACGCCGCATAGATCAGCGACAGATCCGCCAGCTTATCCGACAGACGGCGATAGCCTGCGGGAAGCGTCGTACCTGCTTTTTCCAATACCGACGGCGGTATACAGAACATTTTACATTCCGCAACGACGGCAAGCAGCTTTTCGATCATCGCCGCATCGTCGACACACCGACCGTATTCGCGCAGAAACGGTGCCGTTTCCGCAAGCGTTCTGTGCATCACGAGTCGCCGTCCGCCCTCAGACAAAAGTGCATCGGTCAGACCGCCGTATTCGCGGAAAACGCGCTCGGGCAGTCTGCCGAAGTTGAGGATTTCCAGTTTTTCCGTCGGGACACGTCCCGAAAAACGCTCGGTCGTCCGCCGCTCGGCAATGACCGCCTCCTGCTCGGGACAAAGCAGAATCACGGGGACACCGCGCAAAAGCAGCTCCCCGATCTCTTCTGTTACGGCATACGTTTTTCCGCAGCCGCTTTTTCCAAAAATCAACTGTAACATATTATTCACCCGATTCGCGCATCAGGGAAAGTGCCTCCCCGGCATCGAAATGCGCAAGCTCACGGTAGGACGGAATCTTTTCAAGCAAAGCCGCCGACATAGAATCCCGTTCTCCAAGCAGTTTTGCCGTATACGTCATAAAGGCATCCTCGTCGGGGTTGTCCAGCACAAACGGCTGCCCCGTCGTTTCCATAAAAGCACGGATCTTTCCGTCGTAGGCAAGTCCGATGACGGGTGTACCGACGGCGGTGGAATATATGAGTGTATGCAGACGCATCGCCGCAACGAATTCCATTCTGCGCAGAACGCCGAGCATTTCAGAGCCTGTCAGACCTGTCAAAAAGGCGGTTTTGCAGGTACATTTTGCGGCGACCGCGCGGTTGATCTCCATATCAAGCGGCTCGTGCATCGGCAGGAACACGGGAATCAGCCCGTATTCAGCAAAAATCCGATCGCAGATGCGCGCCATAGCCGTCTGCTTCTCCGCGGAATTCTCCTTCCAATCGCGCAGAGCGACCACAAAGTAACGCTTGTCCTGTGCAATTCCCGCCCGCGCGCAAATACCCGACACCCACGATGCATCGGCTTCCCGCAGGGTAAACGCAGGGTCTGCCGTGAGACGGATGCGGTCACATTGCACGCCGAGTGCTTCACATTCACGCATCGAATCGCGTTCCCGCAGGGTAATAACGTCGGCAAGAGACAGCGCCTCTGCCGCCGCCTGCCTGCTCTTTTCGTGATGGAGCGGTCCGATGCCGTTGGCGTAGACCATGATCTTACAGCCGCACCGCTTTGCCATGTTCAGAATCCAGGTATAATACAAAAGTGAGCGTGAAGACGAGCCGTCCTGCAGCAGATTGCCGCCGCCGAAAATGAGCAGCTTTGCACGCCGCATCGCACCGAGCACGGCAAACGGAGAGAATCGGTTGACGGCGTGGGTTCCGTAGATCCGCGCGGTTTCTGCGGGTCTGCGCGACATAACGGTCAGACGCACGTCGGGATCCTCGCGCCGCAGATTTGCAATGATCGCGCGCAGAAGCGAATCGTCGCCCATATTGCCAAAGCCGTAATAGCCGCAGAACACGATATCCCCGTGCGCATACGGCTGATAGGGACGTACCGATTCGTACATGGCAAGATAATCCCGCGCCATACGGGACACGGAGTAGTGCTCCATGATGATATCCCGCCCGTCATGACCGAGCGCATCTCTCTGCTCTCCCGTCATCGCAAGCAGTGCCGTCACGTCGCGGTACAGAAGCTCTGTGGAGGTATCCTCACATCCGCGGCAGCAGAAGTTGGATTCGTAAGCAAGATCAAACTTGTCCTTGGTAAAGATGCCGAGATACCCCTGATTACCCGCCAAAATAACAGGCTTTGCCGCAGCCATAGCCTCCAGCGCCGCACGGGAAACGCCGACGAAGAGATCTCCTGCGGCAATCAGCGCATTGATGTCCACCCTCGCACCCGTCAGACGAACGATTTGCTGTCCGACTGCGGCATTTGCTTTTTCGGCTTCTGCCTTCAG
>JAZQWK010000091.1:0-10538 GCA_045632325.1 Eubacteriales bacterium
GACCGAACGTCGAGGTTCCCGCAGAAACCGTCGCCATACCGGGTGCCAAGCTTCCCGTGCAGACCATACCGGTACCGCCGTCGCCCTCAGGCGGACAGAGCGGAATTCCCGCGCAAAGCGTGCCGCTTTCGTCAAGCAGTGCCGCACCCGCCGCGGTCAGCGTACCACCCAAAGCACCCGCACGGAGTACCCGCGGGAAAATGTCCTTCAGTCGCCACGGCATCCCCGCTTCCTCTGCCAGCTCGTCAAAGGAGGTGACCATATGCGGCACGTAATCGGGTTCTTCCCCGACCGTTTCCGCAGGCAGCATGCCCGCCGCCTCACAGCATCCGAGCACCAGGTCTCCCGTCAGAAGCAGATGGATGTAACCCGACAGCGTCGTGATCTTTTTGATCTTTGCAGCGTTTTCCGGCTCCGTCTTCATCAGCTGATAGAGATGCACGATCGACCATCTCTGCGGAATCGTATGCCCGAACCGCTCGGACAGAAAATCCGCCTCGGGCTTGGTCATCGTATTGCGCCAGGTACGGAACGGCGTAACGAGCTCGCCGTTTTCGTCGAGTGCTAACAGTCCGTGCATCATGCCCGAAATGCCGATCTGCCCGATCGTTTCAAGCACAACACCGTATTTGTCGGAAACGTCCTGCTTGAGCGCGGCATAGCACGCCCGCATATTGGCAACGGCGTCGGCTAAGTCGTACGTCCAGATGCCGCCCTCCCATTTGTTTTCCCACGTCACGGCACCGCCCGCGATGACGTTGTGCTCACGGTCAAGCAATACCGCCTTGACGCGCGTGGAACCGAATTCCATACCCATGCAGGTCTCGCCCGCAAGAATCGCCTGTCTTGTCTGTTCTGTATTCATGATAACCCTCTCTTTTGTGTATCGTTACACACCCTGTATGCTTCGTTCGATGACCATATCCTGCCAGTTTTTATCCAGCGTAACGAATCTTGCCGACCATCCCGAAATGCGCACGGCAAGGCTCTGATGCTTCTCGGGATGTGCCTGTGCGTCAAGCAGTACCGCGTTGTCAACGACGTCGATCTGTAAAAAGAATCCGCCGAGCGACAAAAACGCACCGAGCAATCCTTCGATTGCCAAAACGCCCTTTTCGCCGGAAGCCGCCTTCGGATCAAGCTTGATGTCAAGCACCGTGCCGCAGCTCAAACGCGAATAGTCTGCCTTGCATGCCGAGCGGATGATAGCGGTCGCGCCCGTCAGATCGGTCGACGGGGTCGGGCTGATGTTGCCCGCCAGAATCGTACCGCGCACAAAGCCGTGCGGAGATGCGGGACGCTGATCCTTCCAGTCAATCTGACGCCCAAAGGTCGAAATGCCCGGCGGACGGAGCACGTCGTTGCGACACTCTACCTGTCGGCTGTCCTCAACGAAATCATGCACAATCCGTGCCGCGATTTCATCAACCTCGTCATTGTCGTTGCCGTAATAGGTGTAATGATTGCGCACATACTGCCGCAGCGTTTCCCGTCCTTCCCAGTTTTGCCGCAGAATCTCCATAAACTCCGCAAAGGACAGCTTCTTTTCCTCAAAAACGAGCTTCTCTATCGCGTACATCGCGTTAGCCGTATCGGGAATACCGCCGAAGTGCGGGGACAGTGCGTTGTAGATAGGTCCGCCGTTGTAGTAGGAACGCGCAGACTCGATACATCCGTCCTCAAACAGATCAATCACACCCGTAGCAGAATCAAAGAAATAATGATCCGCACCCGCGTGGAATCCGTCCAGAACCGCATCCATCTTTGCGCGGAACGCTCCGTACAGCTCGTCAAAATTCTCAAATACTGCAGGAATCCCATCATCCAGCCGCAATACCTCGCGCAGGAACATACCGTAAAGATCCATCGGCTGATAACCGAACCGTGTTTTGCCGGGGATCTGTACCTCCCAGCAGCCGTCGTTGGCAAATTTCCTTGCTTCACGCAGATCGTAGCCAAAGCCGACGAGCGAATCGATGATCAAGTCCTCGTTGTACATCGCGACGACGCCGCTGCCGTGGCGGATGACCTCTGCCATTTTCGTTTTGATCCAATCGGGTGAGCCGTGTCCGACACGCACCGCGATCGGATAGTCAGCGATCGGGAATTCCTCGACGATCTCCAGCATCAGCCGCGTCACGTCACCCGTGCGGTCAACACCGTCCTCGTCAACGCCGCCCAGCACCAGATTCTGATAATGCTGTGCGTCACCCGAACCGCGTCCCGTCAGATGAATCCACTCGCATCCCTTGATAAAGAAGTGCGCAAGCAGCTCACGCGCCTCATGTTCCGTGATTCGTCCCGCCGCAAGATCGTTCTGATAGAGATCCTCCAGCATCAAGTCCATCCGTCCGATGCCCGGCCAGTTGCCGCACAGACGGATAAAGGAAAACGTAAACCACACGCTCTGCACACCCTCACGGAAGGTCTTCGCGGGCGAGAACGGAACGCGTAACAGTGTGTCGTAAAGTGCACCGTACCGCGCGCGCTCACCGTCGTTTTGAGCAGATGCCATCCGCGCAGACAGCAGGGCGAGATACCGCTCGTGGTAGATCTTCATTGCGTTCCACGCATTCAGCTGGGATGCAAGAACTTCCTTCTGCAAATCATTCAGTGCGGGATCTTCCATGCGCGCCGTAATCCGCTCACGGAAGGAATCCATGCCCTCTCTGACCACACGGTCAAAATTACAGGTCAGATGGCTGACAGAATTGCATACCGCATTTACCCCGTCCACCGTCGCGGGAACAATATGGCGGATCGCCGCGCCGAGGGTTGCCGCACCGGAAAGCAGCTCCACCACTTCGCCGTCACCATCGGTCACGATACGAAGCGGCGCGCGTTCTGCAATTTCCGTGATCGCACGATCATAAACCTGTCTCGGTGACAGCCCGTCGGTGTCCGCAAGCGTGACAAACATCGTTTCCATCGCTTCCCGTCCGTATTTGCCGTCAAGAGATTCTTTTGCAAACCGCCGCGTTGCCTCCGAGGTACGGATCGGCCGTCCCTCTTTCATCGGCGAGTAAAACCGAATTTCCTCCATTATGTCTTCTCCTCCGTATCTTCTCCCCGGACAACACCGAGAATGTGATTTCGCATCTGCGGCATCTCATCCGCATACCGTACCGCCGACACAAACCGTTTTTCTGCATCGGCAAGCCGTGACGCGTCAGACGCATACAGCACCGCCACCGTGTCACCCCGACGGACAGATTCTCCTACCTTGCGGCACATACGGATCCCCGCCAGCATATCGATGCCATCATCCTTGGTTTTTCGTCCTGCGCCGAGCTGCATTGCCGCAAGTCCGATCTGCTCGGCATCGGCAAACGCAAGATATCCGTCACAAGGCGCTTTGATATCAAGGGAAAACGGCGCCTTCTGCCGTGCGCCTGCATCGCAGAGCCACGTCCGATCACCGCCCTGGGCAGTGATCCATTCGATAAACTTCTCATAGGCCGCACCTGATTTCCATGCGTCGTACGCACGTCGGTACGCATCGTCGGGCGAGATGCCGTGCACGTTCGCCGCCATCTGTGCCGCAAGCGTCAAGGACACCTCACGCAGATCGTCAAGACCCGTATCGTCACCCTGCAAAAACGTGATAACTTCCTCCAGCTCCAGCGCGTTGCCGACCGTTCGTCCGAGCGGCTGATCCATATCGGTAAGTACCGCCGTGATCTGCTTTCCTGCGCGCACGCCAATGTCGACCATTGCACGCGCGAGTGCTTCGGCGTCTTCTTCCGTTTTCATAAACGCGCCCGAGCCGACCGTTACGTCAAGCACGATCGACGACGTTCCCGCCGCCAGCTTCTTTGACATGATACTCGATGCGATCAGCGGCAGCGAATCGACCGTCGCCGTCACGTCGCGCAGCGCGTATAAGAGCTTATCCGCCGGCGCAATGTCACCCGTCGCACCGATCACGGCAACGCCGATGCGCTCGACCTGTGCGCGGAATTCCCTCTCCGAAAGGGCAACGCGGTATCCGGGAATCGCCTCCAATTTGTCGATCGTACCGCCCGTATGCCCCAGTCCGCGACCCGACATTTTTGCGGTCTTGCATCCGAGAACCGCCGCCAGCGGCGCGACGATGAACGTCGTCTTGTCCCCGACACCGCCCGTGGAATGTTTGTCCGCCGACAGATGCCCGAACTGCGACAGATCAACGATATCCCCCGACCGAAGCATCGCATCCGTCAATATCGCGGTCTCCTCTGCCGTCATGCCGCGCAGATATACCGCCATCAGCCATGCGGACATCTGATAATCGGGAATCTCACCCGCACAATAGCCGTCGATGAGAAAACGGATCTCATCCTCCGTCAGAATTCCTCCGTCGCGTTTTTTTGCAATCACATCGTATACCGTCAGCACAGCACAGACCTCCCAACATTTCATCAGTATCATTATACACAATTCCGTGCCGCATTGCAAGATATCTTGCGTATTTTCTCACACTTCTCATGAAAAAATGCCGTGTTCCAAGGCGCTCCGATGCATAAATATCGCCCGAACCGCCCATACTTCCCGTATCAAGCAAAAAGGAGACGCACGAATATGAACGATGAAACCAAAATTGCCCAAACAGAGAAAGCCCCAAGCTTCGCCGCCGCAAAGGAAATGAAAAGCGGTGACGTCAAGTCACCCGACGTGCTTTTGTACTCGGATCTTTACAAAAACGCGACGATGGGTGCCGATTCCGCCGCAAAAATGATCGGAAAAACGGGCGATGCCGAACGAAACGACAGCGTGGAAGCAGGTGCCGAGCTGCGGCAGGTCATCACGGATATGATGGAGGGCTACGCAGGATACGCAAAGAAAGCAGCAGACGCCCTGCACGCGCTTCACGTTCCCGCCACACAGCTGACGGCACTGGAAAAGCTTCCCGCGGAGATCGGCATCTCGATGCAGACGATGTTTGACAAATCGGTTTCCAAATGTGCCGAGATCATGATCAACGGCACAACGATGGGCATCATCGACATGAAAAAGGCACAGCGCGTCTGCTCCGAGCAGGGCTGCAGTCCCGAGGCGTATCGACTGGCAGGCGATCTCATCGGCTTCTGCGAGCAGTACGTCGAGCGGCTGAAGGCATTTTTATAAAGAACCTTTTGCGGACGGTGCGCGTATCATGTACGTCAAGCCGTCCGCATTTCGTTTTGCGGCCCATTGACGGTGATTTTTTGTGCTTTCCTCCATTCATTTACAAAATACCCCTTGACCGCATGCCGGAAATGGTGTATAATAATATAAGATAAAATGGTCTTATTATCAAACCTCGTTCTGATGGAGGAGCATATGAATCATAAATTAAAAGCTTTCATTTTTATCATACTCTTGTTTATCCCCACGTACCTTGCCGTGGCTGCGTATCTCTCGTCCCAGGACGGCAGCATTGAGGACAGCCGTGAGGTCGTCAAAATGTCCATTCAGGACCCCGACGGCGGTACGCACGTCTTCACGCCGAACAACGACGGAGAGGATGCGGAAAAGCTGAACCGCACGGCAGAAGCCGAAATTGCATTTCTGACGTCGCTGAACAAAAACGCCGACGAGCAGGAAGCGATGCCCGACGCCATTGCCGATGCCAAAACCTTCCGTGTCACGTACGACAGCTTCAACCGCTCCAGCGTTTACGAATATTATTTCACGGACGATCCCGGAGCTGCGTTCTTCCGCGATCCCGACGGCGTGATCTACAAAATCACCTCCGAGGACGCATCCGCATTCCTCTGCAAGGACTATGCGGCTTGTCTGTATAACGGCTCCGTTTACCCCGTGCTGACGGTCGGCGGCGCCACGGTGCTTCCGCAGGAGCTGAACTGGCGTTACCAGCTGTTCAACGGCACTTACCGTCCGCTGGATACGGAAACGACCGACGAGATGCACAACTACCGCATGAATGCGCGTCTCTCCCTCTCCTTTAATCTCGAGCCCGACGTTATCGATATCACCGTTTACGACGGCGACAATATCATTTATAAAGACAACTACGCAAACCTGAACCAGATCACCATCACCGAGCAGAAGCAGCTGCGCTTCCATATCGAATCAAAGTGGTACGAGGTCGACGGCAAAGAGGGTCAGGGCGAAGCCGTTTACGACTTCATGGCAACCGTCAACGCGCCCGCATCGTTCTATCTGAATACGACGACGATCACCAACGGCGAATTCTGCGTCATCACCGTCAAGGACAAGCCCGCAGACGCGGATATCCTGTTCACGGCGGAGCCCGATCTCGGCGGATTTGAACCGAAGTTTGTCGAAGACGGCGACTACTACCGCGCACTCGTTCCCGTCAATTATTCCAATCCCGCAGGTATTTATACGTTCACTCTGTCCTGTGACGGCGTCACGCAGGAGCTCGTACTCAACGTCGCGGAATACAGCTACAAGGAAGCCAGCATGACCGTCAGCCAGTCGGTCATCGATGCGACCCGTACTGAGGCAACGCTTGCCTCCTACGATGAGATCATGACGCCCATTGCAAAGTCTCTGAACATCGCAACCGATCATCTCTTTGAGGGTACGTTCCTCACGGGTGCTCCCGACGTTGCACAGATCCGCGCCGGCTACGGTCGTATCCGTGTCATCAACGGCGGCGCAAGCTATCAGAATCCCGGTGTCGTTTACATGGTATCCGAAGGTCACGAGGTTACCGCGGTCAACAACGGCGTGGTCATCTACGTCGGCGAGACCGATCTTTCCGGTGTCACCGTCGTCGTAGAACACGGTCTCGGTCTCAAGAGCTGGTACAAGAACCTCTCCGAGGCTGTCGTTGAGGTTGGCGCTGCAGTGAATAAGGGCGATCTGATCGCCTACTCCGGTGCAACCGGCTTCTGCGATATGGCATCCGTCCAGATCGATCTGACCGTCTTCGACGTTCCCGTTTGTCCGTATACGTATCAGGAAACGGCGGTCGTCTTTAACAATCCGTAATTCCATCACCAATGCAGACAGGAGCTCCGATCGGGGCTCCTGCTTTTGATTTATAAATTATTCACACAATATCCGTCAATTACCACTTGCAATCTTTTCGATTTTTTGATATAATATATAGGTAAATAGGATAGAAACGCCGATCATAAAACGGCTTGCAACAGCAACAGAAAGGAGGTCTGCGTATCATGTCAAAGAAAAAGAAGAAGAGCACCGCTCCCGCTCCGACCCCCACCGCAGAGGAGACGTCCGCAGAGGACACCGTCGAAAGCGCCGCCGGCACCGCAGCCGATGCTGCACCTGCATCCGCTGACGGGGACAGCGCAGAAGCGGTATCCACGCCCGGCGAGCAGACAACCGCAGAAGAAGATTCGTCCGTCGTCGTATCCTCCGTTGAACATACCACGACCGTCGCGGATGAAGAACCGTCAGAGGACGAGACGCCGACCGATGAAGAACAGGCGCAGAACCGCGCCGATAACGCAGAATTCTCCATGATCGATGAAGCCACGGACAATCCGTACCGCAACGTATTCATCGAATCTTTGGCACACGTCACCGCAGATGACCTCGGTAAGCCGCCGAAGAAAAAGAAAAAAGATCCCGTCGACGTGATCATCGAGCTGTTCCGTAAGGCCATCTTCTGGGCAGCCGTCGTTGCGTTCTTCGTATCAGGATATCAGGTCGTATCCAAATTGTACTCCTACCGTCAATCCGAGGCGATCTACGGCGAATTTGAGAATATCTTCGAGGTCGATAACCGACGCGAGGATCTCGTCGCCACGGCCACCCGCTCACCGAGCATGGGTACGCTCACACCCGTCAACGTCGAACGACCCGAAAACGACGGCAATGCCAACGGTGCACAAAACAGCCAGTATAACGAAAAGCTGCTGATCATTCAGGGACAGCTGCAGCTTCTGCGCAACAAAAACAAAGAAGTTTCCGGCTGGATCGAAATGCCGGGCGACACCAAGATCAATTACCCCGTCGTGCAGGGTGCGGACAACGATTATTATCTGCACTACGCGTACGACGGCACGTATAACCCCGCAGGCTCCATTTACATGGATTACCGCAACAAGATCACGGTATCCACCAATCGCCATACCATCATTTACGGACACAATATGGAAAGCGGCACGCCGATGTTTGCCAACCTTCTGAATTTCCGCGATGCGAGTTACTGGAAGAACAATCGGTACGTCAACATTTATACCGACGACGCACTTTATACATACGAGGTCTTCGCCGCTTATGAAACGTCACCGCAGCAGGCAGGTGTCGAGAACCACCCCTGGCGCATGAATTTCAATCAGGACGATCAGCTCTTTTTGAAATGGGTCGATACGGTCAGAGCACGTTCCGATATTTCTCCCAACGTCGCCGTGGAAGCAAACGACCGTATTCTGACGCTTTCCACTTGTATGAACGTCAACGAAAACCGTTACGTCGTCCACGCCGTTCTCGTAGAGGTCACGAAACAATGAAGCACGTCGCCTGGAAATGTCCCAACTGCACCGCCGCTCTGACACCGATGCTTGAGCAGAAGCCGTACGTTCTGCGATGCGAACACGGTCACAGCTTTGACGTTGCAAAGCAGGGATACGTCAATCTTCTCCTGCCGCAGAAGCGCGGTGCCGCACTGCCCGGCGACAGCGCCGAAATGGTACGCGCAAGAACCGCCTTTCTCGACGGCGGCTATTACCGCGCCTTCTCGGACGGTATCAACGCTCTGATCTGCGATACCGTTACGGCACAGAATAATGTCGGCAGCCCCGTGATTCTGGATGCAGGCTGCGGTGAGGGGTATTATACCGCGCGTCTGCACAATGCGCTCACAGCCTGCGGTCGGACGCCCGTCTGCGTCGGATTTGACCTGTCGCGGGACGCCGTATCGCACGGTGCCAAGCGTGCAAAAGCCGCAGGACAAGCAGAAACGCTGTCGTTTGCGGTCGCTTCGCTGTTTGAAATGCCCGTTTGCGACGGCACCGCCGATATCGTCATCAATCTCTTTGCACCCGTCGCCGATGCGGAATTTGCCCGTGTTCTGAAGCCCGGCGGATTTCTTTTGATGGCAGTTCCCGCCGAGGATCATCTGTGGGGCATGAAGCAGGTGCTTTACAAAACCCCGTACAAAAACGAGATCCGCCGTGACACGCTCGAGCACTTCACGCTCACCGAGGTGCGCCGCGTAACCGATACCATCACCGTGACCGATCCCGCGCATATCCGTGCCCTGTTTGCCATGACACCGTATTACTGGAAGACGTCTGCAGCCGACCGTGACCGTCTTTACGCGCAGGACAAGCTGGAAACCGAAATTGTATTCGATCTTTTGTTGTACAAAAAGGAAGCGATCCTATGAAACTATCCGTCATCATTCCCGCATATAATGAAGAACAGATCGTCCGCGATACCGTTCAGACGCTGTGGGACGAACTGAACGGCATGCAGGATCGCGGCGTCTTTGACGACTATGAATTGATATTCGTCAGCGACGGCTCCCACGATGCAACGCCCGATTTGCTGACCGAAGCCGAGGGAAACTACCCGCAGGTGCACGCCTGTATCTACGCACCCAACCGCGGAAAAGGCTATGCCGTCCGCACGGGCATCCTCGCATCCGACGGCGATATCGTGCTCTATACCGATTGCGATCTCGCTTACGGCACCGACGTCATCGAATCGGCGGTCAGACAGATGCGCGAAACGGGTGCTGACGTTCTGATCGGTTCCCGCGCCATCCATCCCGAGGGATATGCGGGATACACGCCGCTGCGGAAATTCGCATCGGTACTGTATCTGCGCATCCTCTGTCTTGCCGCAGGCTTCCGCCACAGCGACTCGCAGGCAGGCTTCAAAGCACTGAAAGGGAACGTCGGACGGGAAATTTTCGCCCATTGCGAGATCGACCGCTTTGCGTTTGACCTTGAAATGCTGATGCGTGCGCAAAAGGCGGGCTGTTCCGTAACGGAGCTGCCCATCAAGATCGTCAACCACCGCGAAAGCTCCATTCACCTCGTCCGCGACAGTATCCGGATGCTGCGGGATATCGTGAAGATCAAAAAGTCAATGAAATAACATCAAAAAAACAACAGCCTGTGCAGAAACTTTTTGCACAGGCTGTGAACATTTCTATTCAATTATCATTGCATCCCATTGACCCGCATCCGCCTCTTCAGCCATCCGCCGTGCAGATAATAGAGGAAAAATGCCAGCGACGTGACCGACCAGGTAATCGGATAGGACAGAATCAGCGTACGGATATTGGGCGACAGCGGCACAACGGCAAAGATCCAGACCATACGCAGAACGCAGACCCCGCAGAGCGTCATCAGCATCGGACGCACTGCGTCACCGCAGCCGCGGACCGTACCGCTGAAAATCTCAATCGCATTGTAGGTAATGAACAGCGGCGGCACCGTCTTGAGAATCACTTCTCCGACCGCAAGCACACCGGGATCGTCGTTGAACATACGGAAGATAAATCCGCCGCAGGACACCGCAAACACGCTGATGACCGTACTTGCAACGACCGACATACCGAAGCATACCTTGACGCCGCGCTTGATGCGGTCAAACTTCCGTGCACC
>JAZQWK010000092.1:0-1965 GCA_045632325.1 Eubacteriales bacterium
AACGGTTTCCCGCCGCCCGACAGCCGCACGCGGCTGTTGACGATCGCGGCAAACGCCTGCGGAAGCAAATCGATTTCCGCTTCCGCATCCCCGACGTTTCCCATTGCCCCTCCGTCGTCGTACCAGGCGCGTCGGTACCACGTTCCGTTCCATGCTTCGCTTTCCACGGAGCATGCCAACTGCTTTATGACGGCAGGATACGTTTTCATCGCCTGTGCATCGCCCATGATCTCACAGAGCGGCAGGAACTCCGACAGCACCAGCATCAGAAACATTCCGCCCCAAACGGTTTCTCCCTGACCGCGGACACCAACACGGTTCATGCCGTCGTTCCAATCGCCGTTCCCGAAATACGGCATCCCGTGAACGCCGAATCCGTCGTCCAGGCTCTTCTCAATTGCGCGAACACAGTGCATATAAAGACTTTCTCTGACGTCCGAGCGAAGCGGCGTTTCATACCGCTCCGTCTCACCCTCCGCCAATACGGGACTTTCTAAATATCGCACCGTTTTCTGCAGGCACGCCGTATCTCCCGTCAGCGATACATACCGCGCCGCAGCCAACGGCAGCCAAAGGCGGTCGTCGGAGCAGCGGGAACGGATACCGCGATGAAATTTTGCGCGGTCTGTGATCGCCCCGGGATGCCACCAATGCTGAACGTCCCCCTCAAGATACTGATGCGACGCCGCACGGAACAGCTGTGCATACAAAAGCGCGGGCGCAAATTCTGCCGCCGCCATCGCATCCTGCAGCTGATCGCGGAAGCCGTACGCACCGCCCGGTTGATAATACCCGCATCTGCCGAACAGGCGCACCGTTGTGATCTGCCACGGAAGCCACGTCGACACCAATACGTCCAAATTCGCATCACCCGAGCAAATCTGCGGTGTTCGCCACGCCCGTATCGGTGCAAGTGCATCGGACGGTGCCGTTCGTTCTCCCTCTCGGACGATCCGAAGATGCGCCGTTACCCGAATCGCCTCACCCGGCGGTATCCGAGCCTTCCCGCATACGTACAGACAATCATCATCTGCACCGCAGGAAAATTCTTCACAGCCGACCAGCGTCACACAAGCAGAATACGGCGCACACGCGCGGTTGGTTTCCGAGCGGAAGCAAAGCGTTTGGTTTTCCATCTCCCACGACACCGCCTCGCAATCCTCCGCCGTAACACCGAGCAGCGGGATCAGCTGATAACGCAAAGACAGCGAAGCCGCATCTGTTCCCTCGTTTTTGATACGAATCTCCATCCGCTTATGCCGCGTGCGATCGGGTATCGAAACGCTGACGCGGTAGGAAATACCGTCAAGCAGACCGAGATAATGCATCGACGACGGCGTAACGACCGTCGAGGACGACGCACGGCAGAGATCGTGATATTCCGTGCGATCCCCAAACGCAAGCAGAAGCCATTCCCCGCACCGTTCCGAGACCGCATCACCGTACCACGGCGTCACGCGGCATTCGCTTGCATTTTCAAAAAACGTAAAGCCAAGGGTATTGGTCGTCAAAAGTGTGCTGAACACACCGTTTGACAGCAGATGCGTCCACGGCATCCGCTGATCGCCTTTTACAACGACGATGCCGCGCGCATCCGACGAATACCTCGTTGGCTCTTGATACCGCGCACACGGCAGGATCACGGGTCGCGCACCACGGTCGCTTTGCTTTGGCATTGCGGATGCGTCTCCGAGCACAAGCACCGCGGATAACAAAATCCCGTCCGCGCGCACCTCTTCCTCACCGCAAATAAAGATTCCGCCGCTTGCGTTTCCGCTGCCAAGGAAAAACCGCAATCCCGCATCGTCGATCATCCTGTGCAGGCGGCGAGCGACGGGGCTGCCGTATGCGTCCGTATCCGAAACGCATAGGATCAGATCCGCACCGACACCGCACAAAAGCAAATACTTCCACGATGCCAATATCCCCGTTACTGCGGTCATATCCTGCTCCGTATCCCCAACG
>JAZQWK010000093.1:0-2674 GCA_045632325.1 Eubacteriales bacterium
GCCAAGGTCACGGCTATAACCGATGCCGCACCGACTTCTGTCAGAATTGCCGCACAGACCGCAAGCGTCGCACCCGTCGTGGCGATATCGTCGATCAGCATCACGTGTTTGCCGCGGACGTCATCTTTATATCGGTCAGACAACCGATAGCTTTCCTCGGCGTTTTGGACGCGTTCCTCAGCCCCCAGCGTTTTCTGCGCGGTATCGGCACCGCGAACACGCTCCATACATACGGTCATCGACATTCCCGTCAATCGGGACAGCCGCTTGACAAGCTCCTCGGATTGATCGTGACCGATCTCCCGCCGTTTTTTCCGTCCGCGCGGCGGGTAAGTGAGCACCCAATCTCCGCCGTCGTCCGCCGACAGCTCCGCTTTCACGCAGGCACACAACACCGCCATCTGCTCGGCAAGAAAGTCCTCTGCCGCAGCGTCGAGGCGCTCCTTACGAGTGAGCAGAATAGGGGAAACCACGTCGTGCGCCGCGGAGCCCTCCGTACTTTTTTCATGCATCGGTCGGTACGGCAGCAAGCTGTACAAGGGTATGTTTCGTTCCCCGACCGTCTTACACCGACACAGAAAAATCGGCTCTCCGCACTCGGAGCACGGATGATTGCGCGCCTGCAGATACGATGTCCTGCACGTTTCACAGAACGGTGCACCCAACACGCCGCCAACGGTCACACCGCATCCCATACAACGAACGGGAAACAAAAGATTGCGGAGTGTATGCAGTACCTTATTCGAAAATTTCTTTCCCGTCGGCATATCACGCATCCTCATGATACTGTGCAAAATAGTACGGAAGCCCCGTATACCGTTTCGCCTGGCGATTGTTGTCGATCATTTTGTGAATGGTCTCCTCATCGCCGACGATGATGACCATGCGCGATGCACGGGTGACGGCGGTATACAGCAGATTGCGCGTGAGCAGCTTCATCGTGTATTTATAGATCGGCAGAATGACAACGGGATATTCCGAGCCCTGCGACTTATGTACGGTCACGGCATAGGCATGTTCGAGTTCGTCGAGCATCGTGAAATCGTACGTCACGCGGCGGTCGTCAAACAGAATTTCCATCGTTTCTTCCATCAGATTGATCTGTTTTATCACCCCAATGTCACCGTTGAAAATACCGATGCCGTCCTGCGTGCGTCCCATGACCTCACGCTCCCACGGAATGTCGTAATTGTTCTTGATCTGCATGACACGGTCACCCTCGCGGAAGACCGCATCACGCACTTTTTTCTCTTTTTTATGCGGCGTCGGCGGATTGAGTACCGCCTGCAACCGCGCATTGAGCATTTCCGTGCCCGCCTCACCTTTTCTTGACGGCGTAATGACCTGGATCTCGTCGCGTATCTGCTCGCCGTAGGTTCTCGGAAGTCGCACGGAATACAGCTGCGCAACCGTCTCTGCGGTAGAGGTATCGTCGGGACGAGGCAAAAAGAAGAAGTCCTTGTTCTTCTTCGTCAGATCGGGTGCTTCGCCGTGGTTGATGGCGTGGGCATTCGTGATGATCAGACTTTCCTTTGCCTGGCGGAAGATCTCGGTCAGCTGAACCGTAGAAAACCGCTCAGATGCAATGATGTCGTTCAGCACGTACCCCGCACCGACGGGCGGCAGCTGATCGGCATCCCCGATCAGAATCAGATGTGCGCCCGGATGGATGGCCTTCAGCAGTGCGTGCATGAGCAGGATATCGATCATCGACGCCTCGTCAATGATGATAACGTCCTCCTCCAAAAGATTGTTTTCGTCGCGGCGGAAGCGCGGCTCGGTGTCGTTTGCGTATTCCATTTCAAGCAGGCGGTGGATCGTTTTTGCTTCCACCTGCGTCGCCTCGGACATACGCTTTGCTGCACGTCCCGTCGGTGCCGCCAATGCAATATCAAGTCCCATATCGTCAAAGATGCGCATGACCGCACGAATGACCGTCGTTTTACCGGTACCGGGTCCGCCCGTCAGTACCATGATGCCCGAATCCAGCGCCATGGCAATCGCGCGTCTCTGTAATTTGGCGTATTCGATCTGTTCCTCCGTTTCGATCTTCTCGATCCAACGGTCAATATCGGCGGGCGATTGCCGCTCACAAACGCGGTCAAGCAGATCCATCTTGCGGCAGACGTACGTTTCCGCCTCGTGATATTCTTTTAAGTAGATGCAGCGTCTCTGCCCGTGCTTGACGCAGACCGCTTTGCCCTCGGACAGCATCATTTCGAGTGCGTCCTCGGCATCGTTCTGCTCGATATTCAGCATCTGCATAACACCGGGAATCAGCTTTTCCTCGGGCAGGAAGACGTGTCCGTTCTGGAACGCGTTGTACGTACACAGATAGCGAATTCCCGCGGCAATACGCGCAGGCGCGTTGCGCTTCGTGCCGAGTTCTCTTGCAATGGAATCGGCTTTTTCAAAGCTGATGCCGTAGATCTCCTCGCACAGAAGATACGGATTTTCTTTGATGACGTCGATCGCCGCACCACCCCAGCGGTTGTAAACACGCACGGCGGTCGACGGACCGAAATAGTTCTGACAGAACATCATAACTGAACGGATACCGAACTGTTCACGGAAGTTGGCAGAGATCTCCGTCGCCTTCTTCTGCGAAATGCCCGGTACTTGTGCCAGCCAATCGGGATGGTTTTCAAGCACGTCGAACGTGTCCTCCCCAAAC
>JAZQWK010000094.1:0-5192 GCA_045632325.1 Eubacteriales bacterium
AAAGACATACCGTCACGGTTGATCCGCGGCGGTATTTTTTTCTTGACAAAACATCATTTTTGATGTATGATGATATCAGGATTGGGACAGTCGAGGACGCCTGTCCCTACACCGCAACCAAAACCATCGAAAAATGCAGCAGGAGGACAATTACCATGACCAACATACTTGTCCGAGAACAGGACGAACAATATTCCAACTACCGTATTCCCGGCATTGTCGTCACCAAGGCAGGCACCCTCATCACCTACTTTGAGGCGCGCAGAACGGCGTCGGACTGGGCGATGATGGACATTCTGCTCTATCGCTCCGAGGACGGCGGTGTGACGTTCTCCGACCCGATCGTGATGGCACGGGGCGATGACGATTACCCGACCGTCAACAATCCCGTGTGCATCGTCGGCGGGGACGGCACGCTGCATTTTCTCTACTGCCGCAATTACTCGGTCGGCGGCGGGGACGTCTGGTATCGCACCTCATCCGACGACGGCAGAACGTGGTCGGAGCCGCGCAATATCATGGCGTCGACCGCACCTGCGCTTCACAATGTCTTTGCCTGCGGTCCGGGTCACGGCATCGCGACGCCCGACGGGATGCTGCTGGTGCCGACGTGGATGGTCTGCAAGGAGGCGGGAGAGGACGTCATGTCTCACCATCCCGGTACGGTTTCGACGCTCTACTCCCGCGACAACGGTCGTACGTGGGCACTCGGTGCGCTGATCACACCGACGGACGAGCACCGCGACCCCAACGAGACGCAGGCGGCACTGCTCTCCGACGGGCGTATCTATTGCAGCGTCCGCGTCACGGGCATCGGATACCGCGCCTATACGGTGAGTGCGACGGGCATTGACGGATGGGCTCCGCTTACCACCGATACCGCTCTGCCCGACCCGACGTGCTTTGGCAGTACCGCATCGGCGGTCGTTGACGGTCGGCACGTCCTTGCCGTGGTCAACTGTGCGCATCAGACAAAGCGCGAAAATCTCGTCTGCCGCATCTCCTATGACGATGGCAAAACGTGGGCAAAGTCACTGGTGATCGAACCCGGGGACGCGGGCTACGCCGATATCGCGCTGACGGCGGACGGCACGGTGTACGTTCTGTACGAGCAAAGTGCAGGCGTGCGTGATCGGCTGGCGGTATTTTCGGTGGAGGATTTTGGGTAATTGCGGCGATTGTCATAGGCGGTCATCTCATATTTGTAGGGGCGATTCGTGAATCGCTCCCTGTAAAATATGACGATTCTATTGGGCAACTCCCTCAGTCACCTGCGGTGACAGCTCCCTCGGGGAGGGAGCCTCAAAGAAAAAAACAGCTCCCACAGCGTGCGGTGACACGACGTGGGAGCGTTCGTTTTTGATTGCTTATTTGGTAAACAGCTCGAGGGTATCGTTGATGAGCTTTTCGACCTTGGGGGTCTGTGCGGTGATGACGGACGCGAGTGCGTTGTCGCCCTTGCTGATCTTCTGATAGATCGCGTTATGCAGATCGATCGTCCAGCCGTAGATGCTGCCGATATCGATGACGCGGGAGTCGCCGATGATGCCGAGCATCTCGATGGAATCCTCGTTGCGCATCTGCTTCTGCTCGACGTTGACACCGTAGTAAACGGGCAGAATGTCGGCGTACGCGTGGTATGCCATGGCATCAACGATTGCCGCCGCGCGTTCGGGATCGGCGCAGGTGACGGGAATCGTCGAGGAGACGATGTTCTTGGTGCAGAAGCTGTAGTAGCGATCCTGCGTTTCGTCGTACTTGGGTGCGGGCAGAATACCGTAGGTATCCTCCATATCGCGGAACTTGGACGAGCCCTTCAGCTGTGCGATCGTGAACAGCGCACGGCCTGCCTTGAAGGCGTCCTCGTAGTGCATACCGGGCGTGGAGCTCGTATTGAGGAAGACGGATTCGCCCTTGGTTTTGTACATATCCGCGATTCTCGTGGCGACGTTATAGAAATGCTCGTTGTCGACGGTGAGGTGCGGGATGCCTTGATCGTCAAGCGTGATGAATTCGACGCCGCAGCCGTACAGCATTGCGGGAACGCCCTGTTCCCAGTACGTCATGCCGTAAACGGAATTGCCGCCGACCGTAAACGTAAAGTCGGTCTCACCGTTCAGATTGACTGCCGCCTTCATGTATTCGTGCATCTTGGAAAGCGTCCAGCTGCCTTCGCGGACGGAATCGTAGAGCAGCGGGAGGTCGAGGTTGGTCAGCATATCGTCGTTGACGTAGACACCCTCGATGACCTCGAAGTTCATCAGGTTGATATCACTGATGCCGAAATAGACCTTATCACTGCCGCCGAGACGGGAGTATTCGCTGACCTGCTGGTCCCACCACGGCTGATCGAGGTGGATGTTCTGCAGCTGGGACAGGTCCATGACGTATTCCTGCAGGATGACGGAGGAGCTGTTGCCCGCGGAAAGCAGAGCGGTCTGGTAGACGTCGTCGCCGGTCAGAATGTTCTTGGAATATTCGCCGACGGACTGGTTGATGTCAAATTCCGTGACGTCGAGCTTGACGTTGAACGCCTCCTCGACCTTGCTGTTTGCCTCAAAGACGGTATCGTCCATGACGTCGCCCGTCGTCTGATCGAAGTAGATCGTCGTGTAGAAGCCCCACGTCGTATTCGTATTGAGGACACGGAAGGATTCGCCGCCGCAATCGATGTCTGCGTACTGATATGCGTTTGCGTCTGCTGCCGTTTCCGTGACGGCTGCGGTGGTCTGTGCGTCCTGCACGGTTTCCGTTGCCGCGGAATCGCCTCCGCACGCGGTCATGGCGGTGAGAACCGATGCAAGCAGGAGCAGAGCCGCTGTGAGATTGTTGCGTTTCATTGGGTTGAACCTCCAAATAACGGATTGTTTTTTGTTATTATAGCAGATTTTTTGGCGGATGTCAATTATATTCCTCTATTTTATGCGCGAGAATCCACGCCATCGCGTGCTCATCGTTGGAGCAGATGACCTCGTCGGCGTCTGCCTTTAAGGATTCGTTTGCGTTTGACACGACGAAGCCGAAGCCTGCCGCCAAAATCATCGAGCGGTCGTTGTCGCTGTCGCCGACGGCTGCCGTTGCCTCCTGCGGGATGCCGAGCGTATCGGCAAGCGCGAGCAGTGCTTTTCCCTTTCCTGCGTCGGCGGAAAAGATCTCAAGTCCGCAGTAAGCAATTCCGGCGTAACCGATGCCGTCAATCGCGTTCAGCGCGGTTTTGCACGCCTCCATTTCCTCCTCGGAGTGGAAGTACACGGCGAACATTTCCACGCCGTCCGCGGCATACGCGCGTGCTTTGAAGTCGGGCTCGTACACGGCAAACTGCTCGATGACCTCACGGTGGCGCTGCCAGACGTTGTAGTAAGCAAACGCCTCCTCGTTCTGCTCCGATGCGTCTCCGATGCAGACGCCGCGGTGGCGGTAGGTGATATGTGCCTCGTAGGAGGAGAGCAGGTCGAGGATGCGATTGGAGCGTTCCATGGGGATGCACATCTCAATGACGTTCTCACCCGTGACACAATCCATGACCGCCGCGCCGTTGGAGTATAGATAATAGCGGATATCGGGGTGCGAGCGCAGCACCTCTGGCATTTCGGTATAGGAGCGACCTGATGCGGGAACGACGGGAATGCCGCGCTCAGAAAGTGCATGAATGGCATCGAGGTTTTCCTTTGATACCGCGCCTGCGGTATTGAGCAGCGTACCGTCAAGGTCGGTGGCGATGAGCTTGATTTGGGGCATGGTCAGTTTCCCTCCGCAAGTCGGATGGCTTCCTTCGTATATGCCGCGTCGAGCATCGGCTGGTCGTCGTACTTATCAAACATACCGACGAGAACGCCGTCGCCGGGCTTCATTTCGGCAAATGCGCGGATGAAGCAATCGCGCACCTGCTCCTGCGTTTCGCACTTGCGTCCCGCGCCCAGGATCTTCAACGCGACGGTGGGTGCGGTGAGGGCGCGGATGGTCTTGAACATGACGGGGACGTCGGAATCCTCAAAGCGTTCGCCCGTCGGGTTGACGTCGTGGGTGCGGTCGGGCTGGAACAGGTTATACACGGATGCCATGTAATAATCGGGCTTCAGATTGTGTTCCTCCGCATAGGCAAGCACCTCGGGGAAATGCGAGCAGATGCCGCAGGGGACATTCTTTGCGCGGATCTTATCAAGCAGCGTGCCGAGCCGATCAAGCATACCGCACAGAAACAGCTCGTCGGACAGCTCACCGTGAATACAGACGGCAGACGGATTATACTTCATCATTTCGTCCAGTTCTTCGTCAAAGGTCGCAAGGCTCTTGCCCGTCTGTGCAAGCCAGAGCATGGAGCTGCCCGTTTGTCTGTAGCGGTACAACAGGTCCATCACGGGAAGGCTGCCGCGCGACTGTACGGCGTTGATGCCTGCCTCCTCACAGCGGCGAAGCATCGCAAACGCGGCGTCTTCGGTGAAGTGCGCCTTCATATCGGCGTCAACGGCAGGGGTCATATGGGATTTTCCGGTAAAAGGATTGGAGCCGACGATCAGACGGGAGACGGAGAGATCGCCGATTTTCATTTGTGGAAGCATGGGGGTCTCCTTTCGGGACGTTCGTTTTATTTGATATGTTCTTTGAGGGTCACACAGCTTGCAATCAGCATCCGTCTGATCCTTCCTGCGAGGTTTCTGTACGTTTTGAAGGTGTCTTCGTCAATGTCCTTCGTATTGTAAAGCATCTGGAGCCATCCTTCCGTTTCGCTGCATTCTTTTAACGCAATCTCAAATTTTGACAGCATATCAGCCTTACTTTGTCCGTATTTCGCTTCACGGATATTGGCATATACACTGCTGGAGCTTTTGCGAAGCTGAAACACCGTATTGGAGGACGTATGCTTCAGCGACCGACAAAGCAGTTCCGTTTCCGTTGCCAGCTGCTCCGAATATTCCAACAAATAGTTCTTTGCCATACGTCTATCTCCTTTCATCAAAAGAAAATACCAAAATCCATGATGAACGATTTTGGTATACAGCCGACCTCGGTCGTTCGTCTCCATCAATGGCGAAGCCATTGCATCTCATCAAGGCGAAGCCTTGTATATCATCATTGGCATCTGCCATGTATCTCATCAAACCGTTATACACTCCGCGTAATGAGATACGCTCCGCAATGATATACACGCTGACGCGTGATGATATACCAAACCTGCGGTTTGGATAAAAAAA
>JAZQWK010000095.1:0-1851 GCA_045632325.1 Eubacteriales bacterium
GGCGGCGGTGTGGAAGCGGATAAAATCTATATCTCCCGCGAGGTTGAGCAGGTGCTTTCCGCAGCGGAAAAAGAAGCCGATAAGATGAAGGACGAATACGTGTCCGTTGAGCATATTCTGCTGGCATTGCTCTCCCATCCCGACAAAACGCTTGCGCAGATTCTGAAAACTGCAGGCGTTGAGAAAAACGCCGTTATGACCGCACTGCAATCCGTCCGCGGCAACCAGCGCGTGACGACCGACAATCCCGAGGGCACCTACGACGTTCTGCTCAAATACGGACAGGATCTCGTCGAGCTGGCTCGGGAACAGAAGCTTGATCCCGTCATCGGTCGCGACGATGAGATCCGAGGTGTGATTCAGATTTTGTCCCGCAAGACGAAAAACAATCCGTGTCTGATCGGTGAGCCCGGTGTCGGTAAGACCGCCATTGCAGAAGGTCTTGCACAGCGCATCGTCCGCGGCGACGTTCCCGACAATCTGAAAGACCGCCGTCTGTTCTCCCTCGATATGGGAGCACTTGTCGCAGGAGCCAAATTCCGAGGCGAATTTGAAGAGCGTCTGAAAGCCGTTCTGAACGAAATCAAGGCATCCGACGGCAAAATCATTCTGTTCATCGACGAGCTTCATACCATCGTCGGTGCAGGTAAGACCGACGGCGCGATGGATGCGGGCAATCTGTTAAAGCCCATGCTCGCGAGAGGGGAACTGCACTGTATCGGCGCAACGACCTTAAACGAATACCGCCAGTATATTGAAAAGGATGCTGCGCTTGAACGCCGCTTCCAGCCGATTCTCGTTCCCGAACCGACGGTTGAGGATACGATCACGATTCTGCGCGGTCTGCGGGAACGGTATGAGGTCTATCACGGCGTCAAGATCCACGATGCGGCGCTGATTGCGGCAGCAACGCTGTCTGACCGCTATATTTCCGACCGCTTCCTGCCCGACAAGGCGATTGACCTCGTCGACGAAGCGTGCGCGCGCATCAAGACGGAGATGAACTCGATGCCGATTGAGCTTGACGAGATCTCCCGCCGCATCATGCAGTTGGAAATTGAAGAAGCCGCGCTCAAAAAGGAAGAAGACAAGCTTTCCGCAGAGCGGCTTGCCAAAACAGAGGAAACGCTTGCGAATCTGCGCGACGAGTTCAATTCGATGAAGGCACGGTGGGAAAACGAACGCGATTCCATCGGGCGTGCGCAGAAAATCCGTGAGGAAATCGAAACAACCAACGCCGCAATTGAAATGGCGCAGAACGAGTACGATCTGTCCCGTGCGGCTGAACTGAAATACGGCAAGCTGCCCAGTCTGCAGAGAGAGCTTTTGGAAGCGGAAGCGGCGGCGGAAAACGCACAGAGCGAAAATTCTCTTCTGCGTGACAACGTGACCGAGGAGGAGATTGCCAAGATCGTTGCGCGGTGGACGGGGATTCCGCTGTCGAAGCTGATGGAGAGCGAACGCGCCAAGCTGCTGCACATGGACGATACTCTGCACAAGCGCGTCATCGGGCAGGATGAAGGTGTGTCAAAGGTCTGCGACGCGATTCTTCGTTCCAGAGCGGGCATCAAGGATCCGCGCCGACCGATCGGTTCGTTTCTGTTCCTCGGTCCGACGGGTGTCGGTAAAACCGAGCTTGCAAAAGCACTTGCCGAGGCGCTGTTTGACGACGAGCACGCAATGGTGCGCATCGACATGAGTGAATATATGGAGAAGTACTCCGTCTCCCGGCTGATCGGCGCACCTCCCGGATACGTCGGCTACGACGAGGGCGGTCAGCTGACGGAAGCGGTAAGACGCAAGCCGTATGCGGTTGTCCTGTTTGATGAGGTCGAAAAGGCGCATCCCGAC
>JAZQWK010000096.1:0-4881 GCA_045632325.1 Eubacteriales bacterium
GATTCGGAAAAATCGAGAACGATATTCTCCATGTTCCGCATCCAGATGCCAAGCTTACGCTCCGGCAGAACGTCGGTGTTGGATAAGCGGTAATCGTAGGTAAAGCGCGGCGTGAAGAAATATTCACCCGCAGCGAAAATAAATTCGGTGTCACAGGGATTGTCACAAAACAGCTGATACAGTGCTTCTGTGACGTCCGTTCCCGGAACAATGCCGTATTGTGTACAGTCAAGTCGTTTCATATCGGTATACCCCTCTCTGTGTGGTTATTCGGAAAACCGCTCCCAGAATTGCGCATCGGGTGCGGCACAGCTTTCTTCTGTTTGAATGGTTGCGCTTGCAAGTGCGGTTCCCGCTTCTACGGCACGGGACAGCGCAAGTCCTCGGGACAGTCCCATGACCGTACCCGACAAGAAGGCGTCTCCCGCTCCCGTGGAATCAACGAGCTTCGTCGGAATGGCAGGAACAACGCCGCCGATGCCCGTGTTCCGTTCATAATAAACCGATCCGCGCGCGCCCATGGTGATAACCATCGCACGGCATCCGACGTCAGAAATCCGTTCCTCTAAAAGTGCAAGCATCTCCTCGGGCGTGGTTTCGGTAAGATCTGCCCCGAAGATTCTGCCCGCTTCGATTTCGTTGCAGACAAAGCAATCCAGTGCCGCGACAAAATCGGGACGGGAAAGAATGATGCTCATATTGCCGACGACGGTGAAAACGGGCTTGTTGTATTTCTTTGCAAGAGCCAAAACCGCCTCATCCAGCGCCTCGGAGGTATCCAGCTCCAAAATGATATTGTCGCACGCGGCGATCATGTCCTCACCCTGCTCTGCAATCAGCTGCTCCAGCGCCGCCGTATCGGGAGGAGACGAAATCTGTCCCGCAACGTCCCCGTGCTCGTCTAAAATGACCATCCACGTACCGATACCGCCCGCATCCACTGTCTTCATGTAAGTTGTATCGCATCCGTGCGCAAACAGCCGTTTTTTG
Organism: Eubacteriales bacterium; assembly: GCA_045632325.1. GTDB lineage: Bacteria > Bacillota > Clostridia > Oscillospirales > CAG-272 > RGIG3925. Next base: position 991 of record JAZQWK010000096.1, read on the forward strand.
ACGTCGTTTCCGAGTGCCGAGTCTTCGGTCAGCGACGCAAACGAAACGGGCATCCCCGTATTCGCAATGTTCTCCGCGACGTTGCGGCTGACACCGCCGTGAATAAAACGAACCTCACCGAGGTTGCGTCCGCGCGGATCGTAATTTCCTGCGGCAAAGCCTTTGATATCCACAAAGACAAAGCCGATGACCAATGTACCTGCCATATAAGTCCTCTCACTTCAATGCTTTAATTTGTTTCATTGTAACATATTTTGAGGAAAAAAGCAAGCCCTCACGACAAAAAAACGGGAATCCCGTCATTTGAAACGGAATTCCCGCACAGGTCATTCAAATTCTTTGATTTTTTCGGAAAGCTTTTCAATTTGCTTCTCGACCGACTTCGTCATCTTTTCAAGGGTTGACATGACGTTGGCGTTGTTGCCCATGATCGCGCCCTGAACGAACGGATTGGCAACCGTGTTCTGCCATGCATTCAGACCGAATTCAAAGCTGATCGAATCGATAACAATATCGAGCATTGCACCCGATTCTTCGTCACGCGCGTATTTGGTCTTGATCAGTACTTCCTTGTACATCGGAATCACGAACGTATCAGAATAGTAGTTCATAGATTCCATCAGAATACCGACGTTCTCCCAGCGTTCTTCGGGAAGCGTCTTCAGAAGCACAGCAACCTCTGCACCGAAGGACGGCGCGTAATAGCGATCCTGCGAAGCATCATACTTCGGACACGGGATAAAGCCAAGCTCCATATCGAGATTTCGCTTATTTTCCAAACCGTTCAGATTGTCAATGGACATCAGAAGCGTGCCGGCGTTGAGGCTGCCAAGACCGTTGGTTTCCGGCAGAGAGCCTTCCAGCGATGCGTATGCGCGTCTGTCAGAAAAGAGATCGATGATATGCAGAATCTTATTGATCGCACCTTCGTCTGTCGGAAGCGAGAATACGGGGAATCCGTTGTCGTCCATCTTGACGTACTGAATACCGGAGCCGAGCATCAGACGGTTATACAGCTCCTTGTACGAGCCGTTGACACCGTATCTGTCATTGTCGTCGAGCATACCGTCGCCGTTGACGTCCCCATAAGCGGCAATGCAGACCTCCGCCATCTTGTCAACCGTCCATTCGTTGTCATTGACATAATCATAGAGGGACTTATCAAAACCGAGCACGTTATAAATTTCCTTGTTGAACGTAAAGCCGGACGCACGGGACAGAACGGAAACGGAATAGTTGCCCGCCGCCGCGTAGTGATTTCCGCCGAGCTCAAACACGTCGGTCGCCATAGGATTCCACCAAGGCTGAGAAAGATCGACGTTGACCAGATTTTCCCACGGCATCAGATATTCAATACAATCCAGGATCAGAATATCGTAGACGTACCAAACGTCATGCGAAGAATCTCCCGCCATAACCTCTTTTGCAACGTCGCCCGAATTGATCCAGTCAACAGACTCGACGTTGAGCTTACAGTTGAACAGCTCTTCAATGGTGCGGTTACGGTCGTAGATCGCATCGTTGAACAAGTCGCCGTCCTGCTCTTCTACTTCCAAATCGTTCTTTGCCCAGTTCAAGGTCGTCTGATTGTGGTGCTTGATGCCAAGCTCAAAGCCGTTCATATCGACCTGCTCGATGGATTCGGGAAGCTTCGGCTGTTCCGTTTCGACGGCTGCATCGGTCGCCGCCTGTGTATCAACACCTTGCGTGGTGACGGTATCCGCGGCAGTGTCCCCGCACGCGGCAGAGCTTAAAAGCAGCAGAGCAAGCAGTGCGCCCGTTAATATACGTTTGTTCATCATGATTTCTCCTCCGGCAGAAAATCCGCCTTACAGCGTTGTTATTTACACATAATTATACTCGGTTTCAGACGTTTCGTCAATCCGCCGTTTTCACAAAAACCGATTTTGATTTTTGTGCATTTCACCGAGGTGATAAAGACCGTCAAGCGTTTTCATCCAGCGGCGGTGCTTCCGTCGGCAGCGGTGCATCCTCCCCGCTGACCTCTACGGCACCTGCGGATCCCGTTGCGCGGCGGTCCTCAAAGACGAATTTCGCTTCCACGCCGTCCCTTTGCAGGTATGCGGAAAACTTCGTATTCTTTTTTGAGATAAAATCGGTTATCAAGGGCGTTCGTCCCGTTTCCAGATACACGGCGACCTCCTCGGGCGTGAAAGTATGCGACAGGATGACAGAGGACAGACGGAATCCGCATCCTGCCTTGTAGCCCATGCAGCCCCAGGCATACGAGCCGCGCACCACGTCACAGCCGCACAGCGGACACGCACCCGCACGGATCAGCGGTCCCTTATAAGCCTCCTTTGCGGCGGTTTTGCTCCCGCGCTTTCCTTTCGGCTGATACGGAACCTTGGTCACGGTCGTGGACTCACGCTTGTCAAAGATCTCGCGGATCTCTTTTGCCGCAAGCGCAACGCAGTCATCCACGGAATCCTCGCCGCGAAAGACGCGCTTCAGCGATCTGCCAAGCGTCGAGGTTTTGTATTTGTCCATCGTGATCTCCATTTTGCCAAGCGATTCGATCAAGAATTCTCCGTCGGGCAGAATGGTATATACGTCTTTTTTCAGTTGGATGTAGCCCGATTGCCGTGCGTTGTCTATGATGCCCGTACGCGTGGCTTCCGTGCCAAGCTCCAGACCTTCAAAGATTGCGCGGTAATCCTCGGTATCGTCTCCTTCCGCTTCGTCGTCTTCCGTAACGCCGAGCGCGGCAAGGGCTTTCTTTTTCGAGGTCTTATCGTCCTTGAACGGGTTTTTGAGATAGTTGTTCAGGGTTTCAATCGTATAATGCTCCGGCGGCTTGGTTTCACGGTCAACGCAAGCGAAGTTGATTTTGACGTGTTCCAATTCTTCTAATTTCGGAAGCGTCTTGTGCTTTTTCGGTGCATCGTCGTACTTCATCCAGCCTTCCTCGACGATGACCGTGCCGCGCAGACGGAAGACCTCGAGCGCATTAAGGTTCTCATACAGCGTGATCTCCGCCTCCGTCTTCTCGGCAATACAGTCCCTCTCACAGAACACAGCCGCAAACCGACGGAAGATCGTGGAGTAGACCTTGTTTTCATCCTCCGAGAGCTTGTCCTTGGACGGAATCTTGTAGGTCGGCGTCAAAGCGGAGTGCGACTCGATCTTGCTGTCGTCAAAAATACGTTTCGAGTCCTTCATCGCAACGGGATAACCGATACCGCGCACCTTGGCGAGAATATCGGAGATCTTTTCCTTTTCCGCCGTTGCCAGATATTCCGAGTTGGTTCGCGGATAAGTGACGTAGCCTTCCTCGTACAGCTTCTGCAGTACGGCAAGACTTTTGTCCATCGGCATCTTGTATTTTTTGCCAAGCACGTTCTGCAAAGCCGACAGCGAATAGAGCTTACCCGGCGGAATGATCTCCCGCTTTTTCGTCAGCTTGGTTACCACCGCATCGCAGGCGTTGTAGCGGTCGCAGAGTGCCTGTGCAGCTTCTCTGCCCTCAACGTCAGCGTCAAATTCCATCTTTGACGTCAGCTCCAGCACCTGTCCGTGCGTCTTTTCTTTGGATTGGACGCAGATATACGGACGCGGCACGAAATTGCGGATCTCCATATCGCGGTCGTAAATGGCGCGCACGATCGGCACGATGACGCGTCCGACGCGCAGCAGCGTACCGCAGCGAATCGTTGCATAGCGCGTCAGATTGACGCCGTACAGCCAATCCACATACGTTCTCGCAAAGCCCTCGTTGGCAAGATTGTCGTATGCCGATTCGGGCGTCAGAGCGGAAGCCGCTGAGCGGATCGTCTGCTCGGTCTGATCGGGCAGCCACAAACGGTACAAGGGCTTTTGCACAGCAGGCTTGCCGCGCTTTGCCGCCATCGCGTTCTGCAAAATCAGACG
>JAZQWK010000097.1:0-3508 GCA_045632325.1 Eubacteriales bacterium
CAAATGACCTTGGGGTCACGGTTGTCACCGACGATATGCGGGATGACGGGATTGCCCTCGTACTTGTGAAGTGTCTTGCCGCCGTCTGTGGAGTACGCAAGACACTGGGTAAACGGCTGACCTGCCGAGCGTCGGGAATTACATCCTGCCGCAGTATAGAAGAACAGCGCCGCGCCCGCACCGAAGCCCGCTCTGCCTTCCTCGTCGATGATACCGGATCCGGAGAACATCGTACCCATTTCATCGGGGAACAGTGGCGCGGGCAGCTGCGTCCAGTGGATCATATCGGGTGAGGTCGCATGACCCCAGTGCATATTGCCCCACTGCGGTGCCGCGGGATTCTGCTGATAGAACATATGATACGTATCACCGATCTTGACAAGACCGTTGGGGTCATTGTTCCAGCCGTTCTTTTCGGTGAAGTGATACTGCGGACGGAACGGTTCGCGGTACAGATCGGCACGGTCAATGGCATTCGCTTCACGGAACGACATTGCCATTTCCGGCTCGACCGTCAACTCCATTCTCTGACCAATAAAGCGGCTGACGTCGAAGTACGCATAGAAATCGGGATTGTGCGTATCGAGCCGTACGTCGGCTTCATACACAAGCTCCCCGCCGATAGTGAACGAGAGCTTCTTCATCGCCTTTGCTAAATTGACGGGAAATACCAGATAAGGATGCGTTACGGTTATTTTCATAGCAGAGTTCCTCCGTTATTCATATTCTTCGATCAGGGTAAAGCGGCGGTAAGTCACACCGTCGCGCTCGACTTCCTCATTCCACATTGATACAGGACGAACCCATAGTTCTCCCGCACCGTACAGCGCACGATAAACGACCATGTCCTCCATCGTCTCGGAATGGTGTGCGATGCCGATGACTTCATATTCCATGCCCTTGAAGTGGCGGTACTTGCCGCGCACGGGCAGATGCTTTTGCTGTTCCATCGGGGAATCCTCCTGTCGTGTGTTGTTCTGTGTTCATGATACCACAAACACCGCGCATTTGTCAAGAACCTGCATAAAAAATCAGCGGAAAATGTACTGTCAGAAGAACAAGACGATAAATGAGACCGAATTTGCTGTGATGGCGTACACTATCATCATACCATATCCGCAGTCGTTTGTCAATGAATCATTGGTAAAAAAGACCTCCGCCCGAAAGCAGAGGTCTTTGATCGCAAATATGCAATTATTCGAGTTCTACCTTAACGGGCAGACCGGTTTCCATGGACTTGTTGCACGCGAGCGTGAACGCAACGGACTTGAATGCGTCTCTGTAGGAAGAACGGATCTTGGAGCCGTCACCGGAGATAACCGCTTCGATGAAGGTACGGTCGCAAAGGACACCTGCGTCGATGGATTCTCTGTATTCCAGAGCACCGCCTGCAGCCTTCAGCGCGCCGTCACCCTTAACGATGAAGCCGTCAGCACCGCCCTCTTCCTTCGGGGGTTCTTCGCCGTAGATTACGGTCGTACCAAGGATCTTGTGTTCCATTCTCTTGTCTCTGGTGGAGAAGATGACCTTGGAATCGAAGCTGTTGCCGGAGGTTGCATAGCAGCCGGTGGTGATAACACCGAGTGCGCCGCCCGCAAACTTAACAACCGTCGTGGAAAGGTCGTCGGTATCGTAACCCGGCCATTCTTCGTCCTTGATGAAGCCGCGGCCGTTGTAGGAGAAGACTTCCAGAGGTTCTGCGTTTTCACCCATGAAGTAACGGATGATATCAAACTGGTGAATGGTCTGTTCAACAGCCTGACCGCCGGACAGATCCTTCTTACGCCACCAATCAACACCGGGAACGCCGCCGATTCTGGAGCAGTCGATCATGACGACCTGGTTTTCCTTACAGAACTTGATTGCCGGCTGTACGATGTTTTCCGCATAACGGCACTGGAAACCGCTGGCGGTGATCAGACCCTTTGCTTCTGCTGCGTCACGGATCTTTCTTGCCAGATCCAGATCCAGAGCAAGCGGCTTCTGAACATGGAAGTGGATGCCGCGATTGATCAGTTCGAATTCGATTTCGCCGTGGCAGTACGGGGGAACACCGAGGAAGACCATATCGGGCTTGGTTTCGTCCAGCATCTTCTTCCAATCGGTGTATGCTTCGCCGCAGCCTGCCTTCTGCTTGAAATCTTCTGCGCGTTCGGGAATCAGGTCACACCAGCCGACCAGATCCACGATGTCCTTGAACTGTACGAAATGGCTCAGGTGATACTGTCCGATACCGCCGCAGCCGATGAGAGCGAGTCTCTTTTTCATGATGATAATCCTCCAAGTTTTTTATATTAAAATTCAAAATATAAGTCAAAAAGAATCAGTCAGCGTAAGCGCAGATGGAAGCGACCTGATCGCGAACCATCTTGTAGTATGCATCCCACGGCTGATCAGCGTCGACCTTACCGACCTCAGCAGTCAGATAGCCGTCAAAGCCGCCTGCCTTCAGACCCGGAACGACGCGATCCCACTTGATGTCCGCATCGGTGATGTCGCACCAGATACCGCCCTGGTTGATGGAGCCGTGATTGCGCTTGTAGCCCTTGACGTGCACCTTGTCAATGCGTCCTGCGAGAACTTCGACCCAGTGTTCGGAAGACGAGAATGCATGCATGTTGCCTGCATCGTAGTAGATGGCGTATTCGGGGCAATCGACTTCGTCTAAGAAATGTACCATATCAAAGGGAGAGGTAAAGAACGCGTTCCAGACGTTTTCAAGACCGACCTTGATCTTGCAGCCCTTGATTTCCTCGCCGAATTCCTTCATTGCCTTGACGGAATTCTTCCAGGAAGTGAGCAGGGAGCGGGAGTCGTTCATACCGCCGGGAACGGTCAGAATACCGGTCGCACCAAGTGCTTCCGCAAAGTAGATCTGCTTTCTGACGAGTGCCTTGACCTTTTCGCGGACCGCGGGGTCGTTATCGCCCCACATGTTTGCCGTCTGCGAGGTGGAAATGGAGACGACGGGCAGCTTGTACTGCTCGGACAGCGCACGGATTGCCGCGATATCGCCGTCGGTCATGTCCATGTGCAGACCGTGTGCCGTACCGGGTGCGTCGACGTTCAGTTCAATGCCGTCAAAGCCTGCCGCAGAGATCTGCGCGAACATTTCCTCAAAGCCGGTGTCGCCCTTGACCGACCACGCATTGATCGATGTTTTCATGTTGTGTTCCTCCTTGTTGTGATCTTTTGAAACGATCATAATTTTTCAGATACATCATACCACAAGTGGCCGGGGTTTGTCAAGACCCCGATGGGGATTCCATTGAAAAATTAAACGCTGCAAAAACGATGCCGGACCAATTCTGAATTATTTTCCACAAACCCCTTGACAAAAGCGAAAAAATGTGGTATAATTATAAGGCTATAAATCATAGCGATGCCCCATTAGCTCAGATGGCAGAGCACTTGACTTTTAATCAAGGTGTCCGGAGTTCGACTCTCCGATGGAGCACCAAAAAACGACAGGTTTTACCTGTCGTTTTTTTATCCATTGCGAAGCAAT
>JAZQWK010000098.1:0-8061 GCA_045632325.1 Eubacteriales bacterium
TGATAACGGTGGTCTTCTTTTCTTCGGAGAGACCAACGATTTCAACAGTTTCGTTCAGCTTCAGAACACCACGTTCAACACGACCGGTAGCAACAGTACCACGGCCGGAGATGGAGAAGACGTCTTCGACAGGCATGAGGAAGGGGTCATCTTCAGATCTCGGAGGAGTGGGGATATATTCGTCAACAGCGTTCATAAGTTCCATGATAGGAGCGTATTCAGCTGCGGAAGTATCCTTGTTTTCGGAGAGCAGAGCTTCTCTTGCAGAACCACGGATGATCGGAATATCGTCGCCCGGGAAGTCATATTCGGAGAGAAGGTCACGGATTTCCATTTCGACGAGGTCGAGCAGTTCTTCGTCATCGACGATGTCGCACTTGTTCATGAAGACGACCATTGCGGGAACGCCAACCTGACGAGCGAGAAGAACGTGTTCGCGGGTCTGCTGGAGAGGACCGTCAGTACCTGCAACAACGAGGATTGCACCGTCCATCTGCGCAGCACCGGTGATCATGTTCTTGACATAGTCAGCGTGGCCGGGGCAGTCGACGTGAGCGTAGTGACGAGCTGCAGTTTCGTATTCTACGTGACGGGTGTTGATTGTGATACCTCTTGCTCTTTCTTCGGGAGCGTTGTCGATCTGGTCATATGCCAGGAATTCGATTGCGCCGTTGGAGAGAGAAAGGGTCTTGGTGATAGCAGCGGTAAGGGTGGTCTTGCCGTGGTCGACGTGACCGATGGTACCAATGTTTACATGGGGCTTTGTTCTTTCAAATTTTGCCTTTGCCATTGTGGTATTCCTCCTCTGAGTAAATAATAATTATTTTAATTTGCTTTTTATATTGCGGGCAGAATAATCGGTAATCGATTAGTTTGCCTTAGCGCGCTTGGTGATGTTTTCTTCCTGAATATTCTTCGGAACTTCTGCGAAGTGGCTGGGTTCCATAGAATACTGTGCACGACCCTGGGACTTGGAACGCAGGTCGGTTGCATAACCGAACATTTCGGACAGCGGAACGAAGGAAAGGATTTCGGTCGTGCCGTTACCGGGCGTCATGGACTGGATAGCGCCACGGCGGGAGTTCAGGTCGCCGATGACGTCGCCCATGTAGTCGTCGGGCGTGATGGTGCAGACTCTCATGATCGGTTCGGTCAGGACAGGGTCTGCCTGCTTCATAGCTTCCTTGAATGCCATGGAGCCACAGATCTTGAACGCCATTTCCGAAGAGTCGACTTCGTGGTAAGAACCATCGTACAGAGTGACCTTGACGTCGACTACGTTGTAGCCAGCGAGGACACCAGTTTCCATTGCACCCTGAATACCGGTGTTGGTGGGTTCAATGTATTCCTTCGGAACGGAACCGCCGGTAACAGCGTTGACGAATTCGTAACCCTTACCTGCTTCGTTCGGTTCGACGATGATCTTAACGTGTGCATACTGACCGGAACCACCGGACTGCTTCTTGTACTTGCATTCGTGATCGACCTTGCGGCGGATCGTTTCCTTGTAAGCAACCTGAGGCTTACCGATGTTAGCTTCGACCTTGAATTCGCGAAGCAGACGGTCAATGATGATTTCGAGGTGCAGCTCACCCATACCTGCGATGATGGTCTGACCGGTTTCTTCGTCCGTGTAGGTACGGAAGGTCGGGTCTTCTTCAGCAAGCTTTGCGAGTGCGATACCCATCTTTTCCTGACCTGCCTTGGTCTTGGGCTCTACAGCCTGACGGATAACAGGTTCCGGGAATTCCATGGATTCGAGGATGACGGGGTGCTTGTCATCGCAGAAGGTATCACCGGTGGTGGTGTACTTGGTGGAAACGACTGCTGCGATATCACCGGAATACATTTCGTCGATATCGGATCTGTCGTTTGCATGCATCTGCATGACACGACCGAAACGTTCGTACTTACCCTTGGAAGAGTTGAATACGTTCGTACCGGTGGTGATATGACCGGAGTAAACGCGGAAGAAGCAGAGCTTACCAACGTACGGGTCGGTCATGATCTTGAATGCGAGAGCGGAGAAGGGTTCTTCATCAGAGCTCTTTCTTTCGCATTCTTCATTGGTGTCCGCATCGATACCCTTGATTGCAGGGACGTCGGTGGGAGCGGGCATATAGTCGACAACTGCGTCGAGCAGCTTCTGAACGCCCTTGTTCTTGTAAGAGGTACCGCAGACAACGGGAACGATCTTGTTTGCGATGGTAGCCTTACGGAGTGCTTCCTTCAGTTCTTCGATGGAGATTTCTTCACCTTCGCAGTACTTGTTGAAGAGTTCTTCGTCGGTTTCGCAGATGGATTCGATCATGTTGTTGTGGTATTCTTCAGCCTTTTCCATCATATCTTCCGGAATGGCTTCAACACGCATATCCTTACCCAGGTCATCGTAGTAAACGTCAGCCTGCATGGTCATCAGGTCGATAACGCCGCGGAAGGTCTGTTCTGCGCCGATGGGCAGCTGGATCGGAACTGCATTTGCGTGCAGTCTTTCCTTCAGCATACCGACACAGCGGTAGAAGTTCGCGCCGTTGATGTCCATCTTGTTGACGTAAACCATACGCGGAACCTGGTACTTGTCAGCCTGTCTCCAAACGGTTTCAGACTGGGGTTCAACACCACCCTTTGCGCAAAGAACGGTGACAGCACCGTCAAGGACACGCAGGGAACGTTCTACTTCGACGGTAAAGTCGACGTGACCGGGGGTGTCGATGATGTTGACACGATGAACGTGCTTCTTAAAATCAGGGGAATCATGGTACTTGGAGTGTGCCCAGTAGCAAGTGGTAGCGGCAGACGTAATGGTGATACCGCGTTCCTGTTCCTGAACCATCCAGTCCATCGTAGCGGAACCTTCGTGGGTTTCGCCGATCTTGTGAGTCTTACCCGTGTAGAACAGAATTCTTTCTGTGGTAGTGGTCTTACCGGCGTCGATGTGCGCCATAATACCAATGTTTCGGGTTCGCTCAAGCGGATATTCTCTCGGCATGGATAACTCCTTCGATTAATATCTGTAATGTGCAAAAGCCTTGTTTGCTTCTGCCATTCTGTGCATTTCTTCCTTCTTCTTCACTGCTCCGCCAACGCTGTTGATCGCATCGAGAATTTCGTTTGCGAGTCTTTCAGCCATGGTGCGTTCGCTGCGCTGTCTGGAATAAACGGTGATCCAACGCAGACCAAGGGTCTGGCGTCTTTCCGCTCTGACTTCCATCGGAACCTGGTAAGTGGAACCGCCGACACGGCGAGCCTTACACTCCAGAACGGGCATGATGTTTTCGAGTGCTTCCTGGAATGCTTCCAGAGCGGGCTTCTCGAGCTTTGCTTCGACGATAGCGAATGCGTCGTATACGATTTTCTGAGCAACGCCCTTCTTACCATCGTACATAATGTTGTTGATCAGCTTGGTAACAAGCTTGGAATTGTACATAGGATCCGGCAGGACATCTCTCTTGGAAATTTGACCTCTTCTCGGCACTGTACTTCCCTCCTTCATAAAAATCATGAAATCACAGGTACTCGAAAGTATTCCTTTCGTAAATGCAAATCAAATCCAAGGCAAAGTCATTGTTGTATATATAAACAGGTGTTTATTCAAAAACAAGCTTCCTTATGATTAAATTGGCATAACGTCAGTCTAATACTGGAATAACCTTTTTCGGTTTTGCTGTGTTGCATTTTGCACCGCACAGCGCGGTTTTCACGCAGCCGGGATGACTGCATTGCAAAGACTTGTCAGGATTTTACGCCTTCTTAGCCTTCGGCTTCTTTGCACCGTACTTGGAACGGCTCTGGTTACGGTTAGCAACACCCTGGGTATCGAGCGTACCGCGAATGATGTGGTAACGTACACCGGGCAGGTCACGAACACGGCCGCCGCGGATCAGGACAACGGAGTGTTCCTGGAGGTTATGACCGATACCGGGGATATAGGTCGTAGCTTCCATACCGTTTGTCAGGCGGACACGGGCGATCTTACGAAGAGCAGAGTTCGGCTTCTTCGGGGTCGTTGTGGTAACTTTTGTGCATACACCACGCTTCTGGGGAGAAGCAAGTTCCTTGGTTTCCTTGGTGAGAGTGTTGTAGTTCGCTCTCAGGACGGGAGACTTGGGCTTGTACTCCTTAGCCTTGCGTTCGTTTCTAACGAGCTGGTTAAAGGTTGGCATATCGCACCTCCTTCTCTTGTATTTTGAATTTTGTTTATATATACAACCGAACACGGTCGGAGATGCGGTAAACCGCGTCCGGTGCCGGGATCGGGAGTATTCTTATTTGGGATGCAGCCTTTACGAGAGGCTTGCACAGACCGCACAGCCGACGTCGATGCCGCACAGACGTCCGAGTGCTTCCATGGAGGAGCCGGTGACGACCGTCATGCCGCATTCCTCACACAGTGCCGTAATCTGTGAGCGCACGTGCTCGTCCGCGTTATCGGCAAGATACACCGAGGAAACGCGTCCTGTGCGAATTGCTTTTTTTGTCTGGTTCAGTCCTGCAACGTATGTACATCGCGGAACCGACGTGTCGGAACTCATGATTCTTTTAAAACCGTACCTTTCCGTATGTTGGGCATCGGCAGTTCTTTCTGCCTCTGACTAAAATTATACACCCAGATACTGATATTATAACACTATGCCGTGTGTTTGTCAATCACTTTTTGAAAACAATTCCGTTTTCTATGTTTTGCACAAATCGCGTTCGTTTTCAATGCATCGTTTCGTCAAATTATATTTTCAGAAACGGATGCCGCTTTTCCGACTCCTGCCGCTCCCGCATCGCAAGGAATTCCTCGCGCAGGATCGCACACGCAGACACCGTACGGTAGTCGCCTTTGATGTAAACGGCGCGGCGGAAGGTCCCCTCAAAGGACATGCCTACCTTTTCCATCACGCGGCGGGACGGGATGTTCCCTTCCATATACCGAGCCGTGATGCGATGCAGATTCAGACGCAGAAAACCGAACTTCAGAACCTCTGAAACGGCCTCGGGCATCAGCCCCTGTCCGTGGAAGTCGGGATGCAGAACGTATCCGATCTCACCGGCATTGTTTTCATCGTCAAACGAGGTAAAGCCGCAGGTTCCGATCATGCGCCCCGTACCCTTATGTACGACCGCCCAATCATAAAACTCGCCGTCCTCGTATTGCTTCTGGACGTATTGCAGATATTCGCGGGTGTAGGCGGAATCCGGATGACAGTTCCACGTCAGATATTCGGTCACGTCGGCACGCCTGGCATAGTCAAACATGTCCTCTGCGTCGTCGATTCTGAGCTTTCTGAGCGTCAGCCGCTCCGTTTCCAGGATCGGGATACGGGAGAATATATTGTATATGAAGTGCTTATTCACAGCTCCTCAATCCTTTCGCGCGATATCCTTATTATTTTACCCGATTTTTGTTGATTTTTCAAGGTTTTCTGCAAAAAATTAATGTATTGTTTACAGATGGATAAATAAAGAAAAATGGCCGTATTTTCATACAACCATTTTCCGTCCGAACAGTCTTTATCTATTATTTTCAATCATATCGCGCAGCAGCCATACGATAACGTGAGACGCAAATCCGTGGTCAAGCGACGCAACGGTGGAATCGTTTTCCCACAGCGTACAGGTCGTCAGCGCCATATTATAGAAGTAGCCTTCGATGTTATCGAGCACTTCCTTCATGTTATCGTTCTTCGCCATCATGTCAAGACGCAGATAGTTGCCGATGAACGCATTTGCGAAATGAACCTCGGGGTACTTGTTGTTTTCCTTTCTCCACGGACCGAAGTCGTAGAGCAGCGTATTCCAAAGCTCGGGATACAGTTCCTTGGTTGCGGTTCCGCAGTAGAATGCATAATACTGGCAAACCTCGGTAACCTCGCCCTGCAGATAGAGCTTGCCCGATTCATCGCGCAGCATCTGGTCGACGAAGAACTGACCGTTGAAGGACAGACGGCGGATCGTTTCACGCATTGCTTCAGCCTGTGCCTTCAGCGCGGGATCGTCATACATTTCGCTCATCGCTTCCAGACAAGCGGCATACAGCATATTGGACGAGAAGTTGACGCCTGCGACCAGATGGTTGGCTCTCGACCATTCGACGAAGACCCAGGAGTCGAGGTTTTCAAGAAGACCTTCTTCGTTGAAATACTGCTTGAAGAAATCAACCAGCGCGTACAGCTTGTCACGGAACGCCTCGATCATTTCGCGGTCTCCGGAGCGATCCATGTATTCGCGCAGCTCCATAACCAGCCACATTGCCCAGTTAGGAATGTACATCTTGTCGTAGTGGTCAGACGGATAGCACATCGGGAACATACCCTTGGGCAGGCACTCAAAGGACTCGGGGAGCAGGAAGTTTTCAAGGAAGTTCTTTTCAACGACGCACTTGCCGGTCAGCGCATGCTCAACGCGTGCGGTCCAGAAGGAGTCACACAGCCAGCCTGCACGTTCACGGCACGGACAGTCGGTATAAAGGTCAACCGCATTCTGACGGTAGGTCTGAATCGCCGCTTCCCAGATCTTGAGGAACTTTTCGTTTTCGGAGCGATATTCGACAAATCCCTTTTCGGGTGCCGCATATTCGGTCAGATGGATATCGGAGATCTCAGCCTCACCGGAAAGCACGATCGCCTTGACGTACTGCATCGTGAACGGCTCCATCGTGAGCAGATCATATTCGCCCGCGTCGAGTTCATAGCGTACGATGTTGACGCATCCCATACGCCAGGTGTTGACGTCGCCGTCAAACAGCTCGTCAAAGGTGACGATCAGCGTCGTATGCTTCTTTGCCTTGACGTGCATGCCGATAAAACCGGTCTGGTTGCAGTACAGCTTCACGGTTGCAAAGCGGTTTTCGCTCAGTGCAATCACGTCGGGGACCTCAACTGCTGCCTGTTCTTCGCAGTGGAACTGCAGCGCACCGAAATCGGCGGACAGATTCACTTCGAGCTCGTCCTTATGATAACCCTTGAGGATCGGAGAGATGTTGTCAAGAGAGCGGTCACGCCACTGTCCTGCCTTTTCCTCATCGACGGTAACACTGCCGCATCCGACGAGCTGCAGCGCAGGAAGCTTGGTCAGAGACGGGAACGGAACGCGGCGCGGCAGATAGGTCTTGTCTTCTACCTGTTCCAGCGGCGTTCTGCCTGCGGTCATCTTGCCGAAGGAAGCAGCATACGCCGCACCCATGCGCCATGCTTCGACGAACGGACGCTGGAAGGAGAACTTCTGTACCTTCTGTACGCGTTCGGTCACGACGTCACACGGCATACCGCCCGTGGGAGCTGTCCATGCGACGATTTCGTTATCGCAGAGGATTTCCGCCTGGAAGAAGGACGGCTGGTCCATCGTGTAGTAGCTGTTGACGTTGTAGCCGGCAACCTCGAAAACGAGGACGTTGTCGCCGTCACAAAGATAAGGATTCAGGTTCAGTTCATCAACGCGGTGGAAGAACTTCGGACCGCGTGCAGGACCGTACGCCACGATCTTGCCGTTGACGAACAGGCGGTAAACGGTCGAACCCGTCATGCGAAGCATAGTATCTTTGCCGCCTGCGATCACCGCGGTAAAACGGGCGGTCACGTTCATTTCAAGCGATCTGCCCGCAGGCCATACGGGGAGCGCTTTCTGGAAGGGATTGTAATGCATTGCAGAATTTCCTTTCTGTTTTGGTATAATGATATTGTCACGGAATCAAGGTTCCGTTTCAGACGTTTTTGGGCAGTGCCGTTTCCATGCCGGCGAGATGCTCCGTTTTTCCGATGACAACGTCGTGCCATGACAGATCATCTTCATATACAACGGTTGTGATCGATGCATTGGGCACCCACGGGACATCCTTCATACCCGACAGCGGGACACCTTGCCAGATGCACTGCATGACGCGGATCGGGGTTGCGTGCGTGCCGATGACGACTGTTTTATCGGGGTATCTGCGTACGACCGATTCCACAGCCGCACGGACGCGAACCTGCAGATCGGCAACCGCCTCACCGCCCGTACACACCGCCGCTCCGATATCGGAGAGCCAGACACCGAAATCGTCGGGATACAGCGCAGGAAGATCGTCAAAGCGCTCTC
>JAZQWK010000099.1:0-10073 GCA_045632325.1 Eubacteriales bacterium
CAGAGGTTGATATTTTTGAAATCTTCGGCTCGTCCAACGGCGTTTCCGCGCAGCTTCACAAGTGGAATTTCACGACGGGACAGCACTGCCAGCTGGACTACGGCAGAAAAGACTATTATTATGACGAAGAAACGCTGCCGACGCTGAACGACGAGTATCACCGTTACGGCTTTGGCTGGACACCGACGGAAATGTACTTCACGGTTGACGGTGAGATCTTCTTCTCCCACGATATCACGGAAAACGGCAATTTCGGTGACTTCGGCTCCATGCAGGGCTTCCAAGATCCGCTGTTTGTCATTTTCAATAACTTCTTATTCACCGACGGCTCGGATTGGAAGCCCGCCGGTGCACTCGTCCGCAACGATACGGAATTCCCCATCGAATATGCAATCGAATGGATTCGTCTGTATCAGAAACCCGGTGAGGGCGATATCTTCTACGATGCATATTATCCGCAATAATCTATAACAAGGAGCTATCTTTTCCTATGGAATTACCAATTTCCTGCCGTCTGGCACTCGATGAGATGATCGAAAAAGCTGCGTTCTCGCAGGCAGAGCTGCGCAGTGCCGTCGAAAAAATGACCGTATCCTACAAAGAAGCATCGGGTGCGGGGGCACGTCTCGTCACACGCAGCTGTGAAGTGCTGGCATACGCCGCAACACGGATGCCCGCCACCTTCGGTGCGGTTTGTGCATCACTGGAAGCGACACTTGCAACCCTGTCCGAGGAAGATACTGCATCCCTCTCAACCGTTCTGGATCTGGGCGCGGGAACTGGTGCAGCCTCGCTTGCCGTTTCCGCTTATCTGCCGTCCGTCAATATCACGGCAGTTGAGCGAGAGCGGGAAATGCTGTCTGTCGGACGGCGGCTGACGGAAGACTGCAATATCGTATGGGAGCTGTCCGACGCCGTCGCTTATGCACGCCAACTTTCCATGGAAGGCAAAACGTACGACGTTGTGATCGCATCCTATATGACGAACGAAATGACGGACGACGTGCGTTCTTCTCTTTTGGAGCTTTTATGGAGCATTACGGGCAAGCTGCTGTTGCTGATAGAACCGGGAACCAAGGTCGGCAGTGCCATTTTACGCACCGCCAAGGTACAGCTGACCGATATGGGTGCTGCCGTCTGCTCACCCTGTCCGCAAATCGGCGGATGTCCGCTCGATGCCGACGACTGGTGTCATTTTACCTGCCGCGTCGCGCGGTCCAAGCTGCACAAAACGCTCAAGGGCGGCGACGTTCCCTATGAAGACGAAAAATTTTCGTATCTTGCGCTGACCCGTCTTCCCTGTTCCCCTGCCGCAAACCGAATTCTGCGCCATCCCCAAAAGGATGCGGGACGGATCACGCTGACCGTCTGTACTCCTGCGGGACGCGAGATCAAAACCGTGACCAAGCGTGACAAGGCACAGTTTACTGCCGCACGGAAAGCAGGTGCGGGCGACAGCATGGAAGGGCTTTAAGGCAGTCCCACATACGTCATGCCGTACCTTTGAAAATTTTTTGAAAAATTTTCTTTTTTCGCGGAACAAAATCGGATTTTTGTCGTCTATACTATATGACGGGACTTTTTGCATCCGTCAGTATATCAGATAAGAGGCTACATCATGAATCAGAAATTACAAGCAGTCATTGCAGAAACAGAAAAAGCCGTCATCGGCAAGCGAAATACGCTGTTATGGGTCACGCTGGCATTGCTTGCGGGCGGACACATTCTGCTGGAGGACATTCCCGGTGTCGGAAAGACGACCATGGCACTCGCCTTCTGCCGTGCGATGCGGCTCGAATACGGACGCGTACAGTTTACGCCCGATATTTTACCGTCGGACATCACGGGCTATTCTCTCTACGACAAGGAAACGGGACGAATGGAATATCAGCGCGGCGCGATTCTGTGCAATCTGTTTTTGGCAGACGAGCTGAACCGTGCGACCAGCCGTACCCAATCCGCGCTTCTGGAAGCAATGGAGGAAGGACAGGTAACCGTTGACGGCATTTCGCATCCGCTTCCGAAGCCGTTCTGTGTCATCGCAACGCAGAATCCGACGGGAGCCGCCGGTACCCAGCGTCTGCCCGATTCCCAGATCGACCGATTTATGATCCGTCTGTCCATCGGCTATCCGCGTGCGCAGGATGAAGCGGAAATGATCCTGCGTCATCAGGGCGGGCGTCCGCTGGACCGTGTGAACAGCATCATGACGGCACAGGATCTGACACGTATGCAGGCAGAATGTGCCGCAGTTTATACCTCACGGGAGCTTGCGGAATACGTGGTCGCGCTGATCGGTGCCACACGGACGTCGCCGGATCTTGCACGCGGAGCCTCTCCCCGTGCCGCCCCCGGTGTCATGTCAATGGCGAAAGCACACGCCTATCTTTCAGACCGCGATTACGTCATTCCCGCCGACGTCCGCGCGGTATTCTCCACGACGGTCTTCCACCGCTTGATCCTGACCCCACAGGCAGAGCACGACGGCAAAAACGCCTTTGATATTGCAAACGAGATTCTCGCAGCAACGCCGACACCGAGTGTTCTTGACCGCTCTGCCGCCAAAAATCCGACGACGGCAAGAACCGTTCCGCCTTCCAAACCCGGCAACGGGACTTCACGCGTATGATGACACTGTTTCTGCGCTGGGCGGTCTATCTGCTCGCACTTGCGGGATTATGCGCGTTTGCGGTCAACTACACCGCCTGGTTTTCCTCGTTTTTATTCTATGCGGTGCTTCTGCTTCCGCTGTTTTCGTTTCTCATGTCGCTGTGGCCGTATTTTGCTCAGCGTCTGTCCTTTTCCGCGCCGATGCAGGTTCACCGCGGCGATCTTGCCGATCTGAAAATCACGGTCAACGCCCGCGGCTGTCCTTACTGTCTGCCGCTTTCGCTGACCGTCACACAGACCAATCTTTCACACGGAACCGCGTCCGGCGCCAAAGCCATCCGCTGTAAATTTGCGCCGTATCCGATTGTCGTACGGGAAAATAAGCGTCGCAATCGGCTTGCTCTCCGTGCCGCCGGCGGTATCCGCGTTCCGATTCCGACACTGCACACCGCTGTCATCCGCACCGAAATCCACGCGGCATATCTGTGGGATTTTCTCGGATTGTTCCGATTTCGGATGCGTCTTGACAAAAACGGCAGTATCCGAGCACCGCTTGTGACCGATATCACCGTGCTTCCGCATCCCGTGCCGCCGCGCGGTAAGCTGCGGATGTGGGATAACAGCCAATCCACGCTCGTTCCGACACAGCATCCCTCCGAACAATACGAAATCCGCACTTACCGTCCGGGTGATGCGCTCCGTTCCGTACATTGGAAGCTGACGGCAAAGATCGACGATATTCTGGTTCGTGAATCGGTTGAGCCTGCCTACAGCGTGCTTGCCGTTGCACTGGAGCGTGTTACCGACGCAGAACAGGCTGACATCCTTTACGATGCACTGGACTGGATGCTTCGAGCCCTGTGCGTCCGTGACCGTGTCAGCGCCGTCGTCGTCGGATGGGTGACGTCCGACGGCAGAGCCTGCACCGAAACGCTTTGCGATCTGTCACGACTTGATGATTTTTACCGTCGGATGCTCTCGGATGTGATCCCCGAGCAAATGCCCTCTCATGCGTTTTCCGCGCTGTACAAAACGGTCGACCGCGGGTATCATCTCGACGTCGGCACCTGTCTCGGTCACGGTGAACCCGTCACCGCTGTCAACGCCGGAAACGAACCGCACAATACCGAGCTTTCCGTATAATCTCCGAACCATATTTCACGAAAGGAGGCAGGTTTATGAAGCACCGCCGTATCACGGTCAAAGAGTCGTCCTCACAGGATCTTCGCGGTATCTCGATCCTCAGCGCGCCGCCATCCGTCGTTCCCGCAAGCGTCGAAATC
This sequence comes from Eubacteriales bacterium, assembly GCA_045632325.1. GTDB lineage: Bacteria > Bacillota > Clostridia > Oscillospirales > CAG-272 > RGIG3925. The sequence goes on from JAZQWK010000099.1 coordinate 3,894, forward strand.
ACACTGTTTTCCTGTATTCTGCTGTTTCTGTTTTTCGGCGGTACGATCGGCTGTCTGGTCACAGGATTTTCCATCCCGATTTATGCTTCGGTCTTATGCTTCGGTATCCCCGCGCTGACGGTGCTTCTGCTGCTGTGCGACAGATTGCTTGCGCGGACACCCATACTCTATCTGCTGCCTTTCGTGACGCTGTCTTTGTATCTATGGCAGCGCATGGACGTGCTCCTTGACGGATTTTGCTATATTGCCGCCGTCATCATGCGCTATCTTTGCCATGGATTTCCGGGTCTTGCAATGCCGCAGCTGTTGACGGAGCACGAACAGTTTCTGATTCACGCGGAAACCAACGACCTGTTGCTGACATCCATCCGTGCACCGATCACGGAATGTCTTCTTGCGTTTTGTGTCGGGCTTGGATTTGTTTGGATTTTTTTGTATCAGCACAACCAAAGTGCATGGCTGTCCGCCGCACTCCCGCTTCCCGTTTTCATCCTGTGTTTTCTGATCATTGAAACGACGCTTCCCGCACTTTGGGCGCTCTCTCTGATACTTCTGTACTGGATTCTGATCCTGTTTACACGCACGACCCTGCATCTGCATATCCGTGCCGCCGCAACGCAGACGTTATGTCTGATTCTGCCGTGTATTCTGTTTCTCTCGGCGGTATATCTGTGTTATCCCCGTGAGACCTCCGTCGGACAGCTGGTACAGCGTGGGTACGACAAGGTTCTGAACGCATTCTCCGTGATTGAAACGACCGTCTCCGATGCCGCAGGCAATCTGTTCTCGGGCGGTTGGTTCACCGTTTCCGCGGAAGGCAGTGAAATTTCCTTTGAAAATCTCGGTCCGCGCCGCTTCTTCGGAAGAACAGTCATGCGTGCCAAGAGCGATACACCCGGTATCATTTATCTGCGTGAAAACACCTACGGCACCTATACATCCGACGGATGGGAACAAACCGCGCTTGACGGTGTTACTGAACGCGACAGTGCTCCGCATATCCAGCTTACCTCATCCTGGATTCTCAAAGCCGAAGGCTTTGAGCCGTCCCGTCTGTCTTTGGACGGTGCACGTTCTCCTTTGCTGTTCACACCGTATTATTTTTCCGACGCGACGGTGGATTACGCCTTTGTCGGAGACGGCCGCATCGAAAATCCCAAACGCAAAACCGATTATCACGTCTCCTTCTACCGCTTCCCCGGTGACTTTTCCACATTGCAGTACGAGACGCCCGCGTCAGCTGCGGCAATGGTACAGCTCTATGCCTACATGAAGGACGCCGTCCCCGTTTATCAGACCATTGATCCTGCACTTGCAGAGGAACTGCGGGGGATTCTTGCCAATGCCGACATTACGCCTACCGACTTTACGGAATCCTTTGTCTTTGATTCCAACGGCAGCATCCGCATCGTGACCGATTTTGATGCCATGTGGGATCTGATTGCCGATATTACCTATTTTGTTCGCGGTGCGGCGGAATACTCGCTGAACGCCCCAAAGAACACCTCCGACCGTGATTTCGTTCTATGGTTTTTGGAGGATGCGGAATACGGCTACTGTACGCATTTTGCAACTGCCGAGGTCATGCTTCTGCGTGCCTGCGGGATTCCTGCGCGGCTGGCATCCGGCTTCCTCGGCAATATCCGCGCATCTGACAGCTGGACTGCCAATAAGGATTCCAATGCCCACGCATGGGTCGAGGTCTTCGACGTACGCCTCGGCTGGATTCCCGTGGAAGCAACACCGCCCGGAACAGCTTCTGACGGTGTGAATCCCGATGACATCATCGTTGGTGTGACTCCCATCCCTTCCTCCGACAACACTGTACCCGACACGGAAGACACCTCGGAAGCCGACGAGACAACGGAACCCGCTGTCACAGAGCCGATATCGGAAGGCTCTGCTTCCACAGAGACCGCGTCCCTGACAGAAACACAGCCGGAGCCTCCAACCACAACACTTCCCACAGAAACTGCCGACATCGGTACGGACGTCGGGGGCACGGTCGATATGACGCGTCTTCTCCATGGCATCGGCAAAGCCGTCGCTATCGTCATCTGTATCGGTGCTATCCTCGCAATCCCGCTGCTCCTCCGTTATACGCGAAAAAAACGCATCACCGCGCTGCTTTCCCCCGAGGACGACGAGCGCAATGTCTGCGCCCTTCGGCTCTACCGCCGCTGCGTCTCTTTGGCACGCGCCTGCGGAGAGGATATCCCTGCCGCATTGACCGTCCTTGCGGAAAAAGCACGGTTCAGCCAGCACGTTCTGTCCGAACAGGAGATGCATCTCATGACAGCGTGGTATCAGAGCAAATGCTGTCAGCTGCAAAAGCAGGACAAGCCGCTTGACCGCCTGCGCCATTCCTGGATTGATGTATTCTATTGATTGTTAACTTTTTTCGGTGTTCATTTTACCAAATTGTAATGTTTTTCCAAAAGCGATTGACGAAATTCTGCAAACGTGATATCATGAATACATACAAAATCTATCAAAGAAAGAAGCGCTGACAATATGTCACACATTTTGAATTCCGATTCCTGGGAAGCCCGTTTTGCGGATAACGGCTCTGCTCAAAAACCGAAAAAGATCCTGATTACCTCCGATTTGTACCGCCCGTCGGTCAACGGCGTCGTCACCTCGGTCGTCAATCTGATTACCGAGCTGCGCGGACGCGGATATGAGGTTCGGATTCTGACGACCTCCTACGACAACAACTATCACCGTGACGACGAGGATCAGGTCTATTATATGCGCTCGGTTCCGTTCAAGGTCTATCCCGGCATCCGTATGCCGCTGAACTTTTTCAAGCATGAATATTTGGACGAGATCATCGCGTGGCGTCCCGATATCGTACACAGCCAGTGTGAGTTTTTCACATTCCAATACGCACTGAGGGTGGTTGAAGAAACGGGCGCAGCACTGGTCCATACCTATCACACACTGTACAATCAATACGCGACGTATCTGCCGCTCCATGCAGGTGCCGATCTGATGATCGCAGTCGCCTCCCAGCTGCGTCTGGATGCAGTTGATACGGTCATAGCACCGACGCAGAAGGTCAAGGACACACTGCTCGATTACGGTGTCCGCGCCGATATCGCCGTCATTCCGACGGGCATTTCCCTTGACAAATTCCGCGTACCGAAGGATGAGACCATGATCGCATCCCTGCGCAAGCAATACGGAATCACATCAGGCACCAAAATCCTTCTGTCGCTGGGACGGCTTGGAAAGGAAAAGAATATCGAGGAGCTGATCCGTTATTTCTCCACGCTTTCCCGCTTCCGCGACGATGTCCGTCTGATGATCGTCGGCGGCGGTCCCGATGAAGAGCGTCTGCATGAGATCGCAGAATCGTATCTGCTCGGCGACCGCGTTATTTTCACGGGCATGGTCGATCCGACGCTCGTCCGTCAGTATTATGCGCTCGGTGATATTTTCGTTTGTGCCTCCACCAGCGAGACACAGGGTCTGACCTACGTTGAGGCGCTGTCCTGCGGCCTGCCGCTTGTCTGCCGCAACGACGCGGCGCTGGACGGTGTCATCTCCAACGGTCTGGGCGGCTACCGCTACGAGAACTGCGGTGAATTCTGTACCTATATCAGCAGGATTCTCGACAATCCTGTACTGCAGAAATCCATGTGTGAGGAAAACCTCTCCATTGCGTACAAGTTCTCCAAGGAACAGTTTGCTGAAAATATTGCCAATCTGTACGAACAGCTCTATCAGAAAAAATCGCTTTCCGCACCGCTGTTATAACCCCTCTTCTTCAAATTTTGTGTTCCCGACCGCTGAAATCATTTCCATCAATCTGCGTTTGTAAAGGACGGTGATCTTCAATTATGTGGATACTGTGTATATACGTGCTGCCTGCTCTTGTCGGTATTGTTCTCAGGGTATTGCTGAACCGTATCCAAAAGCCATATCTTGTGACAGCGATACTGGGTATAGCAACCTTGATTGCAGGGTGTATTGTACTATTCAACTTTACCGAAGCAGGTATCGTATATGGAATGCTGGCAAGGATGATAACCTCAGCATTTGTCGGATCCTGCCTGACCGGTTTGATATTGAATTGTTTGGGGTTCTATTAAGTTATTGGTATCTTGTTTACAAGAACACGATAGGTAATTTGAAAAAAATTTTGTTTTCGTTGAATTTTCAACATATTTTTCCGTCAAATTGGGGTATAATATAACTGCAAAAGGAAAACAATACCTTTTCAAAGGAACTTATCAATCACTGTAAATCAGAAAGGAATCATAAATATGGCACACGTTCAAGTCAATGAAAATAATTTCCACGAAGAAGTAGAAGCAGTCAAGGGTCTGGTACTCCTCGACTTTTACGCAACATGGTGCGGTCCGTGCAAGATGCTTGCACCCGTCCTCGATGCGATCGGTGACGAACTCGCCGACGTCAAGATCTGCAAGTCCGATGTTGACGAGGCTTCCGCTTTGGCAGGCAAGTTCAACGTACAGAGCATCCCGACGGTCGTTCTGTTCAAGGACGGCGAAGTCGTTGACGGTTTTGTCGGCTTCCGTTCCAAGGAACAGATCCTGCCGATGATCGAAAAGCATCAGTAATCGGAAAATATCGATTTCACACAGGTTTTGTTGCTTTTGCCCATTGCAAAATCACAGAAAATCGTATATAATATTAGGGATAGAGTAGTAATTGCTCTATCCCTATATTCATTGTTTTGAAAGGACTTATTGTCATGAAAGATATTCTTCTCAAGCTCTCCGGCGAAGCATTCGGCGATGATGACGCGATTTTCTCCAAGGAAATTATCTCCTCTTATGCAAATGCCATCCGCGAAGGTCTCTCCTGCCGTAATCACATCTACGTTGTCTGCGGCGGCGGCAACGTCTGCCGCGGTCGTTCGTTCGGCGGCAAGGTGCTTGCAGACTATGCAGGTATGCTCGCATCCATTCAGAATGCACTGTTTCTGAAGATCTCTCTGGATGAACTGAACGTCAAAACCAACGTTGTCATCCCCGACAATTTTGAGATTCCGATGTGCTGCCGCGAAGCAGAGATCGAAGCGGATGCCAAGGTCGTCATCTACGCGGGCGGTGTCGGCGAACCCGGTCACTCCACGGACTACGTCTGTGCAGTCAAGTCGCTGGAACACAGCTGTGACATCTACTTTGCAAAGTTTGGCTGTGACGGCGTTTACGACCGTGACCCCAACGGCAAGGACGGCGCAAATGCGGTTTTCTATCCCGAAGTCTCCTTTGCACGCATTGAAGCAGAAGGTCTGAAGGTCATCGACCTCGAAGCGGCACAGCTGCTGCAGAAGCCTGCTGCCGACGGCGCGCTCTGCCGCGGTTACGTCTTTGCGCTGACCGCAGAAAACATCTCAGCCATGCTGTGCGGCAAAGCGGACGATCTGCGCAAAACCGTACTTGCATAACGGTATAAACGCTTGAAACGGATTGTAACCATTCAGGATATTTCCTGTGTCGGGCGGTGTTCTCTGACGGTTGCCCTGCCGATCATCTCCGCACTCGGGATCGAATGTGCGGTCATTCCGACGGCGGTGCTGTCCAACCATACCGCCTTCAGCGGCTTTACCTTCTGCGATCTGACCGATCAGATCAGTCCGATCGTCGAACAATGGCAGAGGGAGGGTTTGACCTTTGATGCAGTCTATACGGGGTATCTCGGCTCATTTGAGCAGATTCGGATTGTTTCTCATGTCATTGATCTGCTCAAACAGTCCAACCCCGCACTGCAGGTCATCGTGGATCCTGCGATGGCGGATTTCGGCAAGCTATACACCGGCTTTGACGAAGCCTTTGCACGGGAAATGACCTCACTTTGCAAAAAAGCGGACATCATTGTACCGAATCTGACAGAAGCGGCGTACATGCTCGGGATTCCGTATCCCGAACACCGATGCACCGAGGATGAAATCAAGTCAATTCTGCGAAAGTTATCTGCGCTTGGATGTAAAACAACCGTCCTGACCGGGGTTTCTTTCCATGAAAACAAGATCGGTGCGATGTCGTATGACCGCGAAACCGATACCTTTGCGCTTTACGAAAACGAACATCTTGCGGCACAGTTCCACGGTACCGGTGATATTTTTGCATCGGTCGTCACGGGTGCTGTCACGCGCGGAATGTCGCTTGCAAGAGCACTGACGCTTGCCGTGGACTTTACCCTTGC
>JAZQWK010000100.1:0-3734 GCA_045632325.1 Eubacteriales bacterium
GATCGCTTGTGACGCATAGCTCGGGTTTTCCTTTACGACCAATCCGTGCGCACTTCCGGAGGGATACATCGCCTCGTCGTAAAGCACGACGACCATATCGAGCCTTGCCGCAGTTTCCACGGCGACCTTGATATAATGCATGAAGGTATCCGACAGATACGGAATCGATTCGGGAATACCGATTCTCGGATGCAGTACGACGCCGTACACACCCTTGTCGTGAAAATCCGTCAGCTGTCTGATGATTTCGTCATCCGTCAGTGCGTCGTTGAGAAACCAGAACGGAATCGGTGCAAATTCCCTGTCGGGCGTTGTTATGTTATTGATGATCGATCGTATCATGATGTCTGGCCGGCCTTTCTGTATTCGGACAATGCCGATTCGTTTGTTTTGACGGGTTCTGCAGGTGTCCCGTGTTATGAACATATTATATACCATTTTGCTCGATATGTCAACTCGGACGCACCGTGAAGCACGTTCTTTTGATTGCTTTTGCTTGGAAAATCCCCAAAGAGCTCTTGTGTTTTTGAAAAATCTGTGTTATAATGAGTACGGTTCATTTTACAGAATACCGACAATCCATTTTTTGATATAAAAGGAGAACCATTATGATTAAAGTACTCGTATGGTGCGAACACGAACAGGACCGTCTTCAGGACGACGTCAAGGCAGCCTATCCCGAATTTATGCACAATGCCATTGCAAACTTTCTGAAGGAAGACCCGAATCTCGACGTTAAGACCGCAACGCTGCAGGACGATCCAGAAACCTGCGGCATTACCGACGAGGTTCTTGCTGACACGGACGTCATTCTGTGGTGGGGTCACATCAAGCACAACGCCGTTCCCGACGCTGTTGCCGAAAAGGTTCAGAAGTTCGTTCTGAATGGCGGCGGCTTCATTCCGCTGCACTCCGCACATTTCTGCAAGCCGTTTATCCGTCTGATGGGTACGACCTGCGGTCTGCGCGTTGACGGCTTTGGCAAGCACGTCATCAACTGCGTCCGTCCCGGTCATCCGATCACCAAGGACGTTCCCGAAGAATTTTCCCTCCCCGTCGAAGAACGCTTTATCGAATTCTACGACGTTCCCCAGCCCGATGAACTGATCTACGTCACCGGCTACGAAACCGGCAGACTGTTCCGCTCCGGCTGTGCGTACTTCCGTGGCAGAGGTAAGGTCTTCTACTTCCAGCCCGGTCACGAAACCAACCCGACCTATCGCGACAAGAACGTTCAGACCGTCATCAGAAACGCCGTTTACTGGGCTGCTCCCAACAACGCTTAACGAACGGTTCCGTTATCCTTTACGAATTAAAAACAGATGCGCGTCCAAAGACCGCATCTGTTTTGCTTTTACTGCGCGTTGGGACAAAAGACGTTTGCCGCACTCTCCGCATCCAAATACAAAATAAAATCGGGATGTGTTTTCAAAAGTGTTGCCGGCACGAGCGCGGTCACCTCTTTGGAACGAAGCGTTTTCTCCACAGCGTCTGCTTTCACTGCATACGGCACGCAGGACACGATGCGCTTGCACTGCATGATCTGATACGGCGTCATGGAAACAGCCTGACGCGGCACCTCGTCCATTGACGCAAACCAGCCTTCACCGAGCTGCTGTTTCTTGCAGGTCTCATTGAGATCGACGACGATATAAGCATCCTTCGTTTCAAAATCCGCAGGCGGATCGTTGAACGCGATATGTCCGTTCTCTCCGATGCCGATCAGACCGATATCGATCGGTGCGCGACGCAGCTCTTCCGTTAAACGAACGATATTTTCTTGCGTTCCGTCAACGAAATGAACCGCTGCAAGCGGAGCGACACGGTCGACGAAGCGCTCCTGCAAATATTTACGGAACGACGCAGGATGCGTGACGGGCAAACCGATATACTCGTCCAAATGGAACATTTCAACGCAGTTCCATGCGATGCCCTCCTCTTTCGTCAGTGCCTCGAGCGTATCAAACTGTGAAGCACCCGTTGACAGCACGATGCGTGCACGTCCTTTTTCGGCAATGACGTCTCGCAGAATTTGTGCAACGTGAGCGGCAGCACTTTTCCCAAGTGCATATCGGTCGGCAGCAATGCGGATTTCCATGGTGATCCTCCCAATTGATTTCAATGAATTTGTTATCTTTATTATAACGCGATGACGGGCGATTGTCAAGTGAAAAATAACGATTGCAATCCCCGCAGCGTACACTTGACAAATGCGTGATGCTGTGATATAATGAATTCAACGGAGAAATCCACATCTGATCGTAATTTCAACAGGAAATGAGGTATCGTTATGAAAACTGTCAAAGACAAATATCTGGTCGTCGGTGCCGACTTCGCGGGTTATCCGCTGAAGGAAGCCGTCTGTGCGCATCTGCGTGAAAAAGGCTGGAAGATCACCGACCTCGGTGTCACCGATCCAACCGTAGAAGATACGGAGAATATGTTCCACCGTGTAGGCTTGCGCGTCGGCGCTCAGATCTCCGAGGGTAATTTCGAACGTGCGCTGTTATTCTGCGGCACCGGTATGGGTATTCACATTGCAGCATCCAAGTGTCCGCGCGTTCATGCAGGTGTCGTTGAAAGCGTTCCCGCAGCACTGCGTGCGATCACGGGCAACGGTGTCAACGTTCTTGCCATGGGTGCATTCTACGTCGCTCCGCAGATGGGCTGCGATATTGCCGATGCCTATCTGGGTGCAGAGCTCGGCTCCGGCTACGAGTGGTGGACCAATTTCTATGAATTCCACAAGCTCGCAATGGATGAGCTTGACGCATTTGACTACGAAGCCTACAAGGCAAACGGCTTCAAGGCCGAGCATCTCGGCGATTATCCGATCAAGCTGGAAAAGAAGCCGGAATAACGTCCTGCTTCGCGCAAGATCCCGGACATCATAAAACAAAAAAACCGTTCAATACGTTCCGATCGGAAGCATTGAACGGTTTCTTTCTTTTATCGGGTAAGATCTACGGCAGACGCGGAATTTTCGTTAATTACGCATCGATGGTAGAAATGGTCAGCGTGGTTTCTTCCAGTACGTCAAGAAGCACCTTAACGGTATCAAGAGACGTAAACATCGTTACGTTGTACTCCGTTGCGGTCTGACGAAGCTGTGCGCCGTCGGTCGCAGCGTCGGAATCGGGATTCTTGGTATTGATGAAGTACGCGATATAGCCCTGACGCATTGCGTTGGGGATCTCGTCGCCGCCTTCGCTGATCTTGGCAAGTGTATGCGTGCGGATGCCGTTTTCCTTGAGGAAGTTGGCAGTACCGACGGTTGCCTGGATGTTGAAGCCGAGGTTATAGAAACGGCGGATCAGCGGGAGTGCTTCTTCCTTGTCCTGATCGGCGATGGTGCAGAAGACGGTACCGTAATTCTGCAGATGCATACCGGATGCCTGCAGTGCCTTGTAAACCGCACGGTTCATCGTGTTATCGTAGCCGATCGCTTCACCGGTGGACTTCATTTCGGGAGAGAGGTACGCATCAAGACCGCGGATCTTGTTGAAGGAGAAGACGGGAGCCTTGACGTAGAAGCGATCCTTTTCTTCGGGATAGATGTCGAAAATGCCCTGCTCCTTAAGGGTCTTGCCGAGAATGACCTCAGTTGCGATATCCGCAAGGGAGTAGCCGGTTGCCTTGGACAGGAACGGTACGGTACGGGAAGAACGGGGATTGACTTCGATGATATAGACGTTATCGTCAGCGTCAACGATGAACTGAATGTTGAACAGACC
>JAZQWK010000101.1:0-2107 GCA_045632325.1 Eubacteriales bacterium
AGCTGCTGGCGGACGTACAGCGTTCGATGGCGATGGGCTTCAACGGTGCGAGACTGCATCAGAAGGTCTTTGAGCCGCGCTTCCTGTACCATTGTGACCGCCTCGGCTACATTGTCTGGGGAGAACACGGCAACTGGGGTCTTGACCTGTCGAAACCCACGTGCTGGGCAGGCTTCCTCCCCGAATGGCTCGAAATTCTCCAGCGTGACTACAACCATCCGTCCATTGTCGGCTGGTGTCCGCTCAACGAAACCCAGCGCGATCAGGACAAGCGTTTTGTCACGATGCTTTACGACATGACCAAGGCATTTGACCCCACCCGTATGTTCATCGACTGCTCCGGCTGGGCACACGTCAAGACCGAAGTTGTGGACGAGCACAACTACGATCAGGATCCCGACCATCTGCGCGACAACTATGAGCCGCTCAAGGAAGGTCTGCCGCCCAAGCAGGAAAACCAGTACATCCACATCCATGGCACCAAGGACGTTTCCTTTGTCTCCGAATACGGCGGCATCGGCTGGTCTGTCGGCGACAAGGCATGGAGCTACGGCAACGCACCGAAGACCGAGGAAGAATTCCTCACCCGTCTCAAGGGTCTGACCGACGCACTGCTTGACAATCCGTGCATCACGGCGTACTGCTACACCCAGCTGACCGACATCGAGCAGGAACAGAACGGTCTGTACTTCTATGACCGTACCCCGAAGTTCCCGCCGGAGGTTGTTCACGAAATTCTCGCAAAGAAAGCGGCAATTGAGGAATAAGTTCTCGGAACGTGTTCTAAAAGAATAAAAATGCACGGTACTGTAACCGCTTGATGGCGGCGGCAGTACCGTGTTTTATCTGGTGGGTGGTGTTTGCGGTTGGTTGATAGAGGCGATGGCGGATCAACGATATTGTAGGGACAGGCGTCCCGACTGTCCCTGTATCGGTGGTGCGTACAGGGGACAGTCGAGGACGCCTATAGGGACAGTCGAGGACGCCTGTCCCTACAGAATGGGAAGCGTCGGCTTCTATTCGATGATGGATCGTTTCTTTAAGTGAATGAACAGCCGGAATAACCCGTAAATCAGCCAAGCAAGGACTACACCACCCAATGCGATGGAAAACATGATTCCATAGATCATCGCGGCAATGTATTCGGCGAGTCCCTCCATTCCAAAGAACAGGATGAGACAAAACAAATAACCGAGCAAAATGAAATATACCGGAATCAAGCATATCGGTAAGCGTTTTGAAAAGAAACAGAGCAGCAATTGTGTGATACCAAGCACAACGGCAAGGATAACACCGACAAGAACGTGCTGCAGTTCTTCAAAAACAAACCGCAGCAGACAGTCCGTCAGTGGGACAGAGAAGACAATCAGAAGGGGGAGCAGAATGATGACGCAGATGACAGCAATGACTGTTCTTGGTTTCATATCCGTATTCCTCCGCAATTTCAGTACCGATTGGTGCGCACAGGGACAGTCGAGGACGCCTATAGGGACAGTCGAGGACGCCTGTCCCTACACGTATTGAGATGCGAATTACGTCCGCTTCAGCACAAACGTACCGCTCTTGGCATCGGTCTCCTTTTTACCGCAGACGCATGTCCAGCCGTCAAAGACGAGCTTGCCGTGCAGACCCTCAGGATAGGTGACATCGAGCTTGATCGTATTGTCATCGGTGCGCTCCCACTTGACCGCGATTTTGCCCATGGGGCAGTTGTGGTAGGCTTCTGCGTGAGTAAGATCGGTGATGAAGTGCGGGGTGATATCGGCGCGGGTGAGATCATCGGCATCGGGGTTATAGTTGATGCCGCAGATAGCCTTGATGAACCATGCGCTGATGTCGCCGAAGAAGTGGTGGTTGCGGGAATTGACGCCCTGATCTTCACGGCCGAAATCTTCGGGCAGTGCCGTTTCGCCGCGGACAACGAACGAACCGTAGGACGGATAGGTCGGATCGACGATCATCTTGTATGCCAGATCGGAGTCACCGAATGCGGTCAGCACGTGGAAGATGACGCGCGCACCGAGAACGCCGGTATCGAGATGATCGTTCTGTTCGTGAATCTTGTCAAGGAGCACCTTATAAGCGGCGGGCTTTTCCTCTTCTGTGA
>JAZQWK010000102.1:0-1371 GCA_045632325.1 Eubacteriales bacterium
GGTCAGGTATTCTATCTTTATAATAAAGTAGAAACGATCCGCGAAAAGACAGCAAAATTACAGAGGCAATTTCCCGATGCCATCATCCGTTTTGCTCATGGACAGATGGATAAAACTGAGCTTTCGGATATTTGGCAGGAAATTGTGGATGGAGAAATTGATATTCTCGTTTGCACGACGATCATTGAAACGGGTGTGGATGTACCTAACGCCAATACATTGATCATTGAAAATGCGGACCGCATGGGACTTTCTCAGCTTCATCAGATCCGAGGTCGTGTGGGACGTTCTACAAGACGTGCGTATGCGTACTTCACCTATCCCGTTGGCAAAGTTTTGACGGATATTTCTGCTAAGCGTTTGCAAGCCCTCCGTGATTTTACGGAATTTGGTTCAGGCTTCAAAATCGCGCTTCGCGACCTTGAGATTCGAGGAGCGGGCGATGTGCTTGGTGCGCGTCAGCACGGTCATATGGAAAGTGTCGGTTATGATATGTATCTGAAAATTCTGAACGATGCCGTTTTGGAAGAGAAGGGCATCAAGCCGAAAGAAAAGACAGAATGTATCGTTAATATCGGCAGGGATTCTTATATTCCCGAAAGTTATATTCCCGCAGCGGCGCAGCGTATCGATATTTATAAGAAGATCGCGGCAATCGCAAACAGCGCGGATGTAGATGATATTGCTGATGAGTTGCTGGACCGCTATGGTGATTTGCCGACTTCTGTGGAAACGCTGCTTTCTATCGCGTTGATTCGCGCAATGGCTTGTGAATGCGGTTTTGTGCAGATCGATCAGAAGCAAAACGACGTTTTGATCTATCCGAAGGAGCTTGACGTTTCGACTTGGGTATTGCTTGGCGACGATTATCCCGGCAGAATCCTCATCAAACCATCCGAAAAAACGCATATTTTGTGCCGAGGACGCCCCGGAGAACCGATTTTTACGTTCCTCGACCGTTTGTTAAAAAAATATATACAAATTAAATCAAAAAAAGTGTAGATTTTTTTGAAAGAACCATGTATAATATATAAAATAGGAATTCGTTAAGGAAAACGTTTTTCTGATGTAAAAAATCATTAAGGAGACAAACATGAAAACCAAAAACATCATTTTCAAACTTTTTGTTGCGGCACTTGCTGTATGCTTTATGGTAAGCGTGCTTGCAAGCTGCGGTAAATCCTCCGCAACAGCAATGACACTCACCAAGAACGGCGAGACCTACACACTCACAGCCGGTGAACTCGGTCTTTTGATGAAAATCAAAAAACTCGACTACTGCTGCCAGCTTTTGATCCATACAGGCGTAGATACTCCTGAACTTTGGGCAGAACTCGTGGAAGAAGGCGGTACTCAGACTTACGGTCAGTA
>JAZQWK010000103.1:0-20445 GCA_045632325.1 Eubacteriales bacterium
CCTTCTGCACCGGCTCTCTCGGCACCACACTGAAGAACGACCTGCCCGACACCATCCGTGCTTGCAAGGGCCGCATCCATTTCGCACACGTCCGCAACCTGCAGCACTTTGCACCCGGTCTGTTTGAAGAAGCAGCACACCTGTCCGCTGACGGTTCCTTTGATATGTACGAGATCGTCAAGGCACTGTACGACATCGGCTTCGACGGTCCCATCCGTCCCGACCACGGTCGTACCCTTTGGGGTGAGGTCTGTATGCCCGGCTATGGTCTCTACGACCGCGCAATGGGTGCTTGCTACATCAACGGTCTGTGGGAAGCCATCGACAAGGCAACGAAGAGAAAAGATCAGCTTCTTTGAGAGAGGAGATTTTCCATGTTATACTTAAACGAAAAAGCACTTGCCGACAAAGCCGCATTTGCCGCTGCCGGCATTACCCTCCCCGCTTATGACCGTGCGGCAATGATCGCAAAGACGGTCGCGGCACCGACGTGGCTGCACTTCGGTGCGGGTAACCTGTTCCGCGCATTCCCCGCAAAGGTCTGCGACCATCTGCTGTCCGCAGGCAAGCTCGACCGCGGTGTCATCGCGGCAGAAGGCTTTGACTACGAAATCATTGATAAAATCTACGCGCCGCACGACAATCTGTCCCTGTCCGTAACGCTTCTTGCCGACGGCAGCGTCGAAAAGGAAGTCATCGGCTCCGTTGCGGAATCCGTCAAGGCAGATGAAGACGGTCTTGCGCGCCTTGCTGACATCTTCTGCGCACCGTCTCTGCAGATGGTATCCTTCACCATCACCGAAAAGGGCTACGCCATCCGCCGTCCCGACGGCACGATTGCACCCGCTGTCGAAGAAGACATGAACGGCTGTCCGTGTTGTGCAAAGACGTTCCTTGCCCGTCTGACCGCTCTGCTCTACAAGCGCTTCAAGGCAGGCGCATACCCGCTGGCACTCGTTTCTATGGACAACTGCTCCCACAACGGCGATAAGCTGAAGGCGGCTGTTCTTGCCATCGCAGAAGCGTGGGCAGCAAAGGAAAAGGTCGGCTCTGACTTCGTTGCGTATCTGAATGATGAAACCAAGATCGCCTTCCCGATCTCTATGATCGACAAGATCACGCCCAGACCCGATGCCAACGTCGCAAAGATGCTTGCCGATGCAGGCTTTGGCGACACCGAAACCGTCATCACCGACAAGAACACCTACATCGCACCGTTCGTCAACGCAGAACGCCCGCAGTATCTCGTCATCGAAGACAAATTCCCCGCAGGTCATCCGGCACTGGAAGAAGGCGGCGTTATCTTCACCGAACGCGAAACTGTTGACAAGACCGAAAAGATGAAGGTCTGCACCTGCCTCAATCCCCTTCATACCGCACTTGCCGTTTACGGCTGTCTGCTCGGCTATACGCTGATCTCCGCGGAAATGAAGGATCCCGAGCTTGCGGCAATGGTCGACGTCATCGGCTACAAGGAAGGTCTGCCCGTCGTCGTCACCCCCGGTATTCTCGACCCGCAGGCATTCATTGACGAAGTCGTCAAGGTTCGTCTGCCCAACCCGTTCATGCCCGATGCTCCGCAGAGAATTGCAACCGATACCTCCCAGAAGATGTCCGTCCGCTTCGGCGAAACGATCAAGGCATATCTGGCAGCAGGTATGGATGTCACCACGCTCAAGGCAATTCCGCTCGTCGTAGCCGGCTGGTGCCGCTATCTGATGGGTCTGGATGACAACGGTGAAGCATTTACGATCTCCTCCGATCCGCTGCTGTCCGAGCTTCAGCCGTATCTTGCTGACATCCGGCTCGGCAAGGCTTGCCCCGTCTGTGTACACAAGGCGCTGCAGCCGATTCTGTCCAACGCCAACATCTTCGCCGTTGACCTCTACGAAGCAGGTCTTGGCGAAACCGTGGAAGCGCTGTTCTTAAAGCTCGTTGCAGGTCCCGGCGCGATCCGTGCGGTACTGAAGGAAACGTTTACAGCATAAACGCTGTCTGAATTCATAAAGAAAAGAGGAATCATCCCATGTTAAAAGGAATTCCGAAGATCATCTCTCCCGAACTCTTGAAAATTATGGCAGAAATGGGACACGGTGACGAAATCGTCATCGGCGACGGCAACTTCCCCGGTGCCTCGATGGGTCAGAGACTCGTCCGCTGTGACGGTCACGACGCTCCTGCACTGCTGGAAGCGATGCTGAAGCTCTTCCCGCTTGATACGTATGCAAAGCCTGTCTATCTGATGGAAAAGGTCCCCGGCGACACCGTCGAAACTCCCATCTGGGACACCTATGCAGAACTCATCAAGCCCTATACCGACGAAGCCCCCGAAATGATCGAACGCTTTGCATTCTACGAACGCGCAAAGAAGGCGTACTGCGTCATCCAGACCGGTGAGTCCGCACTGTATGCAAACGTCATCCTCAAGAAGGGTGTCGTCACAGACTGAATCTGACTGTATCCCAAAGATACAGTATCGATAGAAAACAAAATCAATTTACATGGAGGATCATACTCATGGAAAAAGTAAAGGCTGCTCTCATTGGCTGCGGCGGCAGAAACGGCGTTCATTTTCAGAAGCTCTCCGTTATGGAAGACGTTGATCTGATCGGCTTCTGCGACACAGATGTTGCCCGTGCACAGGCAATGGCTGACAAGTACGGCTCCGGCAAGGTCTACGACAACTACAAGTCGATGCTCGACGACATCAAGCCCGACGTCATCTTCATCGCAGTTCCCCCGCATCAGCACGGCGAAATCGAAAACGCCATCATCGATCTCGGCATCCCGTTCCAGGTTGAAAAGCCGATGGCTCTCGACCTCGGTGTTGCAGAACAGATTCTCGCGCGCGTCGAAGAAAAGGGTCTGCTTACCAACGTCGGTTTTCAGGACAGATGGCAGAACCTGACCGAAACGATGAAGGACTTCTGCGCAGAACACACCCCCGTTGTCGTCCGCGGCTCCTGGCTCGGCGGTATCCCCGGTGTTTGGTGGTGGAGACAGCAGGAAACCTGCGGCGGTCAGATCATTGAACAGAACATTCACCTGTTCGACCAGCTGCGCTTTTTGTTCGGCGAACCCGAATCCGTATACTGTGCAGGCGCAAACGGTATCGTTGACGACGAATACGGTATGCCCGGCTACAACCTTGACCTCGACTACTCCTCTGCAGTCATGAAGTTCAAGAACGGCGTCGTTGCAACCCTGTTCACCGGCTGCTACAACAGACCCGGCTCCAAGGTCACCAACGGTATGACGGTCTACTGCAAGGACGGTACGCTCGAATACGCTCTCCGCTCCACGCTCGACATCTATACCGCAGAAGGTCAGACCCATATGGATCGCGGCGAAGAACAGACCGGTATCATGGACCGCGTCTTCATCGATGCCATCAAGACCGGCGACGGCTCCAAGATCCGTTCTCCGTATTCCGATGCCATCAAGTCTCTCAAGCTGACCATGGCTTGCGAAGAATCCGCAAAGACCGGCGAAGTCATCAAGCTGTAATTTCCAACGCTCTTTTCTGCCGCAGGATGAAAATCCTGCGGCAATTTTTATGAATTGCTTTCTCACGAAAAATAATTCTGCGTGATTTTCGCAAACCCATTGTTTTTTTGCCGCTTGTATGGTATAATAAATATCATCATTTTGACAGGAGGATATTCCTATGGATTCTCAAAACAGAAGCTCCTTTACAGGAAAGCTCGGATTTGTCCTGGCGGCGGCAGGTTCTGCGGTCGGTCTCGGCAACATTTGGCGATTCCCGTATCTCGCGGCAAAATACGGCGGCGGTATGTTCCTGCTCGTCTATATCATTCTTGCAGTCACGTTCGGCTTTTCGCTGATGGTTGCAGAAATTGCCATCGGCCGTAAAACGGGCAAGTCTCCCATTGATGCGTTCCAATCCCTTGATAAGCGCTTTACCTGGGTCGGCTGGCTTGCGGCAATCATCCCGACGATCATTCTCCCCTATTATTCTGCCATCGGCGGATGGGTCATCAAGTACATGGTCGGCTTTATCTCCGGTCAGGCATCGACCATGGCAAACGATTCGTTCTTCGGCGACTACATCGGTATCACCGTTGAACCGATTGTCTGGTTCTTAGTCTTTATCGGCATCACGGCAGTTGTCGTTATGTGCGGTGTCGAAAAAGGCGTTGAAAAGGTATCCAAGTTCATGATGCCGATTCTCGTTGTCCTGATTCTTGTCATCGCGCTGTATACCATTTTCGCCATGGACGGCGCAGTAGACGGTGTTCTCTACTATATCACCCCCAATTTCAGCCACTTCTCTGTCATGACCGTGGTCGCCGCAATGGGACAGCTGTTCTACTCCATGTCCCTTGCTATGGGTATCATGATCACCTTCGGTTCCTATATGAAGAAGGAGATCTCTATCGAAGGTTCTACCCACCAGATCGAAATCTTCGACACCGGTGTTGCGTTCCTCGCGGGCTTGATGATCATTCCTGCGGTCTTCGCGTTCTCCGGCGGTGACGAATCTGCACTCGGCAAGGGTCCGGGTCTGATGTTCATCACGCTGCCCAAGATCTTCGATGCAATGCCCGGCGGCAACATCATCGGCTCTGCCTTCTTTATCATGGTTCTGTTCGCAGCTCTGACTTCGGCAATTTCTCTGATGGAAACCATCGTTTCCGTCTTCCAGGACAAGCTGAACATGAAGCGTATTCCCGCCTGCCTGACGGTACTCGGCATTTCGCTGGTACTCGGCGTGTTCACCTGCCTTGGCTACAGCGCATGGAGCAGCTTTACCATCATCGGTCTGCAGGTGCTCGACTTCTTCGACTTCATCTCCAACAACATTCTCATGCCGATCACCGCACTTGCTACCGCGATCTTCATTGGCTATATTCTGAAGCCCAAGACGGTCATTGAAGAAGCAGAATGTGAAGGCAATCTGCTGAAGGGCAAGAAGCTTTTCACCGTTATGATCAAGTATATCGCACCGATCTTCATCGTGCTGATTCTGGTCTCCTCCATCCTCGACTTCTTCGGCATCGTCAAGATCTGATTGAGCAAGACCGATCTTTTCCGACAGCATCCAATCACAGCGTTCCGTTTTTTTCGCGGGACGCTGTTTTTTTGCCGATAAGGTATTGCAATTTCTGCCGTTTTCTGCTATAATAGTATATATCAAAATTCAAAAAAGGAGTACTCTATCATGACAAGATATGAATCCGCAAAAGCGATGTATGCCGCATACGGCGTTGATACCGATGCTGCCATCGCAAAGCTGAAGAACATTCCCGTCGCTCTGCACTGCTGGCAGGGTGATGACGTCATCGGCTTCGACCATGACGGCCCTCTCTCCGGCGGTATCCAGACCACCGGTAACTACCCCGGCAAGGCAACCACTCCCGCTCAGCTGCTCGCTGACATGGAAAAGGCAATGTCCCTCTGCCCCGGTACCAAGAAGCTCAACGTCCACGCATGCTACGCCATCTTTGAAGAAGGCGAATACGTTGACCGCGACAAGATCGAACCGAAGCACTTCGCAAAGTGGGTAGAACTGGCAAAGAAGTACAACATGGGTATCGACTTCAACCCGACGTTCTTCTCCCACCCGATGGCATCCAAGGACGGTCTGACCCTGTCCAGCCCCGATGCAGAAGTCCGCGCATTCTGGATCGAACACGGTAAGGCTTGTATCCGCATCTCCGAATACTTTGCAAAGGAAACCGGCTATCCCTGCGTTATGAACATCTGGACCGGTGACGGTTATAAGGACGTTCCCGCTGACCGTATGGGTCCGCGTATGCGCTACAAGGAATCCATCGAAGCGATCCTCGAAGAACCGTTTGACAAGAACCTCGTCAAGCCCTGCGTTGAATCCAAGGTCTTCGGTATCGGCGTTGAAGCATTCACCTCCGGTTCTGCTGAATTCACGCTGTCCTTCGCAGCTACCCATGACGGCGTTCTGCCGCTGATGGACAACGGTCACTACCATCCGACCGAAGTCGTCTCCGACAAGATCCCCGCTCTGCTCTGCTTCTATCCGGAAATCGCGCTCCACATCACGCGCGGCATCCGTTGGGACTCCGACCACGTCCTTCTGCTCGATGACGAAACGAAGGAAATGGCAAAGGAAATCGTCCGCTGTGACGCGCTCGACCGCGTTTACATGGCGCTCGACTACTTCGATGCTTCCATCAACCGTATCGCAGCTTGGGTCGTCGGCTTCCGCAGCTGGCAGAAGGCTCTGCTCGCAGCGCTCTGCACGCCCAATGAAATGCTCAAGAAGCTCCAGGATGAGAACAAGTACACGGAACTGATGGTCATGCAGGAAGAAATGAAGACCATGCCGTTCGGCGATATCTGGGCTGAATACTGCGCATCCTGCGGTGTTGCAGCTGATACTGCTTGGTTCAAGGAAATCGAAGCATACGAACAGGACGTTCTGCTCAAGAGATAATCTGCATACTTACAAAGATGCTGTACTGCGGTACGGCATCTTTTATTTTTTACACAGTTTCTTTGATGATGTCTTCATTCTATCTTGACAAAACCGTCAAATTGTAATATAATGGAAAAAAAAGTGATTGCAAAATCGGCAAACGGATTTTCTTCCTGTTGTGCAGATCATGCAGAGAAAAGGAACTTATCATGAAACAAAAGATTTCCATCGCGCTTTTGCTCACCCTGCTCCTTGCATCCGTATCCTGTTCCAATGGACAGACAACGACAGAAACCACAGCCGACGCAGACATCTCAACTGATACGATACAAACCACACTTGCAGAAGACAACGGTATCGAAGACTCTCTCCCCGATGATCTTGACTTTAACGGCACCAAAGTCCGCATCGCCGTCAACGGTGAACCGACAGTTGCCGTGTTTGAAGCAGGTACCAATCAGGCAGAGGGCGAAATTGTCAGTGATGCACTGTATAACCGCAACCTCGCTGTTGAAGAACGTCTGAACGTCAAGTTGGACTATATCTTCGGACCGGAAGTCACCACTTCCTACCGTGACTATATGCGCACCGTTCTGACGGCAGGTGACGATGCCTATGACATCGTGATCACGCACCAGAGTTTCGGTCTGCCGCAGTCCCTGGACGGATTGTATCACAATTTGTCTGACGCACCTTATTTGGATTACTCCCAGCCGTGGTGGGATGTCAACTATATGTCCAAAATTGAAATCAACAGCGATTCCCGTTGTCTGCTCGCAGGTGACATCTGTATGTTCCTGCTGCGCAATATGGGTTCGGTCTTCTTCAACAAGACCATGTATCAGAACTACTACGGTGATCCCAATGAACTCTATGAGCTGACCTTGAACGGACAGTGGACGATTGAGAAATTACAGCAGTTCAGCACCGAAGTATACAGCGATCTCAACCAAAATGGTGAAGTCGACCGTGACGACGTTCTCGGCTTCTATACCAACACCATTTCGCAGGCAGACCTTATGGCATATTCCGCAGGTCTGACTATTTCGGAAAGAGACACTTCCGGTCAGATCAAACTGATTGAAGACCAGACGCGCAACGTCGATATCATGGACAAGCTGAAACAGCTGTATTATGATACAACGGGTGTCTTTGTCACACCGGATGCTGCCGATCATCTGACCGTCGGCGTTCAGACATTCGTCAACGGAAATCTCATGTTCTTCCCGGAACGATTCTCCCGTCTCCACGCACTGCGTGATATGGAAGATCCTTACGGCATACTTCCTTATCCTAAAGCAGATGAATCGCAGAAAGAATACAGCACGATGATTCACGACTATGCAACGCTGTATGCCGTTCCGATCACACTTTCTGAAATTGATATGTCGTGCGCCGTTCTGGAAGCCATGTGTATTGAAAATTATAAAAACGTCATGCCGACTTACTATGAAGTCGCTCTGAAGGTCAAATATTCCCACGATGATATTTCTGCACAGGTTATCGATCTGATTCGGTCCAATGCAACAACCGACTTCATGTATGCCAATAATTACTATTTCTCCAACGGTCAGGTCGGTATGATTCAGAGAACTGTGCTGACAAAGAACAGTGAATATATGTCTACCTATACCTCCATGGAAAAAGCAGCCTCCAAGCTTCTTGAAGAATTGTGGGATAACACGCAAAATTCGTAAGAAAGAAAGGATCGTGCACCATGTTATCTCTCCGTCCCGAAACCATCGCACTTCTTGACGACATCGAATCCCGCATCGATCCCGCAGCCGAAGAAGATTTCGCCGCACAATGGTATGCCTTTCTGCATGGAACGTCCGACGCTGAAATCTTCGCTCCGTGCAGAAAAAAGAAAAGTGCTCCCGGCGTACCCGTTCCGCGCATCAACATCAACGACGCGCTTGCCGACGTGGAAACGATGCTCGTCCACCAGCTTGCCGACGTATCCAATGCGCTGAACTCCGACCGCGCCAATCTCTGCGTCCGTGCCAATTACGGTACCGGTATTCTATCCTCACTGTTCGGAGCGGAGATCTTTGAAATGCCGCGCGAGATGAACACGCTCCCGACGACGAAGCCGTTCAATGACACCGAGTTGATTCGTGCGTGCGTCGAGCGCGGAATGCCCGATCTGAACGAAGGCTTCGGCGCACGCGTCTGGACGTTTGCCGCACTTTGGCAGGACGTTTGCGCACAGTATCCGAAGATTGCAAGGTACGTCACCATCTACCATCCCGACCTGCAGGGACCGCTTGACATCTGTGAACTTTTGTGGGGATGCGAGATGTTCTACGCCATGTATGACGAGCCCGAGTTGGTTCACGCGATGCTGTCGCTGATTACCGATACCTATACCGCGTTTCTCGATCAGTGGTTTGCCATGTTCCCGTGCGGCGAGGACATGAACGTTCACTGGGCAAATATGCGCCATCGCGGACGGATCATGCTCCGCTGTGACAGCGCCATGAACTTATCCCCCGAATTCTACGAGGAATTTGCCATGCCGTACGATGCACGTCTGCTTGAACATTTCGGCGGCGGTGCCATGCACTTCTGCGGTAAGGGCGATCATTACATCGATCTGCTCTGCTCCCAGCCGAAGCTCTATGCGGTCAATCTGTCCCAACCGCATCTCAATGACATGGAAGTAATCTGGCACGCAACCGTTGATCGCGGTATGATCGTACTTGGCTTCCCCGGAAAATATGCAAACGAGCATCCGCGCGCGGGCGGTTACTGCAAACGCCTTCATGCATGACGGAGAAACTGCTGCTGCACACCGTGCCGGACGACACAATTCCGTCATATAAAACACATAAAGGAACACATAACTAAAACCCTATTTTCATTTTACATTGAAACAGTTTACACAGTAATATAGTATACTATCAGCATCCAAGGAAAACCGCGTTTTCTTTGGATGCTCTTTCGTTTTCAGAGCGTACGGAGCAGCAAAATTCAAAAGAAAGGAAGATAAAACTACCTCCATGCAATTCAGACATGAAGTCAAACACGAGATCAACCGTGGGGATATGATGATTTTGCGGCAGCGTCTGCGTGCGGTCATGCATCCCGATCCACACGCGGTGGACGGTGTTTATTCCATCCGCAGTCTGTATTTTGATAACGCGGATGACAAAGCACTGCGGGAAAAACTGAGCGGCTGTGCAGAACGCGAAAAATATCGCATACGGCTTTACAATCACAGCACCGATATTATCCATCTGGAACGAAAATACAAAAACCGTTCCCTCGGATATAAGGATTCCGCTACTCTGACACCCGAACAGGCACGCGCCATTGCTGCAGGCGATCTTGATTTCCCCGGCTGGCAGGACAATGAGATTCTGCGCAGCTTCCGCGGAAAAATGCTGGATGAAGGTCTGCGCGCCAAGGTCATCGTGGACTATACGAGAGAACCGTTCATTTTCGATGCGGGCAACGTCCGTGTGACGCTGGACTACAACATCCGCACGGGACTTTCGTGCACCGATTTCCTCAATCCCGATTGTATTACGGTTCCCATCTTCGGCGATCCCATCGTGCTGGAAGTCAAATGGGACAACTATCTGCCCGACGTCATACGCGATGCCGTACAGCTCGGCGGCAGACAGAACGGCGCCTTTTCCAAATACGCCGCTTGCAGAATGTTCGATTAAACAAAGACAAATCATAATTCAAGGAGAATACAAATGAATTTCAGCGATATTTTCAAGTCCTCATTCCTCGAAAACGTATCTGCCATCAGCATGCTCGATATGTTTCTGACCATCGTGCTGTCCTTTGGCATCGGTCTGTTCATCTTCCTCATTTATAAGAAGACCTACCGCGGCGTCATGTATTCCGCGACCTTTGGCACGACACTGATCGCGCTGACCATGATCACCTCCATCGTCATTTTAGCCGTTACCTCCAACGTCGTTCTGTCGCTCGGTATGGTCGGTGCACTGTCCATCGTCCGTTTCCGTGCCGCGATCAAGGATCCGCTTGACATTGCGTTTCTGTTCTGGGCCGTCGGCGCAGGCATCATCCTCGCTGCAGGCATGATCCCGCTGGCTGTTATCGGCTCCGTCGTCATCGGTCTGATCCTCTTGTTCTTCGTCAACAACAAGACCCACACCCATCCCTATATGCTCGTCGTTCGCTGTGCCGATCACAACTCCGAAAAGAAGGTCCGCGAATACCTCTACACGCAGGTTGCCCGCAGTGTCGTCAAGAGCAAGAGCGCAACCAAGGGCTGTGTCGAAATGAACATTGAAGTCAGACTCAAGGACGACAACACCGATTTCATCAACTTCATCTCCGGTATGCCCGGCGTTGAAAATGCAGTCATCGTTTCCTACAACGGCGACTATATGGAGTAATATATGGGATTATCGAGAAGTAAGCATTTTGATTCCTTCGCTTGGACGTTCACGGCGATCATCCTTGTCATCTCGCTGGTCTTTATGAACGGCGCATCGTTTGGCTTGACTGTCGCGGCACACACGATGGGTTATGAAAACCGTCTGTTTGACAATACGCGCGTCCATACCATCGACATCGTCATGAACAATTGGGACGAATTCATTGACAACGCAACAAGCGAGGAATACTATACCGTATCCATGGTCATTGACGGCGAAGCGTATAAGAACATCGCCATCCGCGGTAAGGGCAACACCTCCCTGTCCACGGTTTCTTCCCTTGGCAGTGAACGCTACAGCTTCAAGGTCGAGTTTGACCATTACGACAACTCTATCACTTATCACGGTCTTGACAAGCTGTCCTTAAACAATCTGATTCAGGACTCGACCATGATGAAGGACTATCTGACCTACACGATGATGGCAGAATTCGGCGCGGCGGCACCGCTGTGCAGCTTTGCGTATCTGACCGTCAACGGCGAGGATTGGGGACTGTATCTTGCGGTCGAGGGTGTCGAAGACAGCTTCCTGGAACGCAACTACGGTTCCGATTACGGTGAACTGTACAAGCCCGACAGCATGAGCTTCGGCGGCGGTCGCGGCAACGGCAAGGACTTTGACATGGGCGCGTTCGACTTCGGCAATATGTTTGGCGGCGGTGAAATGCCCGATATGTCGCAAATCCCGAGCCGCGGTGAAGGCGGTAATAATGACGGTGAAAACAGCGAAACAGACAAGTCAACCCGTCCCTCGGGCTGCTTTGATATGGGCGGTATGTTCGGCGGCGGCGGCTTCGGTATGGGCTCGTCGGACGTTAAGCTGCAGTATATCGATGACAACGTAAGCAGCTATTCCAACATCTGGAACAACGCAAAGACCGATATCACGACTGCCGATCAAAACCGTCTGATCGCATCGCTGAAGCAGCTCTCCTCGTATCAGAACGTCAACCAGGTCGTGGATATCGATGCGGTCATCCGTTACTTTGTCGTTCACAACTACGTCTGCAACGGCGACAGCTACACAGGCTCGATGATCCACAACTACTATCTGTACGAAGAAGACGGACAGCTTGCCATGATTCCGTGGGACTACAACCTTGCATACGGTACGTTCCAGGGCGGTAATGCGCAGAGTACGGTCAACACGCCGATCGACACACCGACCAGCGGCACCGGTTCTGACCGTCCGATGTGGTACTGGATCGCATCCGATGAGGATTATCTTGCGCAGTATCATCAGTACTACGAAGAATTCCTGAACACAGTTGACGTTGCAGGTATCATCGAAAACGCATATCCCCTCATCAAGGATTACGTCGCAAAGGACCCGACCGCGTTCTATACCTACGAGGAATTTGAAACGGGTATCAACGCAATGCGCCGCTTCTGCGAGCTTCGCACGGAAAGCATCACTGCACAGCTTGCCAACGGCACGACCGCAGAACAGGTCGATTATGCCGATGCTGCTGATCTCAACACCTCCGACATGGGTTCGATGGGCGGCGGCATGGGCGGTGGAAAAATGCCCGGCGGTGACTTCGGCGGCAGTCGTACCGACAGAAACAAAACAGATCGTGAACAGCCGACCGAAACCACGGAAGCGACAGGAACCGAATCCTCCCCGATGGTGTTCTATAACGGAACCGCAAACCGTACCCAAACTTCCGCTTCTTCCGGCGGCATCATCTCACTGGCATCCGGCAACGGCGGCTTTACGTTCGGCGGCGGTCAGACACCTCCTGCCGGTTTTGATCCGAACAATATGCCCGAAGGCTTTGACCCGAGCACGATGCCCGAAGGCGGATTCACATTTGGCGGCGGCGAAATGCCCGAAGGATTCGACCCGAGTACCATTCCCGGCGGTGGTTCTTTCCAGGGCGGCGGCATGTTCCCCGGCGGTTCTGCACAGGGCGGTACGGCAGGAGATGCACAAACCACCAATCCCAACGGCGGTGCACAAGGCAGTACAAGCCGCGTCCCCGGCAATATGCCCGGCAGCATAAGCGGATCCTCTGCAGGAGCACCGATCAATCTCGGCAATCTAATTCCCGTGATCATTTCCGCGATTGTGCTTGCGATTGGGCTGATTATTGCAAAGAAATATCCCGCATAACAGGACAAGTACAAACGGAGAGCGCGACATCGCTCTCCGTTTTCGCGTTTTTCCCTCCGTTTGCGTCATTGCTATTTTGCGTGATCTGTGGTATAATAAAGTCAGCGAACAGGCCTGTACGAAAATTACGAAACGAGGAATCACGTATGATTGACATCGGAAAACAAATCACAGCCATGCGCCGTGAACGCGATATGACACAGGAACAGCTTGCCACTCTGATCGGGGTATCCGCGCAGACCGTTTCCAAATGGGAGTGCGGAACCACGATGCCCGACATTCTGCTGCTGCCTGTCCTTGCGGAAATTTTTGAGACGAGTATTGATGCGCTGTTTGGCATTGAGGAAAACATCAATGCGGCAGTTCTTCATGCAGAAAAGCCCGAGGCTGCCATTGACGACCTACTTTTGAGAATGTGGTGCGAGGGTGCCCCGAAAAAGGACGCGAATTTTCAGATCTCCCAAATGCGAAAAACACTGGATTCCAATCGCAATACACAGTCGATGTGGATTACCCAGAGCAAGACGGGCATCTTCATTGACGCGGAAACTGCCATTGTCAACCGTATGACGTGGGAGCAGCAGATTCAATCGTTGTCACGCGGTGATGCTATGAAATTCTTATCAGACTGCATCAAGCCAAATGTCATCTGCATGATGCAGTATCTGCTGAACAACTGCAGCCGTGCCTTCACCGCCGCTGCCGCTGCTGCGAAATGCGGGATCACCGAGGAAGAAGCCGCAGCCGCACTTGACATCCTGAGCGGATATGCTTTCACGATGCGCGACATCGTCGATCTGCCCGACGGAACGGTGACGATTTATCGTACATGGGGTGCACATAAGCTCCTGCTTCTGTCCGCATTGTTTTCCATTGCAGAAAAGTTAGCAGATTTCAAGGAAAGCTATCAGGGATTCTGCAATTAAGAAACTTCCCCGTGAAATACACGAAAAATCTTGCTTTTCCGAAAAGATTGTGCTATACTGTATTCAAACAATCACGGAAAGGACGGATTTCCCACAATGAAACACATCATCCCCGATTATACATTCCCCGCTGACGTGCATATTGCCGCCGAACACGCTGATTTCTCCGCGCTGGAATCACATTATGCAGGAAAAACTGCCTATTACGGCGACTTCCACGCGCATTCCGCATCCGGCGGCACGAGTGACGGCAAGACCACGCCCGCAGAGTGGCTTGCGGCAATGCCCGAGCTGCACATGGACTTCATCGGTCTCATGGACCACAGACAGGTGCGTCACATGTATCTCGACGAGTTCACACCCGAGCATTTTCTGTACGGCACCGAGCCTGCCATGCTGTGGAACGATCCGTATGACGCCTGCCATTATCTGATGATCTTCCAGAATCTCGGTGATCTTGAAACCATTCTCGAAAAGTTCCCCGAGGTCTACGACTACGAGGGCGGCGTTGAGGGACATTTCGTCTACAAGCGCATTGATTTTGCAAAGTTTTTAGAGATCGGTGAGGCAGTCCGTGCCATTGGCGGTGCATTCGTCAATGCCCATCCGAAACAGCAGATCAAGAGCGACAACATCGACCACCACGATTTCGGTGACCGCACGGCAATCGAGGTCATTTACGCCTGCGAATATCCCGATGCGCTGAATCCGCACACGATCGACAACTACAAATTGTGGCTGAGAATGCTCGATGCCGACAAGCGCATTTACAACACCGCAACGGCAGATGCACACGGAAAGGCGACCAATGCCGGTATCAACACGGTATATGCCGATGAATCGAAGTGCGACGCTTTCGTCCGCTGTCTGCGTGAGGGCGATCTGAACGCAGGATGCGTCGGTATTCAGATGACACTCGGCAATTTCAAGGGATTTGTTCCGATGGGCGGCACCATTCCGTATGCAGACGATCTGACGCTGTGCCTGCGCGTGGCGGACGGTCATCCCACCCGTTTCGGTGATCCTGCAGAGTACCGCGTCGATATCTTTTCCGACGAGGGTCTTGCATATTCCGTTCCGCTGACCGCCCTGCCCTTCACCTGCGCCATCAAGGCACAAAAGCGCCGCTTCTACCGCGCAGAGGTGATCCGCATCGAGGACGGTTCTCCCGCAGCAATCGGCAATCCGATTTGGATCAGATAACCGTTCACACATAAACGGCACCGGCGATACACTCGTCAATTTCCTGATATCATGAAAACAGCGAACCGCTCAATACCTTTCGGTAATGAACGGTTCGTCTTTTTTGAGGGCTTCATACAGCAGCCCCGTTTATCTTTGAACGCCAAACAGTCGCTGAAAAATAACGTATTGCATTGCTTCAGCGAGCTTACAATCCTGCAAAAACCTCTTCTGCATACCGTACCGTTTCCATCGCGTCGCGTGCGTACTTATCCGCACCGATGGCATCGGCGTATTCCTGCGTGAGAACGGCACCGCCGACAACAACGCGGCAGAACGGTGCACGCTCGCGGAGCAACTTGATCGTTTCCTCCATCGCGGGAACGGTGGTGGTCATCAAGGCACTCAAGCCGCACAGCGGTGCGTGCAGACGGAGCACCTCGTCACAGACCGCTTCCGGCGAAACGTCACGACCGAGATCGGACACGGCATAACCATAGTTTTCAAGCAGCAGACGTACGATGTTCTTGCCAATGTCGTGGATATCGCCTTTGACGGTGGCAAGGACAAACGGGCATTTGACGGAGGCAGTATTGCCGTTTTGACTTTCAACAGAGGTCTTGATTGCTTCAAACGCCGCTTTTGCAGCTTCGGCACTCATCAGAAGCTGGGGCAGATAGACGGTCTTTTTCTCAAATCCCTCGCCGACGATGTTCAGCGCGGGAATGATCTCCTCCTGCACGAGGATAAGCGATTCTGCACCCTGTGTCAGCAGTTCTGCCGTCAGTGCACCCGCACGTTCACGCAGTCCGCGGACAATGGCGTTCTGCAGTTCCGTTGTGCCGGAAGTCTGTACCTTTGCGGCAGGAGCGGCGGTAACCGATGCAGATGCTGTCGGCGCATCGGATTTCGGCAGCGTTTCGGTATAGGCAATATAACCGATGCAGGACGGGTCAAGTCCGTGGAGCGCGCGGAAGGTATGATACGACTGCATCATCGGCGCAGAGTACGGATTCATGATTGCGGCGGACAAACCTGCACCGAGGGCAAGCGTGAAGAACGATGCATTGATCAGGTCGCGCATCGGCAGACCGAAGGACACGTTCGATACGCCGAGCGACGTATGACAGCCCAGCTCCTCGCGGATCATCTTGACAGCACGGAGCGTTTCGATACCCGCGCGATCATCGGCGGAAACTGTCAGTGCCAGCGGGTCAAAGACGATATCCTTTTTGTCAATGCCATATTCTGCGGCACGGGCAAGGATGCGGCGTGCAATATCAAGCCGTCCTTCCGCCGTTTGGGGAATCCCCGTCTCGTCCAGCGTCAGTGCGATGATGACACCGCCGTACTTCTTTGCCAGCGGGAAGATCGCGTCCATAACCTCGTCCTTGCCGTTGACCGAGTTGATCAGCGCCTTGCCGTTGACGCGGCGAAGTGCCGATTCCATCGCGGCAGGATTGGAGGTATCGATCTGCAGCGGCGTGTCAAGGATCGCCTGCAATCCGCAGACTGCCTCACACAAAACCGCAGGCTCATCAATTTCCGGCAGACCGACGTTGACGTCGAGAATATGAACGCCGCATTCGACCTGCGCAAGTCCTTCGCGGTAGATGTAGTCCATATCGTGCGCGCGCAGGGCTTCCTTAAACTTCTTTTTGCCCGTCGGGTTGATGCGCTCACCGATCAAAAGCGGATCGTCGCCGAACGTCACCGCATGAGTGTAAGACGATACGCGCGTGAAACTCTTTTTTACAGGAGCAATCGGCGTAATATCCTTTGCCTTCTCTGCAAGTGCACGGATATGATCGGGGGTCGTTCCGCAGCAGCCGCCTGCAATCGAAACGCCCTTGGAAAGCATTTCGGTGACATCCAGCGCAAATTCGTCAGGCAGAACGTCAAAGACCGTCTTGCCGTCAACGACCTTCGGGAGCCCGGCATTCGGCTTGACAAGCACGGGAACCGACGCCGCGGCAAGGTAGGCATCGACGATCGGTGCGAGAGCCTTCGGACCGAGAGAGCAGTTGACACCGATGGCATCCGCGCCCATACCCTCGAGCATAGCGACCATCGCTTCGGGCGATGCACCCGTCATCAGCTTGCCGTCCGCACCATAGGCGTTGGAGACAAACACGGGCAGATCGCACGATTCCTTTGCTGCAAGGAGCGCCGCCTTCGTTTCATAGCTGTCGTTCATCGTCTCGATGAAGATCAGATCGACACCGTATTCCGCGCCAATGCGGATAACCTCGGAGAAGCACTTCACCGCATCCTCAAAGTCAAGATCGCCAAGAGGCGCGAGCATCTTGCCGCTCGGTCCGATGTCAAGCGCAATGAACTTTTCGTGCGGCGTTTCGGAAGCGTCTCTCGCAGCACGCGCACAGTCAATGGCGCCGTGAACCACGGAAACCAGCGTATCGCGGTCAAATTTCAAGGGATTGGCACCGAACGTATTGGTGTTGACAACGTTGCTTCCCGCATCGTAATAGGTTTTCTGAATGGCGATGATCTTTTCGGGATGAGAGAGATTCCAAAGCTCGGGAAGCTCACCCGGCTGCAGCCCCTGTGCCTGCAGAAGCGTTCCCATACCGCCGTCCAGAATCAGCGGCTTTTGTTTGATGTATTCAAGAATGGACATATTCAAACTCCTTTTCCGATGATCGCAGACAGGTTGTCCTGAATCTTTGCAGCAACGTCGGGCTTGTTCATCGAGTAGACGTGAACGTTTTTGATGCCGTTTGCGAACAGGTCGATGATCTGATCGGTGGCATAGGCAATGCCCGCCTGCTTCATCGCATCGGGATTGGAACCGAATTTATCAACGAGGGATGCAAAGCGGCGCGGCATAAAGGAGCCCGACAGCTTGATCGCGCGCGCGACCTGGTTTGCATTGGTGATCGGCATAATACCGGGAATGACGGGAACGGTGATGCCGGCTTCTCTGATCTTATAAAGGAAGTTATAGAGCAGATTGTTATCAAAGAACATCTGCGTCGTCAGAAAATCACAGCCTGCATCGACTTTTTCTTTGAGATATTTGATGTCCTCTGCCTGGTTGACGCTTTCGGGATGCACCTCGGGGTAGCACGCACCGCCGATGCAGAAATCCGCACCCGATTCACGGATGTCGCGGATCAGATCAACGGCATGACGGTATGCCCAGGTACTGCGATCCTGCCCTTCCATTTCGGGCGTCAGATCACCGCGCAGCGCCATGACGTTTTCAATGCCGGCTTCCTTGATTTGTGTGATTTTTTCACGGACGGTTTCTTTGGTGGACGATACGCACGTCAGATGCGCCAGCGTCGGAACACCGTGCTGCTCCTTGATATTTTTTGCAATGTCAAGCGTATATTGGCTCGTTCCGCCGCCCGCGCCGTAGGTCACGCTCATAAAGGACGGGTGAAGCTCGGCAATCTCCTCAACCGCAGCTTTCACGGATGCAAATGCGGTATCGGTTTTCGGCGGGAAGACTTCAAAGGACAAATGGAGTGTATTGCTTTTGAATAATTCGGATAGTTTCATGTTTTTCCTCTCGTTTTTTGCATAATCATACAAATAGTATACCATAAAAACGATATAAAATCAAGGGGAAATTTTGATTGGTCAATTCTTTTGGAAAATATCGAGTGTATGATTGGAATACCCTATCATGTCCTGCCGTTCACAGGTTGCAAAATGATATTTGAGATAAATATCATAAGTGCGGTCATCCATGGCGTCCACAATTCCCCGCATATGATTGGTATAGCCGTCCGATGCGATAAAATGAAGCGGTATCACATCAAAACCATTGCGAAGTGCCTCGATATCTTCCTTGCGATAAAGTTCAAACAAATCCCACGGATGAGAAAAGGTTTCAAAGGTTTCGGGATCGAGCATACATTTTTCGATGATGTTGAAGATCTCGCCGCGCACAAAACCGTAGGACAGGATACTCGCATCCCCCATGCAGTATGCCGCAAAGATCACTCCGCCGCGCTTGGTGACACGAATTGCCTCTGACAGTGCTTTTTTCTGTTCTTCTCGTGTAAAGAGATGGTACATCGGTCCAAGCAAAAGCGTAATGTCGTAGGTGTCATCGGCAAAATCGGATAAATCCATCGCATTCCCCTGCTTTATTGTCACAGGCTCTCCGGGGATCGTATTTTGTTTGAACAGTTCGATGTTGTGCTCCAAAAGCTCTACTGCATCGACGGAATAGCCACCCTGCGCCAACGCATGACTGTACCGACCTGTTGCCGCACCAATTTCCAAAATCCGCATCCCGGGTTTCAGATAGCGTTCCACATAGTTCATCGTCGTCAGAAATTCCACCATGCCGTGTTTGGAGCGCAGGCGACCGTCTTCGTCGTACTGTTCGTAGTAGTTCTCTAAATAGTGTTTGGTTTCCATTGCAATTTCCTCCTGTAAAAATAAAAAGACGGTGCAAATCGAAAATGTATCCGACTTGCACCGTTATGATCCGGTTATCCTGTCATCTTTGAAAAAAGATTACGGAGATATCAGAGCACGACAACACAAGCCCGACCGTCCCCAAGGCTTGGGTTCCATGCCGCGCATTGCAACCGTATTCATGATCTGATAGAGATGAATCGTTTTCATTGCCGTGATCCTTTCATTGAGTTGTGTGACATTATATCACAGGTTTGGGCGATTGTCAATAGCAATCTCGCCTTACATCAAGCGTTCTCCACAATTTCATACGAGAACATCTCATAATGCAGCCGTGTTCCCAAATCTGTTCCTTCAGGCAGCAGTGCCAAAGCGATGAACAGCTCCTCCTCGGTACCGATTTCCTGCAGAGTCGCGTATTCTCCGGCAATTTTGATGACGGTGTAATCCTTGGGTTCCATATACTTGTTTCCTTTCCTGTGTTGATTGATATAGGTATTATACTGCAAAACCGATGGATTTTCAATAGGACTTGCGTAATTTATCAAAATGTGGTATAATGAGATGAAGAAAATCCTTGATCGTTACCGTGAGGAGAAGGCGCTGCCATATGCAAAACAAATATCTGACCCATCTTCAAAAAATCGAATTTGTTATCACCTATGCGTGCACCGGTCGATGCATCCATTGCTCCGAGGGCGATCATCTTTCCTGTGGGGAACATATCGACGCGGTGATCGCTGCTGACGCAGTACGAAAAATTGCAGAAGCCTATTCCATCGAAACGGTTATGACGTTCGGCGGAGAACCGCTGTTATACCCCGATACCGTCTGCGCGATCCACACCGCCGCAAAGGAAATGGGTGTACCGAGACGGCAGATCATCACAAACGGATTCTTTTCAAAGGATCACACGCGTATATGCGAGGTCGTAAAAGCCCTTGCCGACAGCGGTGTCAACGACGTGCTGTTATCCGTCGATGCGTTTCAT